>NZ_JSZE01000004.1 GCF_000802365.1 Xanthomonas cannabis pv. cannabis
CACTTCCTTGAAGATGGCGCGGATCATGTCCTCGACGAAATCCTGCACGTCGCGTTCGCGCACGAAGGCGAACTCCATGTCGAGCTGGGTGAATTCCAGCTGGCGATCGGCGCGCAGCGCTTCGTCGCGGAAGCAGCGTGCGATCTGGTAGTAGCGGTCGAAGCCGGCCACCATCAGGATCTGTTTGAACAGCTGCGGGCTCTGCGGCAAGGCGTAGAACTCACCCGGATGCATGCGCGCCGGCACCAGGAAGTCGCGCGCGCCCTCCGGAGTAGCCTTGGTCAGGATCGGGGTTTCGATGTCCTGGAAATCGCGCGCATCAAGGTGCCGGCGCAGCGCCTGCACCAGCTTGATGCGGGTGCGCTGCATGCGCTGCATTTCCGGACGGCGCAGGTCCAGATAGCGGTATTTCAGGCGGGTGTCCTCGCCGGGGTTCTCGTGCGCGTGGAACGGCAGCGGCGCGGCCTTGTTGAGGATGCTGATGCGCGTGGCGATCACTTCTACCTTGCCGGTGCGCAGCTTGTCGTTGACCGCATGGCGCGCACGCACCACGCCTTCGACCTGCAGCACGTCCTCGTAGCCGAGGCTGGCAGCCACCTTGAACAGCTCTGCGCTGGCGTCGTCGCCGGCCACCGGCTCCACCGTCACCTGCACGATGCCTTCGTGGTCGCGGAGGTCGATGAAGCACACCCCGCCCAGATTGCGGGCCACGTCGGTCCAGCCGGCGAGAGTGACGGTTTGGCCGATCATGGTCTCGTCGACCAGGCCGCAGAAGTGGGTACGCATCGAAAGCTCCGCTGAAAACCCGACGCAGGACGGCGCCGGAAAGCCGGATATTCTGGGGCCGGCGGCCGGCAGGAGCAAATGCGGCGGCGGTCACCGGCGCTTAAGTCGGCGCCCGGCTGAATAGGCGCCACGCCCCTCCCGCACCAAGGACGCCACGATGCTGCGCACCGCCCTGCTGATCTCCGGCTTCAGCCTCCTCGCCTTCGGTGGCGCGCTGGCCATCCGTCCCGCCGCCGCGCAGGACCGTGGCTGGAACGGCCAGACGGTCACCTGTTCCAGCAACGACAACCGCCGCCGCGAATGCGATACCCCGTTCCGTGGGCGCGCCGCGCTGGTAGAGAACATCTCAGGCACGCGCTGCATCGAAGGGCGCAACTGGGGCAGCGACCGCGGCCGGATCTGGGTGGACAACGGCTGTCGCGGCCGCTTTGCCGAGGCCCGCGGAGGCTGGGTCGGTGGTGGCTGGAACGGCGGCGACGATCGCCCCGGCAACGCCGCGGCCGGCACGGTGCGCTGCGAGAGCCGCGACCAGCGCCAGGCGGTCTGCAATACCGGTTGGCGGCGCGCCATGATCGTGCGCCAGCTCTCCGGCACCCCCTGCGTGGAGGGACGCAACTGGCATCAGGAACAAGGCCGCATCTGGGTGGACGACGGCTGCCGGGCCGACTTTGCGCAGGCCCGTGGCGGCGGCTGGGATCGGGACGACCGCGGCGGTCGCCCTCGCGGCGATTACTCGGTGACCTGCAGCAGCGACGACCGCCGCCTGCGCACCTGCGACTGGGACGTGGGCGCCGGCCGCCCTGTGCTGACCCGCCAGCTGTCGGACACGCGCTGCGAGGAAGGCCGCACCTGGGGCTACGACCCGCGCCGCTCGACCGTCTGGGTCAACGACGGTTGCCGCGCGCGGTTCGACGCCCGCTGAGGGTTGAACGCGGGCCGTTGCAGGCGGGAATCCACAGGTCGGTCCGGCGTGGACCGGCCTGTGTCGTTTTCGTCGCGCAAGTCGTGCAGGTGCCGCCGCCTGGCAGGGTCGCCGTCACGCCGCGCCGGATGCCGGCTTCGCCGCCGCTGCGGCCGGCGCAGCCGCTGGCTTGCTGTCGCCGGCCGCGGCCGGCTTGGCCTCGCCGCCTGCGCTGCTGTCGGTGAGGTTCTTCTTCTTTTCGCCAGCCGACTTGAAATCGGTCTCGTACCAGCCGCTGCCGGACAAGCGGAACGACGGCGCGGTGACCTGGCGCTTGATCGTGGCCGCGGCGCAGGCCGGGCAGCTCTGCGGGTCGGGGTCTGCCATCTTCTGCAGGCGGTCGAACGAATGGCCACAGGTGGTGCACTGGAACGCGTAGATGGGCATGGCAGAAGATGAGGAAGACGATGCAGGGGCGCAGATTCTAGACGGATGCGGGTGCGTCGGCGCAATGACCAACCGGTGCGCGCGAAGATGGGGCGTGATGCGTTGGCACGTCGCACTGCGTGATGCGCGGAGACGCCGGCGACGCAGTGGGATGCCGCAGTGGCCAGCCGGTTGAGACAGGCACGCCGGCAAATACGACAGCCGCCACGCGATCACCCGGTCCGACTGCTCCGTGGCAACCGAGGCACTGCGTGCGCGGGTCGCCCATCCGCACCCACATGCGCTGCAGTTCGTGGACATGCGCCCGTGCGTGCGACCGCTGCTGCAGGCTGCGCGCGGCGAGATCCGGACTGAGCCGCACTGCCCGGGCTGCTACACTCGAACATGTGATCGACGCGCCTTTCCCCCCACGAGGGCCGCATCCATGCTGCGGCTGACTGCCTTATTGCTCGGCGTTGCCCTGCTGCTGACCGGCAGTGGGCTGCTTGGCACCTTGCTCGCCGTGCGCGGTGGCCAGGCCGGCTTCGATGCGCGTGCGCTGGGCCTGATCATGTCCGGCTACTTCGCCGGTTTCTTCCTCGGCACGTTCTTCGCGCCGCCGTTGATCCGCCGCATCGGACATATCCGTGCATTCGCGTTCTACGCATCGCTTGCGGCGATTGCGGTGCTGCTGCATCCGATCTGGCTCGATCCCTGGGGCTGGGGCGTGTTGCGCCTGGTCACCGGCGCCGCGCTGGTAGGCCTGTACACGGTGATCGAAAGCTGGCTCAACGCCGAGCCGGATGCGCGTCGGCGCAGCCGGGTGTTCTCGGTATACATGGCGATCAATCTGTCGGCGCTGGCGCTGGGGCAGATCCTGCTGACCATCGGCGATGCAGGCGCACCGGCAATGTTCACGCTGACGGCGATCCTGTTCTGTGCGGCGGTGATGCCGGTGATGACCACGCGGCTGATCCCGCCCGAGGTACCGCAGGTCTCGCGCCTGCGACTGAAAACACTATACGCCTTGGCGCCGGTGGCAACGATTGGCGCCGGCCTGTCCGGCCTGGCAATGGGCGCGTTCTGGGGCCTGCTGCCGGTGTACGCCAACCGCATCGGGCTGGATGCCGACGGCGTGGCGATGTTCATGCTCGCTGCCATCGTGGGCGGTGCGGTGCTGCAATGGCCGATCGGGCGCATCAGCGACGGGCATGACCGCCGCATCGGCCTGGTCACGGTGAGCGTACTGGCCGCCGGTATCGCCATCGCTGCCGCCATGCCGATGGTGCAGACGCAGACCACCGTGTTGTTCGTGCTGTTTTTCGTCTATGGCGGGCTGGCGTTTTCGCTGTACCCGTTTGCGGTTGCGCACATGCTGGACTATCTGCCGCGCGAGGACCTGTTGTCCGGCTGCAGCAGCCTGCTGCTGGTGCATGGGGTGGGCGCGGCCATCGGCCCGGCGCTGGCCGGCGGAGCGATGCAGAAGTTCGGCCCGGCCGCCTTGCCGGTCTACTTTGCGGTGATGCTGCTGGCGCTGGCCGGCTTCACGCTGTCGCGGCTGCTGCGGTTTGCACGCCGTCGCACCCACCCCATTGCGTTCCGCCCGATGCTGCGCACCACGCCGTCGGCGCTGGAATTGATGCCGGAAACGCAACAGGCCGAAGTGGCACCGCGCAGCACGCGCAGCTGACGACAGCGCGTTTCGTACGCCCCGCTGCATGGCGGCGGATCCTTGCGCATCCATCGTCGCGGCACACGCCGCAACGACCTCCAGGGCGCTTTGATTGCCCGCCGCGCCACGGACAGGCCCGCGACGGCGAGCGGCAAGCCCTCCCTGGCGGTGGTGGTGTGCGTGGATCGGACAAGCGGCAACCGCCATGGCTGCTCCAGCATCGTCCCGCCGTCGGAAATGCCCGGCAGCCTGGATACCGACCGAGCGTCTGCCTGCTCGGACGTATCGCGCAAGCAGCAAATGCGCCCTGTACTGTGCTTACACCTGGCAAGGCATCCCGGCGCCGTTGCGATGCCGCCGCGGCGACACAGCCACACGTCGCACCGAAGGCTGGGCCGTACAAGTGTCACGCGCGGTCAAGGGCGCGGTGCATCAACATTCCAGCAAGCATCGCGGGCACGAACCACAAGGCCTCCACAGAGCCTGTTCCCAGCCCGGCAAGCGCAGGCCCCGGGCAATAGCCGGCAAGACCCCAACCAATTCCGAACAGTGCTGCCCCGGCCAGCAACCGGCGGTCTACCGCTCGCGCGCCGGCCAGTTGAAACCTCTCGGCAAACACGGGCCTGTTGCGGCGTAGCACGAAGCGGAACGCGATGGCGGTGGTAGCAACGGCACTGCCGAGGACCAGGCCCAAGGATGGGTCGAACTGGCCGAACACGTCGAGGAAACCGAGGACGCGGCGCGCATCGGTCATGCCGGACATCGCCAGCCCCAGCCCGAACAGCACACCGGACAGCAAGGCCGCAAACGAACGCTTCTTCATCGTCAATTCCAGAGGTGTCTGACGACGAACACCGTCGCCATCGCGGTCATCATGAACGTAAGGACTGCGGCCGCGGAGCGCAGCGAAAAAAGACCGAGGCCGCACACGCCGTGACCGCTGGTGCAGCCATTGCCCATACGGGTGCCCAGGCCTACCAGCAGACCGGCGGCAATCAGACCCTGGCGAGCATGGTCGCTACGTGGCAGCGGCGCACCTGGAACCAGCCGCAGGTAGAGGCCCGCGGCGACGATCAAGCCAAGCAGAAACATCGCCCGCCACCACACATCCCCTGCCTTTGGAAACAGCAGGCCGGCCAGGATTCCGCTGACGCCGGCGATGCGACCATTCAGCCAGAGCAGAAGCGTTGCGGACAGGCCGATCAGTACGCCACCGGAAAGGGTGATGAGCCATGTCACGATGCGTCGACTCCCAACTGGTTCAAAGGAAGCCGCAAGTACCGGATGCCATTGGCGCCAGCCGGGGGCAACTCGCCCGCACGGATATTCACCTGCAAGGCGGGAAGGATCAGCTTGGGCGCTGCCAGGGTGGCATCGCGCTCGGTCCTCATCTTCACGAATGCAGCTTCGTCTGTTCCACCGCCAACATGCACATTGCGCTGCGCCTGCTCTTTCAGCGAGCTCTGCGCGTGCGCCTGGCGTCCGGCAGACGGATAGTCGTGGCAAAGGAACAGGCGCGTATCACGCGGCAGATCGAATAGCGTGTGGATGGAGCGATACAACTTGCGCGCATCGCCACCCGGGAAATCTGCCCGCGCAGTTCCTGTTTCGGGAGCAAACACCGTGTCACCCACGAACGCCGAATCGCCGATGAGATAGGTGAGGCTGTCATCGGTGTGACCCGGCGTGGCGATTGCACGCGCCTGCAGTTGGCCGATCGCAAACGTCTCTCCATCGGCAAACAACCGGTCGAATTGCCGACCATCTGGCGCAAACTCAGGCTCAAGCCCGAACAACGTCTTGAAACGTTCCTGTACACGGGTAATGCCATGGCCGATGGCCACGCGCGCTCCGGTCCTGCGCTTGAGGTAGGCCGCAGCGGTCAGGTGATCGGCGTGCGCATGGGTCTCCAGGATCCAGTCCAGGCGCAGGGCGTGCTGGTCCACGAACGCAAGCACGCGATCTGCCGATGTGGTCCGGGTCCGTGCCTGGGCTGGGTCGTAGTCCAATACCGGGTCGACAATGGCGCACCGTCCGCCGTCCTGGTCATACACCAAATGCGTGAAGGTGGACGTTGCTGAATCGTGGAAGCTTTGAACTTGCGGATTCATCCGGATTCTCTTGCTCTTTTATTTAGAGTTATCTAAATTAGATCTTCCTACACCTATTTTCAAGCAAATTCCAAAGTAAGCAGCCATGAGCCGTTCACCGAAGCAAAAGAGGGCGATCCCGTCTCCCGAACAGATGTTGCGCTATGCCGATGAAGCGGCAGCGCTGCTCAAGGCGTTGGCACACCCGGCGCGCCTGCTCGTGCTCTGCCAGCTTGTCGAGGGTGAATCCTCGGTGGGGGACCTGCAGCCAATCACGGGCCTGAGCATGTCGGCGCTCTCGCAGCATCTTGCGGTGTTGCGCGAGATGGCCCTTGTCACCACGCGCCGCGAGTCGCAGACCATCTACTACGCGCTTGCCGAGGGCCCGGCTGTGAGCGTCATCGATGCGTTGTGCGCCGCGTATTGCGTTGGCCAGGAATCCAGCCAGTGACCTCACTGCAAATCGTGCTGGCCGCGCTGGCGGGAGGCGCAGTGGGGTTCACGCTTGGGCTGGTCGGCGGTGGCGGCTCGATCCTGGCGGTACCGCTCATGGTCTATCTGGTGGGCGTGCACGATCCGCACGTGGCGATCGGAACCAGCGCACTGGCTGTAGCAGCCAACGCGCTGATTGGCCTGACCACTCATGCTCGCAAGCACAACGTCAAATGGCGCTGTGCAGCGGCATTTGCGACAGCCGGCGTCGTGGGCGCATGGTTCGGTGCAACGCTGGGCAAGACGATGGATGGGCAGAAGTTGCTTGCCCTGTTTGCCCTGTTGATGCTGGCCGTGGCCGGCATGATGGTGCGCTCGCGCGGCCGCGGAGGTGACCCTTCTGTGATGTTCAACGGTAGCAATGCGCCCAAGCTGCTGGGGTCCGGTGCTGCCACCGGCCTGCCCTCTGGCTTCTTTGGCATCGGCGGGGGCTTTCTGGTCGTTCCGGGCCTCATCGCGTCGACCGGCATGCCGATTCTGTTTGCGGTCGGCTCCTCACTGGTGGCGGTCAGCGCGTTTGGCCTGACAACCGCCGTGAGTTACGCGAGCTCCGGCTTGGTCGCCTGGTCGTTGGCTGGAATCTTCATCGGCGGTGGGGCGGTCGGCAGCCTGTTGGGCGCGCGTCTGGCCACGCGCCTGGCCCACCGCAATGGCCTGCTCAATCTCGTACTCGCCGGCCTGATCGTTGTTGTTGCGCTCTACATGCTGTTGCGTGCTGCCAGCGCGTTTGGCTGGCTCTAAGCGCAACGCCCGCCCACGTGCTGCCTGAGGCCATTCAATGACGACCCCCATACTGTTTGCCAAAGGCCATTACGCCAGCGGCCAACCGACGCAGTTTGAATTGGCGGAGCTCGCCCGCAAGGGTGTGCGAACGGTGATCAACCTGCGCGCACCCGAGGAGCCGGTGGACTACGACGAAGCGATGGAGGCTGATCGACTTGGCCTGCGTTACGCATCGCTACCGATCGCCGACGCCAGTGATCTTGACCCCACGCGGATACGTGCGTTCGGGCGGATGCTCGATCAGGCCCGCCTCGAGGGCGACGTCTTGATCCACTGCGCCAGCTCCAACCGCGTAGGTGCGATGGTTACGCTTGACCAGGTGTTCAACCGGGGAACAGCGCTTGCCGCGGCACTCGAAGGTGGACGCGCGGCCGGCCTGAAGACACTGGAACCGGCCGTGATCGCACTTGCTCAAACCCAGGTACGCAGCGCTGACCCACGCTGTGAATAGGCTTATGATTCGTTGATTGCGCCCTCAAAAAGCCATGAGGGCGAAGCCCTTCCAGCACCTGGGGCTGCGCCACCTCTGGCATCTCATGCCAGAGCACCATACCGCGTCGACGCCCGGAGAGCGGCAGACGGTCGCCCTGGTAGCCGACCCAGGGGCTGCGTCCATTGAGTGATCGCAGCCGCATCGGTTGCGCGGTCATCATCACGCAACGCAAGCGCGGCAGGCTGCGGCCATTCCCTTCCCCGCCCGCTGGATTGCAATGGATTCGATGTCCCGCCCGCGCGTGCGCCATCCGGCCACGCTTGCCTTGCTGCTGGTTCCGCTGACCTTTCCCGCATACGCACAACAGGCTCCCGACGACGCCGCACCATCCGCGCCGCTTGCAGACGGCAATGGCACTGGCACTGGCACTGGCGAGCAAGTGTCCACGCTGGACCAGGTGCAGGTGGTCGGCCAGGCGATGACGTATTCCAAGACCACCGTCAGCAAGGAAATGCTGGACCGCCAGTTCGTGCTCGGCAGCGTCAACGATGCGCTCAACGAACTGCCCGGCGTGGTGGTCACCGAGGCCGATGCCTTCGGCTCGTCGGATTGGGGCACCCAGATCAGCATGCGTGGCTTCGTCAGCAATCGCGATACCCAGCAGATCGGCACTACCATCGACGGCGTGCCCAATGGCGGCTCGGCCTATGGCGGCGGCTCCAAGGCCAATCGCTTCATCGACATGCCGGATCTGGAAACGGTGGAAGTGAGCCAGGGCACCGCCGACATCGCATCGCGCTCGAACGAAGCGTTGGGCGGCACCTTGAATTACCTCACCGGCGAACCGCTGGACACCCAGCGTGTGCGGGTGATCGGCGGCATCGGCGACAACCAGGCGCGCAAGTATTACGCGCGCTACGACACCGGCCTGCTCGGCGGCAACACGCGCGCCTGGATCAGCGGCTCGTCGGCGCGCAACGACGACTGGATCGACGGTAGCGGCCACACCAGCCGCGATCACCTGGCCGGCAAATTCGTCAGCGCCTTGGACAAGTGGACGCTCAGCGGCTACGCGTCCTACGACGATGCCGACGAATCCGAATACACCAGCGTGACGCCGGAGCAGTTCGCGCGCGATCCCGAACACGACCTGCTGACAGGCAGGCTCACCGGCATTCCCTACCTGGACCAGAACTACCGCTCCGGCTCGCGTGCATTGCGCAAAAACACGTTTGGCTACCTGCGCGGCGCCTTCGATGGCGGCAACGGCTTCAAGACCACATTGACCGGCTACGCGCACCGCATGCAAGGCCGTGGCGACTGGATTCCGCCGTATCTGGCGGACGTCACCAACGACGGCGCCGGCGCAGCGGAATCCGAAGCGCGCGGCGGCAACACCGTGTATGCCGGCAGCGACCTGGGCAAGCTGTATTACCTCACCCCCGGCGGCGCGGCCGCGACGATGCTGGCCGGTTGCGCCGGTAGCGATGCGGTGCCGGCCGAATCCAATCCAGCCTGCTACCCGGCCGGCTCGGTACCGGTGCAGTCGTACCGCCACAGCCACTACGACAACCACCGCGCCGGCGCGATGGCCGATGTGGAATGGCGTGCCGATCTCGGCGCCATCGACAACACCGTGCGCGCCGGTGCCTGGCTGGAGCGCTTTGAGCGCAGCGTCACCCGCGACTGGCACCGCCTGCTCAATGTCGGCACCAATATCAGCTTCGATCATCAGCCGTACTGGGTGCAGTTCAAGGACAACTACCAGACCGACGAACAGATGTACTACGTGGAAGATGTGATGCGTTACGGCGCGTTTGCCTGGCGCGTGGGCGTGAAGCAGTTCTTCCTGGACCAGACCCGCGACCGCCGCATTGGCGAGGCGCAGCATGTGGAATCGGATGCGCATTCGGACCCGCTGCTGTCGGCCGGCCTGACCTGGACCACGCCGCTGCAGGGCCTGGAAGCCTATGCCGGTTACTCGCAGAATTTTGCCGCCATCCCCTCCGGGGTGCTGGGCGAAACCGACCCGATCGCACTAAGCCGGGTCAAACCGGAAACCGCCGACAACGTCGAACTTGGCCTTCGCATCAGCCGCTGGCCGTTGACCGGCAGCGTGACCTTGTACGACATCCGTTTCGACAACCGCATCGTGTATGTGCCGGCCAACTTCGTCAGCGGCATCGACTACCTGGGCGAAACCGATGGCGTGTACGAAAACTTCGGCGGCGTGCATGCACGCGGCGTGGAAGCAGCGCTGGGCTACGGCTGGGACAACGGTTGGCGCATCAACGGTGCCTACACCTACAACAAGGCCGATTATCTGGGCAGCGGCGATGCCGCGCGCGATACCGCATTGGAGATCACCCCCGGTGCGCAGGTGATCGGCCAGCCGCGCAACACCTTGGTGATGTCGGCGGACTGGCGCGGCCAGGCCTGGCGCTTCGGCGTGTCCGGACGCTACCTGGGCAAGCGCTATCTGGACGCGTCCAACCGCGCCGCGCTCGATGGTGTGACGACCTTCAATGCGAACCTGGGGGTGGAGCTGTCGCAGCTATCGTCGCAGCTCACCGGCCTGCTGCTGGCACTCAATGTCAGCAACCTCACCGACAAACGCTTCCTGGAAGGCGTGGACGGCAGCGACAGCGCGTTCATCGCGGCGCCGCGCACGGTCGGTTTGACGCTGACGCTGGATCTGTAACGGCGGATCGACCGGTGCGTGGTGCACGGGCGCTGCTGCTGACTTACGCTAGTCAGAGATTTTTAGGTGCGGGTACTGCGCTCCCATCCGCCCTTCGGGCACCTTCCCCCGCAGGCGGTGGAAGGCAGCGTTTCCCTTCTCCCGCTGGCGGGAGAAGGTGGCGCGTAGCGCCGGATGAGGGCGGGGCCGGCGGGGCTTAGACACCGGGGGTCCAGAAAGCCCGCGCCTACGCCTGCAACTAGCTGCTTATGCCGACCATGCCCCATCCGCCCTTCGGGCACCTTCCCCCGCAGGCGGTGGAAGGGACTCGTGAGGGTTCAGCCCACCAGGTGACACGATGATCGATCTTCCCCGCCGCCGCGTTCTGCAGACCGGGCTTGCCGGCGCCGCCGCCGCGCTGCTGCCTCCCAGCATCGCGCGGGCCGCCGCCATCGCACCCGACCGTCGCAGCGGCACGCTCAACGACCTGCAGCACGTGGTGATCCTGATGCAGGAAAACCGCGCGTTCGATCACTACTTCGGTGCCCTGCCCGGCGTGCGCGGGTTCGGCGATCGCTTTCCGATTCCAGCCCCGCCGCTGCCGGGTGCGTCCTCGCGCACGGTGTGGTTGCAACCCAGCGAGGACGGCAAGCAATGGCTGACGCCGTTTGCACTGGACACCGCCGCGCAGTTCGGCTTCATGCGCGTCAAGGGCACACCGCACAGCTGGCCGGCTGCGCAACAGGCCTGGGACCATGGCCGGCTCGGACATTGGGCCGCCGCCAAGCGCGACCATGCGCTGGGCTATTACCGGCGCGCGGATATTCCCTTCCAGTACGGGCTTGCCGATGCCTTCACCATTTGCGATGCGTACCACGCCTCGATCCAGACCGGCACCAATTCCAACCGCGTGTTCCTGTGGACCGGCGGCAACGATCCGCAGGCGCGCGCAGGCGGTCCGGTGATCGGCAATTCGCACGACAACTTTCCTGAGCTGGGCGGCTTTGCCGAGCCGTATCGCTGGGCCACGTATGTCCAAGCACTGCAGAACGCCGGTGTGTCCTGGCAGATCTATCAGGACATGGCCGACAACTTCACCGACAACCCTCTGGCCGGCTTCGACGCGTTTCGGCAGGCGTACCGCAACAGCCCTGGCCACGATGCGCAATTGCGTGCGCGTGGCATCAGCACGCGTGGAGTGCAGCAGCTCCGCGCAGACGTGTTGGGCGGCCGGCTGCCGTCGGTGAGCTTTGTCATCGCCGATGCGGCCGGCAGCGAGCACCCCGATCCGTCCAGCCCCGCCCAGGGCGCGGCCTACACTGCAGGCGTGCTGGATGCGCTCACCGCCGATCCGGCGGTATGGAGCCGCACGGCCCTGCTGCTGATGTTCGATGAGAACGACGGCTTTTTCGACCACATGCCGCCGCCCGCACCGCCGTCGCCGGATGCGCGCGCCGCCGGTGGATTTGCCGGCGCATCCAGCATCGCCACCGACGACGACTACCACCGTCACCCGGCGCCAGGCGAGCAGAAGGTGGATCTGCCCGAGCTACGCGGGCGCCCGTACGGGCTGGGGCCGCGCGTGCCGATGTATGTAATCTCGCCATGGAGCCGTGGTGGCTGGGTGGACTCGCAGGTGTACGACCACACCTCGGTGCTGCGTTTGCTGGAACGCCGCTTCGGCGTGCCCGCAGCGGAGATCACGCCGTGGCGGCGTGCGGTGTGTGGCGATCTGACCAACGCGTTCGATTTCCGCAGCGCCGATGCACGCACGTTCGCCGCGGCGCTGCCCGATGTGGGCGACGCTGCAGCGCGTGCAGCGGCCCTGCGCGAGCACACGCTGCCGCCGCTGCCGTCTACTTTGCAGCCGCCTGTGCAAGCGTTCGGCGTGCGCCGCTCGCGCCCCTTGCCGTATCGCCCGAGCGTGCAACTGGCACATGCACAGGAGCGCGGCGAGGTGCGGCTACGCATGGGCAACAGCGGTGCAACGGTGGTACTGCAGATCTATGACCGTTACGACCTGGCGGCGGTGCCGCGCCGCTACACGGTGGGCACCGGCGCCATCCTGGGAGCCGACTGGAGCACCTGCGATGGCCGCTACGATCTGTGGCTGATCGGCCCCAACGGATTCCATCGCCATTATCGCGGCGACCTGAGTGCCCCGTTGCTGATGGCCGAGATCAGCCAAGATCCGGACGACGCCACATCCGTGTTGCTATCGCTACGCAATGGCGGCAGCACTGCCGTGCAGGTGAAGCTGCAACCAGGCGCGTATGCAGCCGCGCAGCCGCACCAGCGCCTCAGCATTGCGCCCGGCGCGACCAAGCAGCGCCGTTGGAAAGCGGCAGCAACCGGCGGCTGGTACGACCTGTGGGTGCACCACGACTGCGCGGCCCAGCGCCTGGCAGGTCGCATCGAAACCGGCGCCGACAGCGTCAGCGATCCCGCCATGGGTGGACCGGCGCGGTTGCAGCAGGAAAGACCTGTCGCGATCGATGCGCTGGGCCGAGTGGCCGTGCCAGGTTGAATGTTGCCGCTGGCCAGCGGCAACCATCGCTCCGCATTACCGCTGCTGCGTGGAGGAACGTCGCAACCTCCCTCGCCGCAATTGTGCCTGCCGAATCGACATGCGCCGCTATCGCCACGTGTCGCTTCGGCAGGCTCACCTTTCAAACCATTCCCGCACCGCGACCGCGACTGCCTTCAGCGCCGCATCGCGTGCAGCAGCGTCTACCTTGGCGCCGTTCAAGTACGTCGCCAGCAGCAGCGGCGGCTGGCCCTTCGGCGGCCAGAGGATGGCGATGTCGTTGCGGGTATCGGTGCCGTTGCTACCGGTCTTGTCGCCGATCTTCCAGTCGGCCGTGAGCCCCGCACGCAGGCAGTCGTCGCCGGTGCGGTTGTCGATCATCCAGTCGGTCAGCTGCTTGCGCGAGGCAGGCTGCAGCGCATCGCCAAGCAGCAGCGTACGCAGCGTGGACGCCATCGCAGCAGGCGTGGTGGTGTCACGCAGCTCGCCGGGGGCGAACCCGTTCATCTCCGGCTCGTAGCGGTCGCTGCGGGTCTTGGTATCGCCGATGCTGCGCAGGAAGGCGGTCAATCCGGCCGGGTCGCCGACCAGCGGGAACAACAGGTTGGCGGCCGGGTTGTCGCTGTGGATCATCGTGGCCCGGCACAGCTCGCCGACACTCAGCGTGCCGCCGACATGCCGCTTGGTGACCGGAGCATGCTCAAGCATGTCCGCGGCACGGATCTTGACCGGTTGCGTCAGCGTGAGCTTGCCCTGATCCACCCGCCGCAGCACCGCGGCAGCCAATACAAATTTGAAGGTACTGCACATCGGAAAGCGCTCGTTCTCGCGCTGCCCGAGGCGCCAGCCGGGGGCGCTGCCGAGCAGGCTGATGCCCAGGCGACCACCGGTGCCACGTTCGATGTCCGCCCACTGTGCCCGCAGCATGTCGTCCATATTCACCGCCGGACTGAGCGCCAGTGCGGGTCTGGACGCCGCAAACAGCATGCCTGCGCCGGTTGCGTACAAGAACTCTCGCCGATTCAACATGCGTCTGCCTCCTTGAGGGAGCCCGCAGTATCGATGCGCATGGCGCAGCCGACCATCGCGATGTTTCGATCCCAGACATGAATTGAACTAATCTCTCCCGATGCCCCGCCCCCGCCTCCCGCTCAATGCCCTGCGCGCGTTCGAAGCCGCCGCCCGCCATCAAAATCTGACCCGTGCGGCAAACGAGCTGTGCGTGAGCCAGGCCGCGCTCAGCCACCAGATCAAGGCGCTGGAGCAACAGCTGGGCACCAGCCTGTTCCACCGCCTGCCACGCGGGGTGGCGCTGACCGACGAGGGCGCGGCGCTGGCGCCGGTGCTGGGCGAGGCCTTCGACCGCATCGCCGCCACCCTGGAGCGCTTCGCCGATGGGCGCTATCGCGAGGTGCTCAGCGTGGGCGTGGTGGGCACCTTCGCCACCGGCTGGCTGCTGCCGCGATTGCCGACCTTTCATGCCGCGCATCCGGATATCGAATTACGCCTGTCCACCCACAACAACCGGGTCGATCTGGCCGGCGAAGGGCTGGATCTGGCGATCCGTTTCGGCGATGGCGACTGGCAGGGCCAGATCGCGCATGCGCTGATGGAGGCACCGTTTGCGCCGGTGTGCGCGCCCAGCATGGCGCGCGGCCTGCACACGCCGGCCGATCTGGCGCGGGTGCCGTTACTGCGCTCGTATCGGCTGGATGAGTGGCCGCAGTGGTTTCGTGCCGCGGGGGCGGCGAGCGTGCCCGCGCGTGGGGCCATGTTCGATTCGTCGTTGACGCTGGCCAGCGCCGCGGCAGCCGGCGCCGGCGTGGCGTTGTTGCCATTGCCGATGTTTCGCCAGGACCTGGATGCCGGGCGCCTGGTCTGCCCGTTCCCGATCACGATCGATGCGGGACGCTACTGGCTGACGCGGCTACGTTCGCGGCCTGAGAGTGAGGCGGGGAGGAGGTTACTTGCATGGTTGCTGGTGGAGCAAAGGCTGGGGTGACGTTGGGTGCGTTCCAGTGGTGATTGCCTGCGTGCACTCGACACAGCCTCTCCTATGCGATGGCTACGCCGCAGCTCACCTGGCCCCTCCATCAGGATGGCTGTCTTCCGCCGCACCCGCACCCCAACCCCTCTGCAGCAGGGAGAGGGGCGTTTCATCACCAGAGCTGCGGCTTGCGCCCTTCTCCCGCCCGGACATTGTCCTCCTTCATGGGGGAGACGGTGGCGCGTAGCGCCGCATGAGGGTGCGGGCGCGAAGCGCAACGCATTCTGCGGCGACTGCCCTACCCACCCGAGCTCATGGCACACCCGATGAGCGGCACATGCTCGGTCCAGACACTGCTCCGTCTACGCATGATGCAGACCATCAAAGCCGTGCACCGCTGAAAACCACCTACGGCAAGCGCGATCGATCAGCACGATCAACACGCAGCAGCATCATCTCGTCCTGCCTTACGCGCCGTCGATCAGCTCCATCCAGGCCGCTTCGGCGGCGGCCAGCTGCTGCGCCGTTGTTTCGCGGTCGCGCCCCAGCACCGCCATCTTGTCGCTGTCGGCATAGTTGCCCGGGTTGGCAAGCTCACGATCCAGCGCGGCCAGCGCCGCCTCCAGCTCGCCGACGCGCTTTTCGGCGCTGGCCAGCTTGTGCGGGTTGACGGCCTTCTTCGGCGGCAATGGCTTGGTCGGCGGTGGCGGGGTCGGTGCCGCTTCGGCCATCTTCTGCTTGGTGCCCTGCGCCGTCGGGCGGCTACGCAGCCAGGCGGCGTATTCGTCCAGATCGCCGGCGAATGGCTCGACCACGCCATCGGCCACGCGCCAGAAGCTGTCGCAAACCAGGCCGATCAGATGGCGGTCGTGCGAGACCATCACGATGGCACCTTCGAAGTCGCTCAGCGCTTCGGCCAGCGCCTCGCGCATTTCCAGGTCCAGGTGGTTGGTCGGTTCGTCCAGCAACAGCACGTTGGGCTGCTGCCAGGCGATCAGCGCCAGCGCCAGACGCGCGCGCTCGCCGCCGGAGAAACCATCCACCACCTCGAACGCGCGGTCGCCGGCGAAATTCCATTTACCCAGGAAATCGCGGAACGCCTGGTTGGAACCATCCGGCGACAGGTCGCGGAAATGGTCCATCGGCGATTGGCCTTCGTGCAGGGACTCCACGGTGTGCTGGGCGAAGTAACCGATACGCAGGTCCGGATGCGCGCTGCGCTCTCCCGCCAACGGCGCCAACTCGCCCACCAAGGTCTTGACCAGCGTCGACTTACCGGCGCCATTGGGCCCCAGCAACCCGATGCGGTCGCCCGCCTCCAACCCAAACCCGACGTCGTGCAGGATGACCGTGGCAGCGTCGCCCCCATCCGCCCTTCGGGCACCTTCCCCCGCACGCGGGGGAAGGGAGGTCGGAGCCGGATAGCCGGCCTGCACATGATTCAAGCGGATCAACGAAAACGGCAGCCGATTGGGCTGTGCGAACTGGATGCGGAATTCGCGCTCGGCGCGCACCGCTTCGGTACCGGCCATCTTGGCCAGGCGCTTCATGCGACTCTGCGCCTGCGTCGCCTTGCTGGCCTGTGCCTTGAAGCGGTCGATGAAGCTCTGCAGATGCGCGCGTTCTGCCTGTTCCTTGTCGTGGGCGATCTGCTGCTGGCGCAGGTGCTCGATGCGCTGGCGTTCGAAATCGGTATAGCCGCCGACATACAGCTTGGCGGTGCCGCCGTGCAGGTGCAGGGTATGGGTGGCGACGTTGTCGAGGAACTCGCGGTCATGCGAAATCAGCAACAAGGTGCCCGGGTACTTGAGCAGCCATTGCTCCAGCCACAGCACCGCGTCCATGTCCAGGTGGTTGGTCGGTTCGTCGAGCAGCAGCAGGTCGCTGGGCATCATCAGCGCACGCGCCAGATTCAGCCGCACGCGCCAGCCGCCGGAGAACGACGACACCGCGCGGTGGTGCGTATCGGCCGGGAAGCCCAGGCCGTGCAGCAGCTTGCCGGCGCGCGCCTCGGCGTCGTACGCGCCGAGCTCGGCCATCTTCTGGTGCGCGTTGGCCACCGCTTCCCAGTCTTCGCGCGCGGTCGCGTCGGCCTCTTCCTGCAGCACCGCGGACACCTCGATATCGCCGCCAAGCACGAACGACAGCGCTGGGTCGGGCAGCGACGGGGTTTCCTGCGAAACGCTGGCGGTGCGCACCTTGCCGGGCAGGTCCACGTCGCCCTTGTCGGCCTCCAGCTCGCCCTTCACCGCGGCGAACAGGCTCGACTTACCGGTGCCGTTCCGGCCCACCACGCCGACGCGGTAGCCGGCATGCATGGTCAGGTCGACGTTGGACAACAGCAGACGCTCGCCGCGTCGCATGGAGAAGTTGCGCAGGGAAATCATTGATGGACAGTCCGATAGAACGAAAAGGAATGAGCAGATGAGCAGCATTCCTGCGACGCCATTCTAGCGTTAACGAATAATTAGCGCCTTCAGGTAGGCCGCCGCCGTCTTCGCCCGCTCGCGCCCCCCCCCTGCCTAGCCTTTAGCGGCCGCACACGGCCCCACAGTTTTCGGAGTTGTCATGACCATCCCCCTTTCCTCGCTTGCGACCGCCGTGGTCGCTGCACTGCTTGCCGCGCCGGCCCTGGCACAGGACGCCGCCGCCCCGGCAACCGCCAACACCCTGGACACGGTGATCGTCACCGGCACCCGCGTGTCCGACCGCACCGTGGCCGAATCGCAGTCGCCGATCGACATCATCAGCGCCGAGTCGCTGCAGGCCACCGGCACCCCCGAGCTGGCGACCGCGCTGGCGCGCGCCCTGCCCTCGCTGAACTTTCCGCGCCCGGCGCTGAGCGACGGCACCAGCGCGATCCGCCCTGCGCAGCTGCGCGGTCTGTCGCCGGACCAGGTGCTGGTGCTGGTCAACGGCAAGCGCCGCCACACCTCCTCGCTGCTCAACCTCAACGGCACCATCGGCCGCGGCGCCGCGGCGGTGGATCTGAACACCATCCCGGTGGCGGCGATCGCGCGGGTGGAAGTGCTGCGCGACGGCGCCTCGGCGCAATACGGCTCCGACGCCATCGCCGGCGTGGTCAACATCGTGCTCAAGGGCGCGGAGAAGGGCGGCAGCCTGCAGGCCGGATTTGGCCAGTATTCGGCCGGCGACGGCAACAACTACGAGCTGTCCGGCGACACCGGCGTGGCCTATGGCGGCGACCGCGGCTGGCTGCATGTGGCCGCCCAACTCAACCAGCAAGACCCAACCGACCGCGCACGCGGCTATGCCGGCGCGCCCAGCGTCTCGCAGCCGGCCGTGGGCCAGAAGGCGTTCAAGATCGGCGACCCGGACGTCAATGCCCAGGCTGCCTCGCTCAACACCGAGTACCAGTTCAGCGACAGCATCACCGGCTATGCATTTGCCACCGCCAGCAACCGCGACATCACCTCGTTCGCGTTCTTCCGCGCGCCGGGCAGCAGCCAGAACATCCTGTCGGTCTACCCGCAGGGCTTTTTGCCGGAGATCCAGAGCTACGCCAAGGACCGCTCGCTGGTCGCCGGCGTGCGCGGCTCCACCGCCGGCGATTGGGACTGGGATGCCAGCTACAACTACGGCTACAACCGCATCGATTTCCACACCCGCAACACGCTCAACGTGAGCCTGGGGCCGACCTCGCCCACCTCGTTCTACGACGGCGCGCTGGAGACCACCCAGAACATCGTCAACCTGGACATCAAGCGCGGCTTCGACTGGGGTCTGGCCTATCCGGTGACGGTGGCCTTCGGCGCCGAATACCGCAACGAAAAGTGGAACCAGTCGCCGGGCGAAGTGGGCTCGTATTTCCAGGCGGGTACGTTGGCCGGTGGCGCGCAGGGCTTCGGCGGTTTCGCGCCGAGTGTGTCGGGCCAGTACTCGCGCAACAGCTATGCGCTGTATGCCGATATCGAAGCCGACTTCACCGACAAGTTCTCTGCCGGCCTGGCCGGTCGCTACGAGGACTACGACGACTTCGGCAGCCAGGCCTCGGGCAAGTTGTCGGGCCGCTATGCGTTCACCGACAAGATCGCCCTGCGCGGCACGGTGTCGTCGGGCTTCCGTGCACCGTCGCTGGCGCAGCAGTATTTCCAGTCCACCAGCACCACCTTCCTGGCCGGTAACCCGAATCCATTCGAGATCCGCACCTTCCCGGCCGACAGTACCGTGGCGCGTGCCTTCGGTGCCGAGCCGCTGGATGCGGAAACGTCCCTGTCCTACAGCCTGGGCCTGGTGCTGCAGCCCACCGATGCGCTCTACCTCACGGTGGATGCATACCAGATCGATGTGGACGACCGCATCGTGCTGTCGTCCAACCTCACCGGTGCCGGCGTGCGCAGCCTGCTGGAAGCGCAGGGCATCTTCGGCATCAACGGCGGACGTTACTTCACCAACGCGGTGGACACGCGCACGCGCGGGGTGGACGTGGTGGGCAGCTATCGCTGGCAGCTTGCAGCCAGCAGCGTGGACCTGACCGCCGGTTACAACTACTCGGAAACCGAGGTGCGCAGCGTGGCGGCCAACCCGGCGGCGTTGTCGGCCAACGGGCTGAGCCTGGAGCGTATCGACCGCACCGAACGTGGCCGTATCGAAGAAGGCTTCCCGCGCGACAAGTTCCTGATCAACGGCAGCTGGAACTCCGAGCACTGGACGCTGGCGCTGGGCGCGACGCGCTATGGCAAGTACAGCACCCGCCCGGCGGCGGCGATCAACGACCAGACCTTCGGTGCCAAGTGGGTGCTGGATGCCTCGGCCAGCTACAAGGTCGACCGCTGGACGCTGACGCTGGGCGCGGACAACCTGCTGGACGAATACCCGGACGAGAACAACTTCGCCAACTCCACCAGCGGGCAGTTTCCGTACAGCAACCTGTCGCCGTTCGGCTTCAACGGTGCGTACGTGTACGGGCGCATCAACTACCGTTGGTGAGCGATGCGTGCAGGCAGCGGCAAGCGCCGCTGCCTTCGCGAGGTGCGGCAACGACGGCCTGCACTGCGCGTGGCGCAGCGGATCTGGCAACGCCGACCGTGCCTTGCGATGCGGGCACGCTGACGCATTTGCTGGCGTCAGCGCTGCAGCTTCGCCGTTGTCGTTCGACCACACGCCCCGGCCCTGTCCGGGGCGTGTGCGTTCAGGCAGATGCGACACACGCGTCAGCGGCCGCAGGCGCCGGCTGAGGGCTGCATCGCACGAGCCGACGTGCACACGGCGCTTCCGTTAGCACGCGGCACCTCGCCGCGCCGTCCGCATACCAGCCGGAACGATGACGGCGCCTGCGCCTGCGCCGTGGTATGAGCGGTGTTCCTGTCATTGCCGGAGCATGCAGATGGACGCATCGAACGTGTGTCGCGGTCGCTTGATCGATCACCTGCATCTGGTGGTGCAGGACCTGCCGGCAAGCCGACGCTTCTATCAGGCCGTACTCGATGCGCTCGGCGTCCCGATCGGCGGCGAGGGCGATGGGTTTTTCTGGGCCGACGAACTGTTCGTTTCCGACCGGCACACCGTCGCGCAAGGCGTCCTGACCGGCCGCCATCATCTGGCCTTCCAGGCCCGCGACATCGCCATGGTGCACGCCTTCCATCAGGCCGCACTCGCCCACGGCGGTCGCGATAACGGTGCGCCGGGCGTGCGCTCCTATCACCCGCGCTATTACGCGGCGTTTGCGCTCGATCCGGATGGCAACAACATCGAAGCGGTCTTCCATGGGCCTGCGCAACGCAGTGCCGAGATGGTGCAAATCACGTTCTGATGCAGAACTTTCATATCTCTTATCGATGTCCATGATGGTGCAAGCAAACCCGCGGGGCAGTAGGTCCGGTGCAAGCGATGCATCACCGTGGTGCAAGCTGGCACCGTTTTCATAAGCATATTTCCGATGACGGTTGCACGCGCAACGTAACCAAAATTTGACACGCGGTTACACGTGGTTAATGGTTGGGAACGCACCGCAGCTGCCGCCACGGACGCGGCCTGGGAGGGGGCCCACTGCGCTGCATCCGTTCCCCACTCGGAGTTGTCACCGCATGAATTGCAAGTCCAGTCCACTCGCAGTCGCTGTCGTTGTCGCCTTGTCGTTTTCCGCTTCAACCGCAGCCGCGCAGTCACAGGCTCCCGCGCAGAAAACCCTCGACACACTGATCGTCACCGGCACCCGTGTGGCCGACCGCACCGTGGCCGAATCGGCATCGCCGATCGACATCATCTCGCCACAGGCACTGGAATCGACCGGCACCACCGAGTTGGCAACCGCGCTGTCACGCGCGATCCCCTCGCTGAATTTCCCGCGCCCGGCCATCTCCGACGGTTCTGACGCAGTGCGCCCGGCGCAGCTGCGCGGCCTGTCGCCGGATCAGGTTTTGGTACTGGTCAACGGCAAGCGCTATCACAGCACTGCGCTGATCAACCTCAACGACACCCAGGGCCGCGGCTCATCGCCGGCCGACCTCAACACCATTCCGATCGCGGCGGTGGAGCGCATCGAAGTGCTGCGCGATGGCGCGTCGGCGCAATACGGCTCGGACGCGATTGCCGGCGTGATCAACGTGGTGCTCAAGGGCAGCGGCGAAGGCGGCAGCGTCAATGGCCGCTACGGCAAGTACAGCGCCGGCGACGGCGAGCAGTATCAGCTCTCCGGCGATGCCGGCTTCAGCTTCGCCGGCACCGGCAAGGTGCACCTGGCCGCGCAGGCCGGGCATTCGGACCAGACCAACCGCGCGCTGCCGTTCGGCGGCCGCGTGGAGCAGCGCTACGGCGACCCCGAGATCGACCAGGGCGCCATCTCGTTCAACGGCGAATACAGCCCTACCGATTACCTGACCTTCTATTCGTTCGGCATGGTCAGCCGGCGCGAAGTGCTGTCCAACGGCTATTTCCGTTTCGCCGGCGACAACCGCAACCGCCCGGAAATCTATCCGGACGGCTTCCTGCCGCAGATCTACAACGTCAGCAAGGATGTCTCGTGGGTGGGCGGATTGAAGACCTCCACCGAAGGCGGCTTGAACATCGATCTGAGCTACAACTACGGCCAGAACAATCTCACCTTCGATGTGCGCAACAGCTTGAACAACAGCCTGGGGCTGGCAAGCCCCACCGACTTCCACGCCGGTACGCTGGAAGTGACGCAGAACGTGCTCAATGCCGACTTCACCAAGACGCTCGATTGGGGCCTGGCCTACCCGGTCACGCTGGCGTTCGGTGCGGAATGGCGCGGCGAGAAGTTCAACCAGTCGCCGGGCGATGCGGCGTCATCGGCCAATGGCGGGATTCCCTCCGCGAACGGGGCGTTGATTCCGGGCGCGCAGGTATTCCCGGGCTTCAAGCTCTCCGATGCCGGTTACTACAACCGCAACAGCCACTCGGCATACGTGGACCTGGAAGCGGACCTCACCGAAAAGCTGTCGGCCGGCCTGGCCGGACGCTACGAGAAGTACAGCGACTTCGGCGACACCGCCACCGGCAAGCTGTCGCTGCGTTACGCGTTCACCGACAAGGTGGCGCTGCGTGCCACCGCGTCCACCGGCTTCCGTGCCCCGTCGCTGCAGCAGCAGAACTTCCAGTCGATCGCCACGCAGTTCCTCAACGTGGCCCAGCCCAATGGCAGCGTAACGGCGATTCCGTTCGAGATCGGCACCTTCCGCACCGACAACCCGGCCGCAATCGCACTGGGCGCCGAGCCGCTCAAGGCCGAGGAATCCAAGAACTACGGCCTGGGCGTGGTGCTGCAGCCGGTGGATAACCTGTACATCACCGTCGATGCCTATCGCATCGATATCGATGACCGCATCGTGCTGTCGGAGAATCTCACCTCCACCGCTGCGCGCAACTATCTGCAGGCCAACGGCTTCCCGGGCATCGGTGGCGGGCGTTACTTCACCAATGCGGTGGACACCAAGACCCAGGGCGTGGATGCGGTGGGCACCTACCGCTGGGCGCTGGATGGCGGCAGCGCGGAGCTGACCACCGGCTACAACTACAACAAGACCGAAGTCGAGCGCATCGCCGCCAACCCGGCGGCACTCGAAGCCATCGACCCGGGAGCGGTGCGCATCGGCCGCGCAGAACTGGGCCGCATCACCGAAGGCACGCCGCGCGACAAGTTCTTCCTGGGCGGCACGTGGTCGCCGGGCAACTGGTCGTTCACCGGCACCGCCACGCGCTGGGGCGAGTTCAGCACCTTCGGCACCAACGCCGGCAGCGACCAGACCTATGCGGCCAAGTGGACGCTGGACCTGGCCGCGTCCTACAAGCTGGGCGCGTGGAACTTCACCGTCGGTGGCGACAACGTGCTCAACGAATATCCGGACCGCCAGGAAGCGGGCCTGGGCACGCGCACCTACCTGCCCTACAGCAGCGCCTCGCCGTTCGGCTTCAACGGTGCGCTGGTCTACGCCAACGTGAACTACAAATGGTGATGGGCTACGCCGGTCGGTAGCGGCCGGCGCCTGCCTTGCACGGCAACGCAGGACCATGCGTTGCCAACGCCATCGCGCGTGCGCCACGCACGTGCCGGCCATTGCGTCACACCGCAGATGGATCGCCAGGTCCCGCACGGATGCGCCCGGCAAGGATGCCTGCCGCGTCACACCGGCGTTGCAGATCGCCGCCGCTGCCTCCGTCTGCGCCACTGCAACGCGCGGCATGCAGGCAGGCCAGCCTCCGCGCTCCGCTGCATTTCCCCTGCATCACACGCGTCACCGCTGTTTCCATCATCCCCTTTGAGCCTAGATTCCCATGCACACCACCAATGCACTTTCGCTGGCGATTTCAGTCGCACTCACGGTCTGTTCGTTCGCTGCCAGTGCGCAGTCGCAATCGACCGAACCGCAGAAAACCCTGGACACCCTGATCGTCACCGGCACGCGCGTCAGCGACCGCACCGTGGCCGAATCCGAATCGCCGATCGACATCATCACCGAGCAATCGCTGCAGGCCACCGGCGCCACCGACATCGCTACCGCGCTGGGCAAATTGCTGCCCTCGCTGAACTTCCCGCGCCCGGCCATTTCCGACGGCAACGACGCTGCCCGCCCGGCCACGCTGCGCGGGCTCTCGCCCGACGCGGTGCTGGTGCTGGTGGATGGCAAGCGCTATCACACCTCTTCGCTGATCAACTACAACCCGTACGTGGGCCGCGGCTCGGCGCCGGCGGATCTGAACTCGCTGCCGATGTCGGCGATTGCACGCATCGAAGTGCTGCGCGACGGCGCCTCGGCGCAATACGGCTCCGATGCCATCGCCGGCGTGGTCAACATCGTGCTCAAGCACGGGGCCGATGCGGGCAGCAACAGCGTGTCGATCAACGGCGGCCTGATGGACAAGGGCGATGGTGCGCAGAACGGCATCGACGGCTCGATCGGCCTGCCGTTCGGCGGCACCGGTGGCGATAGCGCACCGGGCTGGGTGCGGCTGTCCTGGAACTACCAGAACACCATGGACACCAACCGCAGCGAGAATACCAACCGCGCCACCACCATCGCCGGTGCGGCCAACCCCGGCGGCGTGCCCTACCAGCGCCACGGCGATCCGGATTCGACCTTCTACCAGGGGCTGGCCGCCTTCGGCTACGCGTTCTCGCCGAACGTGGAGCTGTACGGCCATGTCAGCGCGAGCCGGCGCGAAGTCACTTCCAACGGCTACTACCGCGCTTTCGACAACACCAGCCGCAACGTGCAGGCGGTATATCCGAACGGGTTCCTGCCGCAGATCTACAACCCGGTCAACGACCGCTCCGCGGTGCTGGGGCTGAAGGGCACCACCGCCAGCGAGTGGAACTGGGACGTGTCGGCCACGTACGGCAAGAACGACATGAGCTTCAACATCCTCGACAGCATCAACACCAACCTGTACTGGACCACCGGCAGCTCGCCGACCCGCTTCAATTCCGGCGGTTTCGAGATCGAGCAGGGCGTGGTCAATCTGGACATCAACAAGTCCTTCGACTGGGGCCTGGCCTATCCGGTCAATGTCGCCTTCGGTGCCGAGCATCGCCAGGACCGCTACGAGATCACCGCCGGCTCGCCGGACTCGTATTTCTTCGACCCGAATACCATCAATCCCGACACCGGCGCGCCCTACCCCGGTGGCGCGCAGGTGTTCTCCGGCCTGGAGCCGTCGGTGGCCGGCCGCTTCGGCCGCCACAGCAATGCGGTCTACGCCAACCTGGAAGCGGATCTGACCGACAAGCTCTCCGGCGGCATCGCCGGGCGCTACGAGAAGTACAGCGATGCCGGTTCCACCCGCTCGGGCAAGCTGTCGGCGCGCTATGCCTTCACCGATACGTTTGCGTTGCGCGCCACCGTCTCAAACGGCTTCCGCGCGCCGTCGCTGGCACAGCAGAACTACGCCTCGGTGGTGACCCTGATCCAGGACGGCGAGCTGGTGCAGGTGGGCACCTACCGCACCTCCGATCCGGTTGCCGTCGCCCTGGGCGCACGCCCGCTGAGCCCGGAAAAATCCTCCAACTACAGCCTGGGTGGCGTGTGGCAGCCCACCGCGGACTTCACTTCCAGCCTGGACGTCTACCAGATCCGCATCTGGGACCAGATCCTGTATTCGGACCAGCTGCAGCTGGCGCAGCCGATCGGCCAGGTGGCGGCGGTGCAGTTCTTCGTCAACGGCGCCACCAGCCGCACCCGTGGCGTGGACTGGATCAACAGCTACCAGGCCGACCTGGGCAGCTACGGCAAGCTCAATCTCAGTGCCAGCGCCAACTACAACAAGACCACCATCCTGGAGCTGTCCAACCCGAACTTCGGGCGCGCCAGCCAGGGCCTGCTCACCGATGCCACGCCGCGCACCAAGTACATGGCCGCCGCGGATTGGTCGATCGGTGGGTTTGCGCTGAACTTCAATGCCACCCGCTACGGCGCGATCAAACGCATCAGCGACCCGGCCGATGGCAGCCAGGACCAGACCTACTACGCACGCTGGCTGCTGAATCTGGCCGCCAGCCAGACCTGGAACGCCTTCACCTTCACCGTGGGCGCGGACAACCTCACCAACCAGTACCCGACCAAGGCGCAGCTGACCACCGCCTACGACGACCGCGCCGGCGGCCTGCAGTATTCGTCGCTGTCGCCGTTCGGTTTCAACGGCCGTTACTGGTATGGCCGGGTAACCTACCGGTTCTGATCGGCGAGCGGGTCGCCTGCGCTGACCGACACGTCGGTCGGCGCAGGGTGCAGGCATCACCGGTCGGCGGTGATGCCTGTTTGTTCGCGTCGACGCCTGCATCGGCCTGCGCGCCACGAGCGGCCATGCCTCGCCATGGCATCACCAGGATGCGAGCAAGGCGTCCACGCCCCGCAGGTTGGAGCGGTCGTTCCAGGTCAGCGTGTCGAGCTGTTCCAGGCGCAACGCCGGCAGATGTTCTAGCAGTGCCGCAAGTGCGGCTTCCAGTTCGATCAAGGCCAGCCGGTTGCCCAGGCAGTGGTGAATGCCGCCACCGAAGGACAAGGCACGGCCCTGTTGCCGGCGGATGTCCAGCAGATGCGGGTCGGTGAACTGCGCCGGATCGTGATTGGCCGCACCCAACATCAGGTACACCATGGCGCCCTCGTGCAGGGTCACGCCATCGACCTCGAACTCCTGCAGCACCGTGCGTGTGGCCATCTGCACCGAGCTGTCGTAGCGCAGGCATTCGAGCACCGCATTGGGCATCAGGGCGGGGTTCTGCCTGAGCAATGCCAATTGATCCGGATGCCGATGCAGGGCCACCAGCGCATTGCAGATCATGTTGGAGGTGGTTTCGTGGCCGGCGAAGAACAGCAGGATCACGTTGGAGGCGATCTCGTCGTTGCTCAAGCGGCAGCCGTTGTCTTCTGCGCGGATGAAGCGGGAAATCAGGTCATCGCCGTCGGCGCTCCGGCGCTGCTCGATCACGCCCTGGAAATAACGCTCCAACTGCAGGTACGCCGCACTGGTGGCCTGCAGCTCATCGGGCGTCATCGTCGGGTCGAACACCTTGGCCAGTGCGCTGGTGGCATGCCCCACCGTGGTGGCGTCGGCCGCATCGATATCCAGCATGCGGCAGATGATGCGCACCGGTAGCGGGAATGCGAACTCCTGCAGCACATCGCACTGGCCGTTGGCGTGGAAGCTGGCGATCAATGCAGCGGCGGTGTCGCTGGCCACCTGGCGCATGGACTCGATCTGCCGCGCGCTGAAGGCCTGGGTCATCAGGCCGCGCAGGCGCGTATGCGCCGGCGGATTGACCAGCAGGAACATGCGGCTCATTCCCTGGAACAACGGCATCTGCGGCGCATCGTCGCCATAGCGCAGGCGAATGCTCTCCAGATAATCGCGGCCCACGCGTCGGTCGCTGAGCAGGCTGTCGACCACGCCGTAACGGCCGCTCATCAGCCGGCGCTCGGCCACTTCCACCAGCGGCCCCTCGTCGCGCAGGCGCGCATAGGTGGGATAAGGGTCCTGGCGAAACTGTGGGGTAGCGAGATCGCGAAGGTGCATGGCCTGGGCTCGTGGGGCCTGGTCGCCGGGCGCGGCGACAAGGTGTGGACGTGGGGAAGATGCGAGGCGTGTGCGCCGCAACGCCCGGATTGTCGGCCGCCGTCGCGCGTGCGCCATGCCCTGGCGCGAAGCCTTGTCGTCAAACTTGAATCGATGTGCTGCAGCGATGCAGTTGCGTGATCGAGCGCGTGGTCCCGATACGCGGTTGCAGCACCTTGCGGCCGCAGGCGACGACGCGCGCGTTGGGCGCGTGCGGGCAACCGGCCGCCACCGTGTGCGTTGTTACATCCAGCGCAGTGCTCATGCAGAACAGTGTGCGCAACCGCACCATGTGCACGGGCGCGTCAGCTGCGCATCCGCACCTCGCCTGGTCATGCCGCGCCGCGTCACGCACACTGACTTGCGCCACCAGTCGTACACCTGGCAAGGGTCCGTAGCGTGGCGAAAAAGTTGCCATTGCCCTGATGCCCACAGGTGCGTTGCCAGCCTGCGCCGCATGTCGCATCGCGTTAATCATGCGCTGTGTACTATGGGCGTCCGGCCAACCGGATCAACAACGCGGTCCTGTTCCCCTCGCGCCGACCTCAGCCATGACCATGCAATGCCCGCAGGCGACGCCCGGCGCAGTGCCGTTGGCTGGGCCTGCCCGCCTCGTTCTCCCGGACACTCTCACAACGGATTGGAATGCATCACGACACCAGCCTCATCGACATCATCGCCGTCGGCCTCGCGGTCGCCTTCATCCTTGGCACGCTCGCGCAGAAGGTAAAGCTCTCGCCGCTGGTCGGCTACCTGTTGGCAGGCGTGTGCGTCGGGCCGTTTACGCCGGGCTTCGTGGCCGATCAGACCATGGCCAACCAGCTGTCCGAGCTGGGCGTGATGTTGCTGATGTTCGGAGTGGGGCTGCACTTCTCGCTCGAAGATCTGATGGAAGTGAAGTGGATCGCGGTGCCCGGTGCCTTGGCGCAGATCGTGGTGGCCACGCTGCTCGGCTGGGCGCTGGCCTGGAGCATGGGCTGGCCGCTGATCCACGGCCTGGTGTTCGGCCTGGCGCTCTCGGTGGCCAGCACCGTGGTGCTGCTGCGCGCACTGGAAGAACGCCGCTTGCTGGACACCCAGCGTGGCCGCATCGCGGTGGGTTGGTTGATCGTCGAAGACCTGGTCATGGTGCTGGCGCTTGTGCTGTTGCCGGCACTGGCGGATGTGCTCGGTACCGGCGCGCCGGCGGCGGCGCACGACGGCCAGTCCACTTCGCTGCTGGCCGCGCTCGGGTTGACCCTGCTCAAGATGGTGGCGTTCGTCGCGGCGATGCTGGTGATCGGCCGCCGGGTGATTCCGTGGTCGCTGGAAAAGGTCGCGGCCACCGGTTCGCGCGAACTGTTCACCCTGGCCGTGCTCGGCATCGCGCTGGGCGTGGCGTTCGTGTCGGCCACGCTGTTCGGCGTATCGTTTGCGCTGGGCGCGTTCTTTGCAGGCATGCTGCTCAAGGAATCCGAACTCAGCCACAAGGCCGCCAGCGACTCGCTGCCGTTGCGCGACGCATTTGCGGTGCTGTTCTTCGTGTCGGTGGGCATGTTGTTCGACCCGATGATCCTCATCGCCCACCCCTGGCAGGTGCTGGCCACGTTCCTGACCATCACCGTGGGCAAGTCGCTGGCGGCATTCCTGATCGTGCGCGCCTTCGGCCACCCGACCGGCACCGCGCTGACCATTTCCACCAGCCTGGCGCAGATCGGCGAGTTCTCTTTCATCCTGGCCGGGCTCGGTGTGCAGCTGGCGATCCTGCCGGAGACCGGGCGCGATCTGATCCTGGCCGGCGCGCTGTTGTCGATCGTGGCCAACCCGTTCCTGTTCTCATGGCTGGACCGTTGGCAGGCCAAGCAGGCGCAGGACGCACCGGCCACGGCGCAACCGGAGCTGCCGCCTGGCCCGCCGTTGCCGGCCGACGGCCATGCCATCGTGATCGGCTACGGCCGCGTCGGCAGCGCGCTGGCGCAGCTGCTACGCAGCCGCGGCGTGCCGGTGCTGGTGATCGACGACAACGGCGACCACGTGGCCAAGGCGCATGCAGCGGGAATTCCCGGCATCCGGGGCAGCGCGGCAGCGGATCGGGTGCTGGCCGAGGCCCGCCCCGAGCACGCCAAGATCGCGATCCTGGCCATCCCGCAGCCACTGGAAGCCGGCGAAGCGCTGGCCAAGCTGCGCGCAATCAATCCGTCGCTGACCTTGCTGGCGCGCGCGCACAGCGACACCGAGGTCAAGCATCTGCTCGAACACGGCGCCGACGGTGCCGTGCTGGCCGAGCGCGAACTGGCCTATTCGCTGGCCGAGATGGTGATGTCCACCCCGCCGTACCGGGCGTTGAATGTGCCGGCGTCGTGACGCCGGCGGCTTGTTTCGGTAGCGTCTAGTTCATCGCTAGACCAACTGATGCGCATGAAGCAAGGCGTCGGCGATGGAGTATGTTGTAGCTACTTTTTGCAGAGCGTTTGCGCAACGCCTTGCAAGGCGATAGGCAAGACCGCAGTCGACGCCGACATCAGCGGGCTTTGACCGGTCGATACTGACGACGGTCGCCGTAAGCGGCACCTTTGGTCTCCACATTGGCGCATAACCGGTCGCCGCATAGCACTACGTCTGCGGCGTTGTAGGCGCGCAGCAGCTCCGCACGCAACTGATTGTCGCGGATCTCCTGGCGATACTGGCTCAGTAACCATCCGCCGCCTACCAGCAACACCAGCAGACTCCCCAGGACAACTGCCGCGCCTTTCCAGAGCAGCAAGCGCTGCCCGCGTTCGATACGCTTGAGTTGATCAGACAGCGACTGCGCGCCTTCGCCGATCAAACCACCCGCTTGCTGTAGCCGCTTTTCGAACCCGGCGACAGGTTGGTCCAACCCCTGCTGGATGCTTCGAATCAACGTGTCGGGCACGCGTTGTAGCGTTTGTTCGGCCGAACGCGTCACTACGTTTGGCAGCGACTGCGCCACCTGCTCCAACTGCTGCGCAAGACGGCGTTGCAGTTGCTCCAATTCGGCACATCGGCGCTCGAACTGTTCCATCAAGGCAGCGGTCTTGCTGGCCAGCTCCATCGGGTCGTGTGTGCTCATCGTGCGTCCTGCCTTCCTGGTGATGACGATTACAGGCTGCGCGCACCGACGCGCATGGTTTCCTGCTGTTGCGACTCGGCCTGTTGCCGCTGTGCCTGCATCGCCTGCTGGGCCGCCTGTTGTTCCTGCTGGTTTACCGCCTCGACCGCCTCGGCGCGCAAGCCGCGGCCGGGCGGTTCGTTGGCCAGGGTCTGAGTCATCTGACGGAACTGATCACGGTCGCCGTTCTGTGCGGCGGCCAACATGCGGTCGAGAAATGCGCTTGGGTCGTCGTGCGCTGTCGGCAACCTACCGTGTGTCTGCGCTGCCACACGGGCATCCTGCGCATCCTGCTTGAGCGGCACCTGCCACCCCTGCGGCGCATGGCTGCGCTCGCGGTCCTGCTGAAACTGCTGCATCTGCTGCTGCCAGCTGGGTGCATCCATTTCCCGGCGCCCGGCCCCAGGCTCCACCGGACCACGCAGGTGATCGACCCCATTGCGGGCCAGCCCAGGGATTCCGCGCGAGTACAACGTCAGGCCTGACCGAAGCGCTTCCACGTCGCCGCGATACTTCTCGATCGTTGGTGAGTACTGCCGAGCAAGCTTCTGGTTTGAAGGGTCTTCCAAGACGGAGGTGTCCGCTTTGCCAGCCCCATCGACTGGCAGGAAGTTATGCATGCGATGCGATTCACCCAACCTGACAGCCGCCGAAAGCGGATCACGCGAGTCCAACGCACTGCGGTCGTTGGCGTAGTCCGCGGCCTTTAGGACAGCAATTTCCTGCGGTGTGGCATAGACCTTGACTTGGCCGTAATGGCGGCTTGCGGCGCTGACTGCATCGCCGGCCATGACATGATTGATTACATCGCTGCCGCCTTCCGGTATCCGCCGATCCAGACTGACCGCGCCGTAGGCGTCGAAGGTCTGCCCCTTAAGGCCGAAGTGATGCGCAGTAACTTGTGCCAAATTGCCACCGAGCGAGTGGCCTGCAACCGTCACATCGGGCATTGGTAGACCGGTACTGCCATGTTTTTGTTCTGCATACTTCAAGGCGCCCTGTGTAAACGCGATAGCGTCTACTACCTGCGCATTGTGGCGAGTCGCGACCATCCCACCGTCGGCCAGTGCACCGTCCAGTAAGGGCTGACGATCAAACTCGCTTCCTCGGTGGACAACCACTATTTCCCTGGTATCGGCTCTTTCGTAGATGACGCCCTGGTAGCCTGACGGCTTGTCCACGTATTGCAAACGTTGGACAAGTAGACCGCCGATATTTACAACAGCGCTTCGCTCTCCGGTATCTTCAGGCTTGTCGTAGCCATCGCGGGTCAGTGCCGCATACTGCTGGCTAGTGAGGCTCATGGGGCCGCCCTCTCCGCTTTGAGAGTTATAAGAAATAAATTACTTCGATTTGGCTCTGCGTATCTTTCAGCAGACTCTTCGCCAAAATCCACATAATCTTCCAACTTACTCCTGGGATACCCGCCTGACCAAAAAAACGTTATTTTTTGCTTAAGTTCATCAAAGTATTTTTTTTCTAGACTAGGCGCGAAAGCTGTTTCCGCCCTACTACCAGTCGCCTTCAGGGAAACACCGAGACCTCCAAGTTCCCAGTAACAGACTCCCTTGCCGTAGTAGTCAGCATCGACCATGCCATCCATATAAATCAATGCCGTGTAAGCCGTGTTGTTGATCCTCTGAAAAGCAACAGGTAACGCGTGTTCTTTTGGCTTTGTCGACATCCCCAATGAAGCATCGAATGGCGCGCACTGATCACGATTCTTCATGTCGTAGAACGCTTTAGCTGACACAGCCCCGAACGGCCCTGGCGCATTCTCAATCGTCATCGTGATCCGATAGGCCTGCTTAGGGTGCGGATTCTTCCGATAGATAGGATCGCCATCAGCGTCGCGGGCCTGCATATCCTTGGATTGCATGGTAGTCTCCTTTGCTCCGCAAGCGCACAGCAATGTGGCCAGGGAGATGCGTAGCAGTGCGGTGGAGGTGCGATACACGATTGATTCGGCCAATAGATGCTTGATACCCGAGGCTACGCCGTTTTTATAGCAGTCTCAACAAGATTCGTCAGATATTCAATTCAGCCGGCAACCATCGCCCAGCATGAACGCGATTGATAACGGAATGCGCGCATCCAACACCTCATTATCGTTGGCGTAATCAGCACGCTTCAGCGTGGCGATCTCTTGCGGCGTAGCGTATATCTCCACGCGCCCGTAATGCCGGCTGGCGGCGCTGACCGCATCGCCGGCCATTACGTGATTGATTACCTCGTTACCACCCTCGGGAATTCGCCGATCCAGGCTCGTCGCTCCGTAGGCGTTGAATGTCTGTCCTTTCAACCCGAAATGGTGCGCCGCGACCTGAGTCAGTCCGCCGCCAAGGGAATGCCCGGTGACAGTGACTTCGGGCTTATGCCCATCGCGCTTCGCTAGACGCTCTGCCAGCTCGATCGCCCGTTGTGTCAGCTCGATGGCGTCGTCGACCTGGGGATTATGACGCTTCACCACCATGCTGCCATCAGCATAAGCGCCATCTTTCAAGAGCTGTCTATCAGGCTCGGTACCGCGGTGTGCGACGACTATTTCGCGAGTATCCTTTCTTTGGTAAATAATACCTTGATAACCACTTGCACGGTCCACATACATTAGCCGCTGGTAAGGAACCCCACCAATATCGATAACCGGACTTCTTTCTCCAGTCGCGCGCGGCCCATCGTAAACATCGCGAGCAAGCGCCGCATATTGCTGACTGTTAAAACTCATGGCGATTCCTTTACAGATTGTATGGTGACCTTGAATAGGTTGTCGCGCAGCTCCTCCTTAAATGCTTCAGCACTAGGAAGCCCTGTATCCGGGTAGTCAGCCACATCCTCCTCAGGATACCCACCAGACCAAAAAAAAGCAGACACTGGTTTAGAAGCAAAAAAATTCTTCTTGTCCAGACCTGGCATGAAGTTTGTCTCACCCCGCTTACCGGTCGCCTTGAGTGAAACGCCTACCCCGCCAAAATCCCAATGGCAAATCCCCCTCCCATAATAATCCGCATCCAACATCCCATCCGGATAAACGATCGCAACGTATGTCTTGCTATCTACCCTTTGAAAAACTATTGGAATTCCGTCTTCTTTTGGCTTTGTGGACATCCCCAAAGAGGGATCTAACGGCGCACATTCATCGCGATTTGCCATGTCGTAAAAGGCTGTACCTGACACTGACCCAAACGGTCCTGGTGCATTTTCGATGGTCATGGTGATCCGATAGGCCTGCGTAGGGCGCGGGTTCCTCCGGTAGATCGGATCGCCGTCAGCGTCACGGGCCTGCACATCCTTGGATTGCATGGGGATCTCCTTTGCTCCGCAAGCGCACAGCAATGCGGCCAAGGAGATGCATAGCAGTGCGGCGGGGGTTCGATACACGATTGGTTCGGCCAATAAACGCTTGATAGCTGAGCCTACGCCGTTTTTATAACCACCTCAACAGGATTCATCGGAAACGCAATCCAGCCGCCAGCCCATCGCGCTTTCTTGACGCTCCGCCAACTCCGTTGCCCGTTGCATCAGCTCGATGACATATTCAGCATAGGGGCTATGCCGCCTAAACAGTATGCCGCCGTCGGCGTAAACACTCCCCTAGGAAAGCTTCGAGATCAGACGCACCGAATACTTCGCCGTTGTTCACTTTCTGGCAGGTGACCCGTTGATACCCGAGAAGGTAGTCCATGCACCCAAGACGCCGGCATGGATACTCACAAATTTAAACCACATGATTATTTCATCTCACCACATCAGTCCGCCCGTAAGAATCTGCGAGCGCTGCGTAATCTCGGTCAGTTAGGATCATGGCACATCCTTCCTGGCAGACAGAGTCACCTTAAACAACTCTCCACGCAACTCATCCTTGAATTCAGCAGGATCGCCTTCCCCAGCATCTGGAAAGTCTTCCAACTCGTCTCGCGGGTAGTCCCCTCCAAAATAAGTCGTCTTTTCGCCTGAACTGACAACCTAATTTTTTTCCAGACTCGGCAAACAATTCGTCTCCTCTTTCTTGCCACTTGCCTTTAAAGAGATGCCAACACCCATCAACTCCCAATGGCACACGCCCTTTCCATATAATCTGCCTCAATCATGCCCTCTAAAAAAATCGCCGTTTCATAGGCCGTGGCGTCGATTTTTTTAAAGACTGCAGGAACACTATCTTCTTTTTGCTTGGACTAGACCCCGGCAATCGGCTCAATCGGGGTGCACAGCGTATGATTAGTCATCTGATAAAAAGCCGCGCCATCCACGAAACCGAATGGTCCTGGCGCATCCTCGATGGTTATGGTTACCCGATAGGCCTGCTTTGGATACGGGTTCCTTCGATAGATCGGATTGACGTCAGCGTCGCGGGCCTGCACGTCCTTGGATTGCATGGCGGCCTCCTCTGCTCGCAGGCGCACAGTAAAGTCGCCAGGGAAATGCATAGCAGCGCGACTGAAGTGGGATATATCGTGTAGTTGGCCGATAAACGCCCTGTTTCTACAAGGCTACGTCCTTTCCTGGACAGCAACAATATTTCTACTGGCGCAACGCCAGTACTGCTACTCGAATCGGGCGACATAGCTGCACCGGTATCGATGCCTATCTCCAAATTCAGTCCAACGAGTCGAGCCACCTCTCCTGGTTACCCAAAAAGACCGAAAGACACACTTGATAATCATTCCCATCAAGCGCAGGATGAGCGCCCGTTTCCTTGGCGGCCTCTACCATGGCGCATGCAGTCGGCCTTCTCAATGCGTTGCCCAGCGTGCAGCTGTGCGAGCTGCTGGGCTGCATCGGTTATGGATTCGCGGTGCTCGATCTGGAGCATGTGCTGCGTGCGCCGGAGCAACTGGAACATGCCATCCGCGCGTGTGAGCTCTCCGGCTGCGAAGCCTGGGTGCGGGTGCCGGAGGTGGACGAAAAACTGATCGGCCGCGTGCTGGATGCCGGCGCGCGCGGCATCGTGGTGCCGCGTGCCGAATCGGCGCAGCAGATGGCCTGCGCGGTCGCCGCCGCGCGCTTTCCGCCGCTGGGCCGGCGTGGCATCACCGGCGGTCGCGTCACCGGCTTCGGCAACACCGACCTGCCGACCTATATCGCCCAGGCCAACCGCGACATCCGCATTGTGCCGATGATCGAAAGCGCCGCTGGCGTAGCCGCATTGCCCGACATTCTTGCCGTGCCCGGCCTGGCGCTGGTGATGGAAGGCGCGCTGGATCTGGCGCTGGATCTGGGCCTGGGTCCGCAACCGACCCATGCGCAGGTGTGGGAGTTGCTGCTGCAACTGCAGGCGCACTGCCGCGCGGCCGGCGTGCCGTTCTGCCCCAACCCGCGCACCGACGCGCAACGCGCGCACTGGCTGCAACAACCGGATCTGCGCTGGCTGCTGGCCGGCGAAGATCGCGCCCTGATCCAGCGCGCGTTGCGCGGCCATCTGGCCACGTTCGACGCGCCCGCCTCCCTACCCGCCTGCAGGAGCACGCCGTAGATGTCGACGTTCCGTTTCCACACCCTGACCACTGCCGTCATGGTCGCGCTCACCTTGAGTGTGTCGCCGTCGGCGTTCGCCACCGATACGCCCGATGCCGCCGGCCTCGATGGCGAGACGCCGATCCGTGCGTTGGACGCGATCCAGGTGCAGGGCAGCCTGCTCGGCCGCTCCAAACCCGACGACGTGCAACGCTATGCGGGCAGCCGCCAGGTGATCGACCGCGAGCAGCTGCGCAATGGCGGCAACCGGTCGTTGGACGATGCCCTGCAGCGCGTGCCGGGCATCAAGATCTTCGACGAAACCGGCACCGGCGCATTGCCGCAGCTCATGCTGCGCGGCCTGTACGAAAGCCGCAGCGGCCGCGTGCAGGTGCTGGAAGACGGCATCCCGCTGGCACTGGCGCCGTACGGGCAAACCAGCCTGTCGCTGTTTCCGGTGGGGCTGAATCAGATCGACCGCATCGACATCGTGCGCGGCGGCGCGGCGGTGCAATACGGGCCGAACAACGTGGGCGGCGTGATCAATCTGGTCAGCAAGGAGATTCCCAGCGACTGGAGCACCACGCTGGCGCACAAGGTCACCGCCGGCGGCCAGGGCCAGTTCCTGCAGGACAGCGCGCTCAGCAGCGGCGGCTACCTCAGCGACAATTTCGGCATGCAGGTCGATGCCAATCGCACCTACGGCGATTATTGGCGTGCGCATAGCGACACCGACATCAGCAATCTGCGCGTGCGTGCGGAATGGTGGCTGGACGACACCAAGTTGCTCAAGGCCAGCGTGCAGCGCTACCTGGTGGACATGGATCTGGCCGGTGCCCTGAGCCCGGCCGATTATCGCCGCGACCCGCGCCAGGCCACGCGCCCGCTGGACACCTTCAACGGCCGCACCACGCGCGCGTCGTTGAGCTATGAGCAACTGCTGGGCGACTGGGGCCCGCTGCAGGACGTGCGCCTGGACTGGACCAACTTCAGCGCGCGCAGCAGCCGCAACTTCATCGTCGGCATGCGCCAGGCCGCCACCGAAACCTGGCGGTCGGACCTGCCGCCGCAACTGCGCCAGACCGCACCGCGCGACTTCCGCGTGGTGGGCAGCGAGCCGCGCCTGAGCTGGAGCATGGGCAGTGCCGGCGGCGTGCGGCAGCAATGGACCGCCGGCGTGCGTGCGGTGCGTGAGGACATCGATTTCCTGGTCGGCAACCTGCGGCTGCGCGATGGCCTGTTCACCACGGTGCGCGACTGGCAGTTCGAAGACCGCGCCCTAGCGGCGTACGTCAGCAATGCCATTACCCTGCCGGACGAGCGCCTGACCATCACGCCCGGCCTGCGCTACGAGCGCCTGGATTCGCGCTATTTCAACCGCGCCACCGGCGTGAGCACGCTCAACCAGACCCGCGACGTGCTGCCGGGGCTGACGGTGGGTTTCCAGGCCAATGAACAGTGGTTCCTGTATGCGGACGGGCAACGTTCGATGCGCGCACCACAGGTCACCCAGATCATCTTCGGCAACAATCTCGATGCCGAGTTGGCGTGGAATTACGAAGCCGGTACGCGCTATCAGCCCAACGACCGTACTCGCATCCAGGTCGGCGCCTACCTGATCGACTTCGATCAGCAGATCCAGCTGGACAACACCACCCGCGTGTTCCGCAATCTGGGCAAGACCCGCCACCAAGGGGGCGAGGTGGAACTGCAATGGAGCCCCGAGAACCTGCGCGCGCTCACCCTCAACGCCGGCTATGCATATCTGGATGCCAGCCAGGAATCAGGGCCATTCCGTGGCTTGCGCGTGCCGTTTACCTCACGCAATCAGATCACCTGGGGCGGCACCTACGCGCTCGGTCATACCACTGTCGCGCTGTCGGGGTACTACTTCAGCAAGGCCTTCAGCGATGCCGCCAACACCGTGCAGGAAAACGCCATCGCCTCGGTGGGCCAGCTGCCGGCGTACATGGTGTGGAACACGCAGGTCAGCCATACCTTGTTCGAACGCGATGGGCAGAAATTCAGCGCCTCGCTGGCGATCAACAATCTGTTCGACCGGCAGTACTGGTTCCGTGGCGTGGACACCAGCCCGTGGGGCCGTCAGGCCGCGCCCGGCCGCACCGTGACTGCCGGCCTGGAGTACACGTTCTAACGATTGCGCCCGGTGCGCGGTGCTGGCCGCAGCAAGGCGCACGCGGCGTAAGACGCGTTGCGGTTCTGCACCGGCACGCACAGCTGGCCGATGTCGGCATCGCTTGATCTGCGTCGCTGCAGCCACCCGCAGCGGCACGACGCGACCACTGTACAGGGGCAGTGGTCGACCACGATGGCCATGGCGCTCACGCCATCGCCATCGCCCACCACATGGCGTGCATGAGGCACGCATCAGCGCCGCAGCATGCGGCAGTGCGATCGCTGGATCGCAGGCCACCCAACGCCCGTTCGCGGCGCCAGGCAGCCCGTTTCCCTATCGGTTTCCCCACCGCCCTGTCGAACGAGAGCTGCCATGAATGCTGTACCCGACGCCCCCCTGGTGATCCTCACCCATGTCTGCCACCCGGCCATCACCGATGGCTTTTTGCCGGCCGCGCACGCGCAAGGCATTCCGGTGTGGCTGCTGACCGACCATCGGCTCGATCACCTGGCCTATTTCCGCGACCACCCCACGCATGCGCCGCAGCGGGTGATCGAATGCGACGTGTTCAATCCGCTCGGCGTGCTGGATGTGCTGCACGACGCCGCACTGCGACCACGCGCGGTCTTCAGCAACAGCGATCATCTGCAGACCAGCACGGCGCTGGTTGCGGCAGGCCTGGGGTTGCCGGGCAAGGATTGGCAGGTCTGCTACGCGGCCAAGAACAAGGCCGCGATGCGGCAGCGCCTGCGTGCACGCGGCCTGCCCTCGCCGTGGTTCTGCACCCTGGCGCCCGGCGCCGCGCCACCGGACGAGATCCCGTGGCCGGTGGTGGCCAAACCGCGCGAAGGCGTGGCCAGCCTGGATGTGCGCCATTGCGCCGATGCCACCCACCTGCAGGACTATCTCGACGAGCTCTGGCAGCGCCACCCGCAGCGCACCGTGCTGCTGGAAGGCATGTTGCAGGGGCCATTGTTCACGCTGGAAACGCTGGGCGACGGGCAGACGCTGCAGGCCATCGGCGGGTTCAGGGTGCGCCTGTCGCCGCCACCGCATTTTGTCGAGTGCGAAGCGCAGTGGGATGCCCGGGTCGATACCGCCGTCGTTGCGCAGGCACTGCAGCAACTGCGTGCCTTCGGCGTCAACTTCGGCCTGTGCCATAGCGAATTCATCCTCACCGACCAGGGCCCGGTGCTGGTGGAAATCAACTACCGCAGCATCGGCGACCGCCGCGAATTCCTGCTCGACGGCATGTTCGGCGGGCACTGGTTCGCCGCTGCGCTGGCGCCGCATCTGGGCCAACCGCTGCCGCAGCTGCGCAGCGAGCGTGCGCATGCCCTGCTGCGTTACTACGTGGCCGAAACGGAAGGCGAGCTGGTCACCGCCAGCGAAGACCGCCGCCATCGCGACGCGCACAGCGACGTGCAGTACCGGCGCATGCGCGCACCGGGCGAACGCATCCAGCTGAGCCACTCCAACAAGGATTACCTGGGCGTGCTGAGTGCGGTGGCCAGCGATGCGCAGGCGCTGGAGCAGGCGGTGGTGCAGGCCGAGGCGGGTCTGCACTGGCGCATCGACACCGCGCAGGTGCACGCATGAGCCGCGCCGACGACCAGCGCTACATCGCCACCCGCATCATCGACGCCTGCCTGCGTGAGGATCTGCGCGGAATCGTCAGCCGCGGCCGGGCGGCCACGCCCGACCCGGGCGTGCTGGCGCAGTGGCCCGACCCCGGCCCGGTGGACGGTTGGTGGCGCATCACGCATCTGCCCGGCGGCACGTTGTGGCTGCCGATCCACCACGGCGGCGTGCTGCAGGACTTCAGCGCCTGCAGCGATCGCTGGGTGGTGCAGACGGCCGACGCTGCGCAGCTCGAACAGGGCGCGCGGGCCTGGCTGCAGCGCATGGGCGCCGAGCTCGATGCGCAGACCTTGCAGCTGCACCGCGCCTATGCCGACGAGGCTGACTGCGCCGCTGCACACCGCGGCCTGGCACGCCAGGCCTATGACGCGCAGGCACCGGCGCTGGCCACCGCCCTGCAGCACGCAGACCCGGCCGAACGTGCCTACCGTTGCGACCAGCTGGCCAGCTACCGCGACCACCCGTTCTATCCCACCGCGCGCGCCAAGGCCGGGCTGGAAGCATCGGAGTTGCGCGACTACGCGCCGGAGTTTGCGCCGACCTTCGCGCTGCGCTGGCTGGCGATCCCGCATGCACTGGCCAGCTGCACCAGCACGCCGCCGGCCGCGCTGTGGCCGGACCTGGCCACGCTCGGCCTGCCGCCGGCGCTTGCGCACACCCACCTGGCCTGGCCGGTACATCCGCTGGTATGGGAGCGACTGGAACAGCCCGGCTTCGAGCTTCCGGCCGGTGCGGTGCGTGCACCGCGGGCATGGCTGCAGGTGCGCCCCACCCTGTCGGTGCGCACGCTGGTGCCAGTGCAGCAGCCGCACCTGCACCTCAAGCTGCCGATCCCGATGCGGACGCTGGGCGCACTGAACCTGCGTCTGATCAAACCGTCCACGCTGTACGACGGGCACTGGCTGGAGCGCGCGTTGCGTCGCATCGATGCGCACGATAGCGCCCTGCGGGGCCGGTGCGTGTTCGTGGACGAGTCGCATGGCGGGCACGTGGGCCAGACCCGGCACCTGGCCTATCTGGTGCGGCGGTATCCGCCCCTGGATGACGCCACGCTGGTGCCGGTGGCCGCGCTGTGCGCGTGGCTGCCCGATGGCCGGCCAATGGCGATCCACCTGGCCGAGCAGTTTGCCCACGGCGACGTGCAGGCCTGGTGGCGCGACTACACCGAGTTGCTGCTTGCGGTGCATCTGCGGCTGTGGCTGCGCTACGGCATTGCATTGGAAGCCAATCAGCAGAACAGCGTGCTGGTGTATGCCCACGGCCAACGCACCCGCCTGCTGATGAAGGACAACGACGCCGCGCGGATCGCCATGCCGCAACTGCGCGCCCGATTGCCGGACATCGACACACTGGGCCCGCTGCACGATGCGCGGATTGCGGTGGACGATGCGCAGGCGCTGGCGCAGATGTTCTGCACCATCGTGCTGCAGCTGGATCTGCAGGCGGTGCTGGAAGGCCTGGCAGAGTGGCAGCCGGCGCTGCGCGCGCCGCTGGCGGCGCAGCTGCAGGCGCAACTCGCGCGGACGCTTGAACACCTGCACGCCGAAGGCATCGATACCGCGCCCGCGCGTGACCTGCTCGCCATGCCCCGGTTGCCGGTGAAGTACCTGCTCAGTGCCGGCAGCCTGCTCAGCAAGCAGCTCACCGGGGCGAGCGACATCAACAAGTTCTACGGCAACAGCGCGCCCAATCCGTTCGGCACTGCGTTTGCGCAACAGCCGCGCCATCAGGCCGGTGGTGGGCGATGAAGCGCATTCTCGGCCCGGTGCTGGCAGCGCACTATCTGGCCGCCTTCACCGCCCTGGGCATGCCGCTGTTCCTGCCGCAGGTGCTGGCCGAACTGGCACCGGGCGCGGCGGTGGGCTGGAGCGGCGTGCTGTACGTGCTGCCGACGCTGTGCACCGCGTTGACGGCCGGCACCTGGGGGCGGCTGGCCGACCGCTACGGGCGCAAGCGTTCGTTGCTGCGCGCGCAGCTGGGGCTGGCGCTGGGGTTTGCCATCGCCGGCTTCGCACCATCGCTGACCTGGCTGGTGGTTGGCCTGGTCGTGCAGGGCGGCTGCGGCGGCTCGCTGGCCGCGGCCAACGCCTATCTGGCCAGCCAGCCGCAGGCCGGCCCGTTGGCGCGCGCACTGGACTGGACCCAGTATTCGGCACGGCTGGCGATGGTGAGCGCACCCGCACTGCTGGGGCTGGCCCTTGCCTTGGGCCCGGCGCAATCGCTGTACCGCGCGCTCGCGCTGCTGCCGCTGATCGCATTCGCACTGACCTGGCGGTTGCCGGCGGATCACCCGGCTCCACGGCCAGTGGCCGCACCAATCGCCGCGTCGGGTCCGGCGCCATTGCAGGCCACTCCAGCGTCGTGGCCTGCGCTGCTGCTGGCGCAGTTCCTGTTCTGTTTCGCGATGGTGGTGACCTTCCCGTATTTCATTCCCTACGCACTCGCGCGTGGCGCCGGCCACGATGCGCTCGCCGGCCTGCTCTACAGCCTGCCGCACCTGGTGTACCTGGTCGTGCTGCCGTGGTGGCGGCGCGGCGATGGCCACGCATGGCTGATGCCCGGGCTGTTGCTATTTGCGCTTGCCTGCCTGTGGCAGGCGCTGCTGCACGACGCCATCGCGCTGGTGGCGGCGCGGCTGCTGTTCGGGCTTGGCATGTTGCTCGGCCTGCGTGGGCTCAACCGCAGCCTGGCCCTGGTCGCCAGCGGCCACGGCGCCGGGCGCCTGTTCGGCCGGTTCGATGCCTGCGGCAAGTGGGCCGGCGTGGCCGCCGGCGCCGGCGCCGGTGCGCTGGCCCAAGCCGCCGGCCCGGCCAGCCCTTTCCTGGCCGCCGCGCTGGCGGCCGCCGCTGCTGCGCTCACCGTCCTGGTGCGCTTTCCTTCGAGGAGATCTGCCGATGTCGCTGCACACGATGCATGACCCCTGGTACGACAGCATGGCCGACGCCCAGGCCTGCAGTTGCTGGTTGAACTGCTACCTGCGCGAGTTCGCCATCCCGCAACATGCCGCCGATTTCGATTACCGCGGGCTGGATCGCCCCGGCCCGCGGGTGGCCGAACAGCGCTGGCTGCGCATCGCGCTGGGCGCCGCCGGCACGCTGTGCGTGCGCATTGCCTATGCCGACCGGCTGGGCCGCTGCCGGTTTGCGTCCACGCCGTTTCTCAAGAGCGCTGGCCAGCCGTGGCAGAGCCTGGATGCGCACGCCCTGGCACGCTGCCTGCTGCAATCGCTGGGCAGCAGGCAGGCGGTGAATCCGGAGCTGCTGGCACAAAGCGCCAACAGCGTGGCGGTCACCGCGGCGTTGTTGCGGCAGGCCCAGCACAGCGCGGCCAGCGGCGAGGCCATGATCGATGCGGAGCAATCGATGCTGTGGGGGCATGCGCTGCATCCCACGCCCAAAAGCCGCGAAGGCATCGCGCTGGAGCAGGTGCTGGCCTGCGCCCCGGAAGCGCGCGCGCAGTTCCAGTTGTTCTGGTTCCGCATCGACCCGCGCCTGCTGCGCGTGCAGGGCCAGGACGTGCGTGCCAGCTTGACGCAACTGTCCGGCGACCCGGCGCTGTATCCCTGCCACCCGTGGGAGGCGCAACGCCTGCTGGACGACCCCTTGCTGCGCACGCTGCAATCGCGCGGCCTCATCGCACCGGTCGGCCTGCGTGGCGCTGCACTGCGCCCCACCTCGTCGGTGCGCACGCTGTATCACCCGGCGCTGGAGTACTTCCTCAAGTGCTCGGTGCATGTGCGACTGACCAATTGCGTGCGCAAGAACGCCTGGTACGAACTGGAAAGTGCGGTCGCCCTCACCGCGCTGCTGGCGCCGAGCTGGCAAGCGTTGGCCGCGCAGGTGCCCGGCTTCGATGTGATGCTGGAGCCGGCGGCAACTTCGCTGGATGTGGCGCAGGTCGATCGCGCGTTGTACGACGCCGACCCGCACGCCGCACGCAACCTGTCGGAGAGCTTCGGCATCCTGTACCGCAAGACCATCCCCGCCGCGCAGCGCGCGCACTGGCAGCCACAGGTGGCGGCAGCGTTGTTTACCTGCGATGCGCAGGGCAATAGCGTCTGCGCCCGGCAGCTGCAGGCGCTGAGCCGTACGCCGATGGATCGCCGCACCGCCACACGGCGCTGGTTCGGCGCCTATGCCAGCGTGTTGCTGGACGGCGTGTGGAGCGCGTTATTCCAGCACGGCATCGCCCTGGAGCCGCATCTGCAGAACACCGTGATCGGGTTTGCCGACGGGTGGCCGACGCGGGTGTGGATTCGCGACCTGGAAGGCACCAAGCTGCTTGCCCACCACTGGCCACCGACACGGCTGCACGGCGTCGGCGAGCGCGCGCGGCAATCGCTGTATTACACGCCCGAACAAGGCTGGAACCGCGTGGCCTACTGCGCCCTGGTCAACAACCTGGCCGAGGCCATCTTCCATCTGACCGAGGGCGACGGCACGCTGGAAGCGCAGCTGTGGCACTGCGTGGGCGAGATTGCCGTGCGTTGGCAGCAGCGCCACGGCGCACAGCCCGCGCTGCAGGGGTTGATCGACGGCGCGCCGCTGCCGGGCAAGAACAATCTCGGCACCCGTCTGTTGCAACGCGCCGACCGTCAATCCGACTACACCGCCCTGCCCAATCCCATCGCGCCGCTCGTCCGCGCACGGCAGGTGGCGGCGTGAGCCTGCAGATCGACACGGGCCGCGTCATCGCTGCGTTGCCGCAACTGCGCGCCCGCAGCGATGGCCCGGTCTGCGCGTATGTCTACGATCTGGCCGCACTGCACGCGCATGCGGCGTGGATGCGCGCGCAGCTACCGGCACCGTGCGAGCTGTTCTACGCGGCCAAGGCCAATGCAGAGCCACCGATCCTGCGCACGCTCGCGCCGCATGTGGACGGCTTCGAGGCCGCATCCGGTGGCGAACTGGCCTGGCTGCATGCACAGCAACCACAGGCAGCGCTGCTGTTCGGCGGGCCCGGCAAACTCGACAGCGAACTCGCCCAGGCGGTGGCCCTGCCCGACTGCAGCGTGCACGTGGAGAGTCTCGGCGAGCTGCAGCGCCTGGCGGCCATCGCCGCGGCTGCCGGCCGCTGCGTGCCGGTGTTCCTGCGCATGAACATCGCCGTGCCCGGCGCCAAGAGCACACGCCTGATGATGGGCGGGCAGCCCTCGCCCTTCGGTCTCGACCCGCAGGACCTGGACACCGCCATGCAGCTGCTGCGCGCAACGTCGGCGCTGCGCCTGGAAGGGTTTCATTTTCACCTGATGTCGCATCAGCGCGATGCCGGCGCGCAGCTGCACCTGATCGCCGCCTACCTGCGCACCGTGCAGCAGTGGCGACATGCCTACGGTCTCGGGCCGCTCAGGGTGAACGCGGGCGGCGGCTTCGGCGTGGACTACCTGACGCCGCAGGCCTCATTCGACTGGGCCGGCTTCTGCGCGGGGCTGCCGGCGTTGTTGCGCGAGCACGGCGATGCGGTGCGCCTGCGCCTGGAGCCGGGCCGCTATGTCAGCGCCAGTTGCGGCTGGTACCTGATGGAAGTGCTCGACCTCAAGCGCAGCCACGGCGCCTGGTTTGCAATCGCGCGCGGCGGCACCCATCACTTCCGCACGCCTGCCGCGCAGGCGCACGACCACCCGGTCCGCGTGCTGCGCGGGGTGCACCCGCCGGTCATCAGCGACACCGCAGTCACCCTGGTCGGCCAGCTCTGCACGCCCAAGGACGTACTGGCCCGCAACCAACCCGTTGCCGCACTGGCCCCCGGCGACTGCCTGGCCTTTCCGCTGGCCGGCGCCTACGCCTGGAATATTTCGCACCAGCAGTTCCTGATGCACCCGCCACCGCAGCAGCTGTTTTTGCCGGTGGCGGGTTGATGGGGACCGCACACGATGCCCGCCATACGAACGCACGTCGCACTGGGTCCACCTTGCATGCTGCCCGGAGTTCCAATCACGCGATGCAGTAACTGTGCGCAGTTGTTGCCACCTCCGGTTTGGTCAGCGGGTCCTCGACCTGGCCGCGCCCACTGCGCTGACGTTGTCGCACGCCGCAGCAAGGTGGTCCGCACGCTCATGCGTCGGACACGCCAGCCTCGGCAAAGGTGGCCATGCCATTGTGCAAGGCGCAGGCGCTGCGCAGCAGCGGAATCGCCACCGCCGCGCCGCTGGCCTCGCCCAGGCGCAGATCCAGCTGCAGCAGCGGTTCGGCATCGAGTGCGCGCAGCAGCGCAGCGTGACCGCGTTCCTGCGAGCGATGCCCGAACAGCAGCCATTCGCGCACGCCAGGGTTGAGACGAGTGGCGACCAATGCCGCAGCGGTGGAAATGAAGCCGTCCACCAGCACCGGGATGCCGGCCTGCGCAGCGGCGATATACGCACCGACCAGGGCGGCGATCTCGAAGCCGCCGAGCCGGCGCAACCGTTCCAGCGGGGTGGCGGCATCGGCGTGCACAGCCAGCGCACGCGCGATCACCGTGGCCTTGTGCGCGATGCCCTCGGCGTCCAGACCCGTGCCGGCACCGGCCATCGCCTGCGGAAATTGTGACAGCAAGGCGCAGCTCAGCGCGGCGGCGGCGGTGGTATTGCCGATCCCCATCTCGCCGCCGACGAACAACTGCGTATCGCAACTCCTGGCCTGCGCGATGCTCTCGGCGCCGGCGGCAAGCGCATCGCGCAACTGCGCGTGAGTCATCGCCGGCTGCTCGCAGAGATTGGCGGTGGACGGCGCGATCCACGCACGTCGCACCCGTGGCAGCTCGCCCGGGTCGTTCACCACGCCCAGGTTCACCACTTCCAGCCGTGCGCCGAGCTCGCGCGCCAGCACCGCAATGGCTGCGCCGCCGCGCGCGAAGTTGCGCACCATCTCGCCGGTGACCGCCTGCGGAAAGGCCGAGACACCTTCGGCGGCAACGCCATGATCACCGGCGTACACCGCAATCCACACCCGCTGCACGGTGGGGTGCGCGTTGCGTTGCCAGGCGGCCAGCTGCACCGCCAGTTGCTCCAGCCGTCCCAGCGCGCCATGCGGCTTGGTCAGCTGTTCCTGCCGCGCCAGCGCCGCAGCGCGCACGCGCGCATCCGGCGTTGCGCATGTGGCAAGGATCCAGTCGCTAGTCACACCGCTTCTCCCTTCAGCACCATGGGCCAAACCTGCCACCACCAGCAAGCCCGCACTGTAGCGCCAACGCCTGGCGCCGCCGGGCGGCTTCATCGACAAAACGAGGCGTGAGTTCGCCCGGCGGTACATCGCCGTGCCCGACCGCGTTGCTGACCAGCACCCCCTGCCGCGCAACTGCGGCAGCGGTGTGCAACATGTCACGTTTGCGCAGGCAGGCACCCCGCATCCGGGTGGCCCGGCAGGCTGCGCAACCATAGCGTCGGGCGCGAGCCGCCATGCAGCGCGGCAGGCGCCAGGGGACGCAGCACGGTCAATCCCCCAGCTCGGCAAAGCGGCCAGCGCCTGTGGCCGGTCGGCACCTGCCGCAGCGCATTCCGCCTTCGCGCGCGACAAAAGATCGCGTTATTGCGCTGACTGGTAGCGGAAGGTGAGCAGGTAATTCCGCCCGGGCTGCGCATACCAGCGCGCGGTCTCGTAGCGGCGGTCGAACACGTTGTTGGCGGTGAGCTGCACCTTCCAGTCCGTGTTGATCGCATAACTCATGCGCAGGTCCAGCAGGCCGTAACCGGCCAGGCGCTCGGTGTTGGCCAGGTCATCGAAGCGCTTGCCCGAGCCGAACAGGCTTGCGCCCACGCCAAACGCGCCGACGGTGCGGTCGGCATCGATGCGCCCACTCTGGCGGGCGCGACGCGGTAGCCAGTTGCCGTGCCCGACCTCGCCATCGGCCTGCGGCGACAGCCAGGTCAGCGCGCTACGCAGCGTCCAGCCAGCCAGCGCGGTCTCGTAACCGGCTTCGGCGCCACGGATGCGCGCCTTGTCGATATTGTTCGGCTGGCCAAAGGGGTGGGCGGCATCCACCAGCGAGGCGTCATAGGCGATCAGGTCGCTGATGCGGGTCTGGAAGGCGCTGAGCGTCCAGGTGCCCCAGTCGTAGCGCCCCCGCAGCCCAAGCTCCGCACTGCTGGACGTCTCCGGCCCGAGCAGCGGGTTGCCGAAGTCCGGGTAGTACAGCTCGTTGAAGGTGGGCGCCTTGAACGCGGTGCCGTAGCTGGCGGTCAGGCGCAGGTGCTCGGCAACGTCCCAACCCCACAGCAGGCTGCCGGTGGTCTTGCCGCCGAACTGGCTGTTGTCGTTGCGACGCAGGCTGGCCTGCACGGACTGCGCACCGAAGCTCTGCTGCCACTGCGCAAATGCCGCGCGGTCGATACGGCTGTCGGCGTCGTAGTTATCGCTGCTCGCGATAGCGTCGCGCTGCCAGTCGAAGCCGACCGTTAACAGGCCCGGTGCCGTGGTGATGTCGGCCTGCAACGAGCCCTGCTTGCGGCGGGTGTCGTAGGTGGACACGTACGCACCGTCGTAATACGCATCGCTGAAGTCGGAACTGCCGCCGACGCTGGCAGTGAACTTGAGCGCATCGGTGGGTGCGTAACGCACACGGCCACCGACCGCCTGCTGCACGCCCTTGGACAGGTTGCCGCCAAAGACAGAGCCGTCGTAGTCGTTACGGCTCTGCGCACGCAACGCGTGCACGTCGGCATCCCACTGCCGGTTGAAGCGCCAGCCGCCCTGCACGCTCAGCGAATCGTTGCGATACCCATCGCGATCCGGGTCGTAGGCGCTGGAACTGGTGTCCAGATACGCGTTGATGCCGTCGGTTTCGTCATGCACTGCGTTGACCGAATACCACCCGCCGGCCTCGCCCAAATCGCCCTCGCTCCGCCCGGCCAGGCCGGCACCGTAGCGGCGCGCGTTGTTGCTGCCGGCCGCCACGCTGAGCGTCGGCACGAAGCTGCCCTGCGGGCGACGGGTGAAGATCTGGATCACCCCGCCCAGCGCTTCGGAACCGTACAGGCTGGAAAACGGGCCACGCACGATCTCGATGCGTTCGATCTGTTCGATCGGCAGGTCCTGCAAGGCCGCCCCACCGGAGGTGGCTGAGCCGATGCGCACGCCATCGATCAGCACCACCACCTGGTCGGATTCGGTGCCGCGCAGGAACAGCGAGGTCGGCTTGCCCGGGCCGCCGTTGTTGGCCAGCGACACCCCAGCCTCGCCACGCAGCAGGTCCTGCAGTGAATTGACCTGGCGACGCTCGATCTGCGCGCGGTCGATCACCGTGACCGGCGCCAGCGTCTGGTCCTGGGTCTGCGCGGTGCGCGAGGCGGTGACCACGACCTGGTCGAGATCGATGGCAGCCTCGGCGTGGGCCAGGTGGGCCACGCACAGCGACAGCCCCACGGCCAGCACGGCGCGGGTCGGCAAAACGGAAGAAACGGACATCGACTGCTGCTCCTGGAACCGCGCCTACCCGCGCGGGGGCAATGGGGGCGGCAGACAGCAACGGGCCAGGCGCCCGACGTCGCAGCGCCAGACGATCAAGGCCACGCCCACCGCGTGCCGGGTCTTGTCCCTCAGGCCGGTCTCCGGGCTCGCGAGTGGAAGCGGACGCTTCCCAGGCCTGCGCCTTCCCATGCAAGCACAGTGGCGTGACGTGCAGACCCTTATCTCGCCCACCGTTGCGGGGGCAGCTCCGGAATTGCGACCCGCCCAAGGCGAGCCGCGCACCGGATTCCCGTTTAAACCACCGCAACTGCGGCAGTCACCTCAGGGGCGCGCATGGTAGCAGGCGCCTCAGAGGTCTGCGACCACCGGCCAAGCCAGCGCGTCGCCACGCGCCTTGGCCGTGAATGACCGCTTCCTTCTCCCATCGGGACATTGTCCTCCTTCATGGGGGAGAGGGGCCCAAGCTGTCCTTCTCCCATCGGGAGAAGGTGCCCCGAAGGGGTGGATGAGGGTGCGATTGCGAGTCGATGGCGCCGTTCGACGTCGACTGCTGCATTGCGGACCTACCGTACCCTCACCCCAACCCCTCTCCCGCAGGAGAGGGGCTAAACCTCACGCCCCCTGCAGCGCCTGCTCCAGATCCGCCAGCAAGTCATCGATATGCTCGATGCCGATCGACAGCCGCACGGTGTCTTCACTCACCCCGGCATGCTCCAGCTCGGCCGGACCCAGCTGGCGGTGCGTGGTGGATGCCGGGTGCGTCGCCAGCGATTTGGCATCGCCGATATTCACCAGCCGGGTAAACAGCTGCAGCGCATCCAGGAAACGCGCGCCAGCCGCACGCCCGCCCGGCAGGCCAAACGTGAGCACGCCGGACCCGTGGCCGCCCAGATATTTCTGCGCCAACGCATGCTCGGGGTGATCCGGCAGCGCGGCATAGTTGACCCAGGCAACGCGTGCGTGGTGCTGCAGATACCTCGCAATGGCCAAGGTATTGGCGTTGATGCGCTCCATGCGCAGCGGCAATGTTTCGATACCTTGCAGGATCAAGAATGCATTGAACGGCGACAGCGCCGCACCGGTATTGCGCAGCGGCACCACCCGCGCACGCCCGATATACGCCGCCTCGCCCAAGGCCTCGGTATACACCACGCCGTGATAACTCACATCCGGTTCGTTGAGGCGCGCAAAGCGTGCCTTGTGCGCCGCCCACGGAAAGCGCCCACTGTCCACGATCGCCCCACCGATGCTGTTGCCGTGCCCGCCTAGATACTTGGTCAGCGAATGCACCACGATGTCGGCACCGAAGTCGATCGGCCGCAGCAGCGACGGCGTGGCAACGGTGTTGTCCACGATCAACGGCACGCCGTGCGCATGCGCCACGGCCGCCACCGCTTCGATGTCGGTGATGTTGCCGCGCGGATTGCCGATCGACTCGACGAACACTGCCTTGGTGCGTTCGTCGATCAAGCCGGCAAACGCCTGCGGGTCGCGATAGTCGGCAAAGCGCGTGCTGATGCCGAACTGCGGCAGCGTATGCGCGAACAGGTTGTAGGTGCCGCCATACAAGGCGCTGGAGGACACGATATTGTCGCCGGCCTCGGCGATGGTCTGGATCGCATACGTCACCGCGGCCTGCCCCGATGCCAGCGCCAAGGCGCCGATGCCCCCTTCCAGCGCGGCCACGCGCTGCTCCAGCACGTCGTTGGTGGGGTTCATGATGCGGCTGTAGATGTTGCCCTGCACCTTCAGGTCGAACAGGTCCGCGCCATGCTGGGTATCGTCGAACGCATACGCCACCGTCTGATAGATCGGCACCGCCACCGCGCGCGTGGTCGGGTCGGGGCGATACCCGCCATGCACGGCGATGGTTTCAGGCTTCCACTGCGGATCGGTCATGGCACGGCTCGCTGCTGGACGGAAGACAGCGACGATAGCGACGTTGCACAACAACCGTGCTAACCGAGCGTTATCAGCTTATGCCGACCAGTCCCCTTTGAGTGCTGTGCGTACCAACAACGGTCAAGCACATGCGATCGCACCGCACCTCTCCCGCGAACGGAAGAGGTGACAGACGAGGCATTCATAACGCATCCCGCACATGCGTTACAGCGCCCCGTCATCGGCTTGTCAGCTCTTGCCGAACTCCAGCCGCCCGCCCTGCGCGCGCACCTGTACGGTGTCACCGCTGAGGTACTGCCCCGACAGGATCTGCTGGGCCAACGGGTTTTCCACCTGCGACTGGATCGCGCGCTTGAGCGGGCGTGCGCCATACACCGGGTCGAAGCCGACATTGCCGAGCAATTCCAGCGCCGCATCGTCCAGGTCCAGCTTGAGGCCGCGCTCGGACAGGCGTTTCTCCAGCCCATGCAACTGGATGCGCGCGATCGACTTGATCTGCGCCTTGTCCAGCGGGTGGAACACCACGATGTCGTCCAGCCGGTTGATGAACTCCGGGCGGAAATGCGCCTGCACCACGCCCATCACCGCCGCCTTCATCTGCGTATAGGCCTCGGCACTACCGTCGCCGGACAGCTCCTGGATCTGGTGCGAGCCCAGGTTGGAGGTCATCACAATGACGGTGTTACGGAAGTCCACGGTGCGGCCCTGGCCGTCGGTCAGACGGCCATCATCGAGCACCTGCAGCAGGATGTTGAAGACATCGGCATGCGCCTTTTCCACCTCGTCCAGCAAGATCAGCGAATACGGGCGACGGCGCACCGCCTCGGTGAGGTAGCCGCCCTCTTCATAGCCCACATAGCCCGGAGGCGCACCGATCAGGCGCGAGACCGAGTGCTTTTCCATGAACTCGCTCATGTCGATGCGGATCATGGCCTCGGTGCTGTCGAACAGGAAATCTGCCAGCGCCTTGCACAACTCGGTCTTGCCCACGCCGGTCGGCCCCAGGAACAGGAACGAGCCACTCGGGCGATTGGGATCGGACAGACCCGCGCGCGAACGGCGCACCGCGTCGGAAACGACCTTGATCGCTTCGTTCTGCCCGACCACGCGGTGATGCAGCTCGTCTTCCATGCGCAGCAACTTGTCGCGCTCGCCTTCGAGCATCTTGTTGACCGGAATGCCGGTCCAGCGCGACACCACTTCGGCAATTTCCTCCGCGGTGACGCGATCCTGCACCAGCTTGAAGTCGTGGTGTTCGACCTCGTTGGCCAGCAGCATCTGCTTTTCCAGCTGCGGCAGTACGCCGTACTGGATCTCGCTCATCTTGGCGTAGTCCTGGCGGCGCTGCGCGGCCTCCAGCTCCAGCTTGGCGTGCTCGATCTGCTCCTTGATCTTGGTGGTGCCCTGCAACGCGGCCTTCTCGGACTTCCACACTTCGTTGAGGTCGGAGAACTCGCGTTCGAGCTTGTCGATGTCGGTTTCCAGATCGGCCAGACGCTGCCGTGAGGCGTCGTCCTTTTCCTTCTTCAGCATTTCGCGCTGGATCTTGAGCTGGATCAGGCGGCGCTCCAGGCGGTCGAGTTCTTCCGGCTTGGAGTCGATCTCCATGCGGATGCGCGATGCGGCTTCGTCCATCAGGTCGATGGCCTTGTCCGGCAACTGGCGATCGGTGATGTAGCGGTTGGACAGCGTAGCCGCCGCCACGATCGCCGGGTCGGTGATTTCCACGCCGTGGTGCACGGCGTAGCGTTCCTTCAACCCACGCAGGATGGCGATGGTGTCTTCCACCGTCGGCTCGCCCACGAACACCTTCTGGAAGCGCCGCTCCAGTGCGGCGTCCTTTTCGATGTACTTGCGGTATTCGTCCAGCGTGGTGGCGCCGATGCAATGCAGCTCGCCGCGCGCCAGTGCCGGCTTGAGCATGTTGCCGGCATCCATCGCGCCATCGGCCTTGCCCGCGCCCACCATCGTGTGCAGCTCATCGATAAACAGGATGATCTGCCCTTCGTTCTTGGACAGGTCGCTGAGCACCGCCTTCAGGCGCTCTTCGAACTCACCGCGGAACTTGGCACCGGCAATCAATGCGCCCATGTCCAGCGACAGCACGCGCTTGCCGCGCAGGCCTTCGGGCACTTCACCGTTGATGATGCGCTGGGCCAGGCCTTCGACAATCGCGGTCTTGCCCACGCCGGGTTCGCCGATCAGCACCGGGTTGTTCTTGGTACGGCGCTGCAGTACCTGGATGGTGCGGCGGATTTCTTCATCGCGGCCGATCACCGGATCGAGCTTGCCGCTTTCGGCACGCGCGGTGAGGTCGATGGTGTATTTCTCCAGCGCCTGGCGCTGTTCTTCGGCGTTTTCCGATTGCACGGTTTCGCCGCCGCGCAGCTTGTCGATGGCCGCCTCGATCTTCTTCTTGTCGCCACCGGCCGCGCGCAGGGCCACGCCCAGCGGGCTGGCATCGTCGGCGGCGGCCAGCACGAACCACTCGCTGGCGATGAAGGCATCGCCATGTTGCTGGGCCAGCTTGTCGGTCTGGTTGAGCAGGCGATTGAGGTCGTTGCCGATCGACAGGTTGCCTTCCTGCCCGGAGACCTTGGGGAGCGTGTCCAGTGCCTCGCCGAGGCGCTCGCGCAGCAGCGGCACGTTGACGCCGGCCTGCGACAGCAGCGGGCGCGTGCTACCGCCGCTCTGGTCGAGCAGCGCGGCCAGCACGTGCACCGGTTCGATAATGTTGTGGTCGCGGCCCACGGCCAGCGACTGCGCGTCGGCCAGTGCCTGCTGGAAGCGCGAGGTGAGCTTGTCCATCCGCATGGGAAATCCTCTGAACGGGTGGCCGGTGACGCCGGCGATACCGTGCAGATGCGGTTGCCGGGCGGGGTTTCAAGGCTTGCCGGAGCCGGAGCCGGGCCGCAGCGGCGCCGGTGCCCGGCTCCAATCGGCAGTGCCAGGCGGCGCACGCAGCCGGTGTGTGGTTGCGATGGCGCACCGGTCCGTGAGGCAGCCTCTTGCCCGCTGGCTGGGGGAGGACGCGTGGCGTAGGGCGCGGCGGCGGAGCCTCCGCGCCCGACGCCGGCTGCTAGACGATCTGCTGCAGCGGTGCCCCTCCGTGTCGCGCAGCCTCACGCGTCGCGCCGCACCTCGGCCTTCGCCGCAGCCGCCTGCTCGGAGGTCTGCGCAGCTCCCAGCAGGCGCGACAGTACCTGCGCCTGGATCGCCGCCAGGGCCGGCGACCCGGGCGCACGCGGGTGCGCCACCGGCACCGCGACATCCAGGCCGACCTGACCCTGCTCGACCACCACGATGCGGTCGGCCAGCGCGCAGGCTTCGGCCACGTCATGGGTCACCAGCACCAGGGTGAAGCCGTAGTGCCGCCACAACTGCACGATCAGCTGCTGCATTTCGATACGGGTCAATGCATCCAGCGCGCCCAGTGGTTCGTCCAGCAGCAGCAGCCGTGGCCGATGCACCAGCGCGCGCGCCAGCGCCACGCGCTGCCGCTGGCCGCCCGACAGCGCCGCCGGCCAGTCGCCGCCACGCGTGCCCAGCCCCACCGCATCCAGCGCGGCCTGGGCCTGCATGCGGCCGGCACGGCCCAGCCCCAGCGCCACGTTGTCGATCACCCGCTTCCACGGCAGCAGCCGCGCGTCCTGGAACATCAGCCGTACCGCATCGTGCTGCGCGGCAAGCGGCGCAGCGCCGCTCTCCACGGTGCCGCTGTCGGCCGCTTCCAGCCCGGCAATCACCCGCAGCAGCGTGCTCTTGCCGCAGCCGCTGCGGCCCACCACCGCGACGCAGGCGCCGGGGGCAATCTGCAGATCGATGCCGCGCAGCACCTCGCTGTCGCCATAGCGCTTGCCGATGCCGCGCAGGCTCAGTGGCAGGCCGGTGTCGGTCGCGCTCATCGGCGCACCTGCGCACGCTGCTGGTGTGCCGGATGCCAGCCCAGCCACCAGGCTTCCAGGCCGCGTGCGGCCAGGTCGGCCAGCTTGCCGAGCAGCGCGTACAGCACGATCGCCACCACCACGATGTCGGTCTGCAGGAACTCGCGCGCATTGGTGGCCAGATAGCCGATGCCGGAACTGGCAGAAATGGTCTCGGCCACGATCAGGGTCAGCCACATCAACCCCAGCGCGAAGCGCAAGCCGACCAGGATGGAGGGCAGCGCGCCGGGCAGCAGCACATCGACAAACAGCTGCGGCCCACGTAGGCCGTAGTTGCGCGCCATCTCGATCAAGGCCGGGTCCACGCTGCGGATGCCGTGATAGGTATTGAGGTAGATCGGGAAGAACGTGCCCAGCGCGACCAGGAACAGCTTGGCGCCCTCGTCGATACCGAACCACAGGATCACCAGCGGGATCAGCGCCAGATGCGGCACGTTGCGCAGCATCTGCAGGCTGCTGTCGAGCAGCCGTTCCGCCACCTGCGATACGCCCGTCAACAGGCCCAGTGCCAGGCCGATGCTGCCGCCAATGGCCAGGCCCACCGCCGCGCGCCAACCGCTGATGGCCAGGTGCTGCCACAGCTCACCACTTTGCACGAGCGTGATGGCCGCACGCAGCACCGCATCGGGCGCAGGAAGAATGCGCTGCGGCAGCCAGCCCGTGGCCGCGGCAATCTGCCATGCCAGCAGCAATGCCAGCGGCAGCAACCAGGGCACCAAGCCAGCGCCCAGACGGCGTGCGCGGGCGCTCATTGCAGCACCGTGGCGGCGGCGCATCGCATTACCGCGTATTGCATCGACACGTGGGCGCTCACCTGCGCGCACGCAGGCTCCCGGTGCCGCATTGCACACGTGCATGCCATCGAGCGCATCACTTGCCCGCCGGCTGTGCAGCGGCCGGCGCAGGCGCGCGCCACACCGCCGGTGCCACCAGCACGCGCCTGGGCAGCAGGCGCTGTGCATGGAACAGGTCGGCGGTGGCTTGCTGGGCCTTGATGACCTGCGCATTGAGCGGCTGCACGCTGGCCGGCGGGCGGTGCGCCAGTGTGCGTTCGACCACCGCAGGCGGCAGCCCGCTCACCTGCGACAACACCTTGATGCTGCCGGCGCGGTCGCGCTCCAGCAGGCCATCGGCCTGGTTGAGTTGCACCATCACCTGTTGCACAAACGGACCCCACGCGGTGGCATAGCGGCGCGACGACAGGAAGAACCCGCCGGTCAGCCCCAGCCCTTCGCCGTTGGCAAGCAGGCGTGCACTGCCATCCAGGGTCAGGGCCGAATACCACGGGTCCCAGATGGCCCACGCATCCACCTGCCCGGCCGCGAAGGCCGCACGCGCGTTGGCCGGCGACAGATACAACGGCGTGATGTCGCGCAGGCTCAGGCCGGATTTGGCCAACAAACGCAACAACAGGTTGTGCGCGCTGGAGCCTTTCTGAAACGCGACGCGCTTGCCCTTGAGCTCGGCCACGGTGCGCAGCGTGCTCTTGGCCGGCACCAGGATGGTCTCGGCCTTCGGCGTGGGTGGTACCCAACCCACATACAGCAGGTCGGCCCCAGCCGCCTGCGCGAACAACGGCGGAATGTCTCCAGCGCCGCCGAGGTCGATGCTGCCCACGTTCAAGGCTTCCAGCAATTGCGGTCCGGCCGGAAATTCCACCCAGGTGATCCTGGTGCGGGGAAAGCGCTGTTCCAGCAAGCGATGCTGCTTGGCCAGCACCAGACTCGATACCGCCTTCTGATAACCGATGCGCAACTGCGCCGGCTCGGCCGCAAGCGCAGGCTGCACCAATACGATGCTGGAGAACAGCAACGCAGACATCCACACGGCCACCCCGCCCGCGCGCACAGCTGTCAGCCGGCGGCGCGCCGCACGCAGCCAGCGCTTTGCACCTACCGTACCCGCCGCCTGCGTTTCACCGCCACGCGCGGCTAACGACTGCGTGGCCGTTTCAATTGTCGTTGCTGAAACGCAGTGACGCATCGGCAGCTTCCTCATTGCCAATCGGTGGAGGGTTTTTCCCAAAGATTGATCCCGCCCTCGACCGCATGGCGATCGATCTCGGCCAACTCGTCTGCAGTGAACGCAGGCGTCTGCAATGCCGCTACGTTTTCGATCAACTGCTCCGGGCGGCTGGCACCCAGCAGCGCCGAGCTCACCCGTGGATCGCGCAGCACCCAGGCCAGCGCCAGCTGCGCCAGGCTCTGCCCACGCCGCTGCGCAATGGCATTCAAGCCGCGTGCGCGTTGCAGGTTGTCGTCGGACAGGTGTTCGGGCCGCAAGGATTGACCACCGGGGCGATTGACGCGCGCATCCTCGGGAATGCCCTCCAGATACTTGCCGGTAAGCAGACCCTGCGCCAACGGCGTAAACGCAATCACTCCAGCACCGAGGTCTGCAGTAGTGTCCAGCAACTCCTGCTCCGGCCAGCGGTTGAACAGGTTGTAGGCCGGTTGATGGATCTGCAGCGGCACGTTCCACTCGCGCAGCAGCGCGGCAATCTCGCGCGTGCGCGCTGCCGAATACGACGACACGCCCACGTACAGCGCCTTGCCCTGCTGCACCGCACTGGCCAGCGCACCGGCGGTCTCTTCCAGCGGTGTGTCCGCATCGAAGCGATGCGAATAGAAGATGTCCACATACTCCACGCCTAGCCGCTGCAGGCTTTGATCCAGGCTGGACAGCAGATATTTGCGCGAGCTGCCGCCCTGCCCGTACGGGCCCGGCCACATGTCCCAGCCGGCCTTGGTGGAAATGATCAATTCGTCGCGATACGGCCTGAAATCTTCACGCAGCAGCCGGCCAAAGTTGATCTCCGCGCTGCCGTACGGCGGGCCATAGTTGTTGGCCAGATCGAAGTGGGTGATGCCCAGGTCGAACGCGGTGCGCAGCAATGCGCGCTGGGTGTCGATCGGCGTACTGTCGCCGAAGTTGTGCCACAAGCCCAGCGACAGGGCCGGCAACACCAGGCCGCTGCGGCCAACGCGGCGGTAGGCGATACGGTCGTAACGGTCGGGATGTGCGAGATAGGTCATGAGTGGTTCCGGTTGATCAGCGAGCGCTGAAGCGATTGACGGGGCGTTGCAGCCCCAGATGATCGCGCAGCGTGCGCCCGGCATATTCACGCCGGAACAGCCCACGCCGCTGCAGCTCCGGCACCACGTGCGTGGCCACATCGGCCAGGCCGCCGGGCAGATGTGGCACCAGCACGTTGAACCCGTCTGCCGCGCCCTGTTCGAACCAGGCCTGCAACTCGTCGGCAATCTGCGTGGGCGTGCCGATCAGGCTGTAGTGGCCGCGCCCGCCGGCAATGCGCCGGCCAAGCTGGGCGATGCTCAGCTGTTCCTGCCCGGCCAGCTCGGTGAACAATTGCTGGCGGCTGCGCTGGCCGGTTTCGGTGAGCGGCAATTCCGGTAGCGGACCATCGGCCGGATAGCCGGACAGGTCGAAGTTGCCCAGCATGCGCGACAACAGCGCAATGCCGACCTGCGGCTCCACCAGGTTCTGGAACTGCTCGAATTTTTCCTGCGCCTCGGCCTGGCTCTGCCCCACCACGATGAACACGCCGGGCAACACCTTCAGCGCATCGCGCGCGCGGCCGAACTGTTCCAGCCGTCCCTTGATGTCGGCATAGAACGCCTGCGCCTTGGCCAGCGACGATTGCGCGGTGAACACCACCTCGGCCGTCTCGGCGGCCAGCGCACGCCCGGGCTCGGACGAGCCGGCCTGCACCAGCACCGGGTGACCCTGCGGTGCACGCGCAATATTGAGCGGACCACGCACCTGGAAGTGCGCGCCGCGGTGGTCCAGCACATGCGCACGCGCCGGGTCGTGATGCAGGCCGGCCGCCTTGTCGGCGATGAAGGCATCGTCGTCCCAGCTGTCCCACAGCCCGGCCACCACCTGCTGGAACTCGCGCGCTCGTGCATAGCGCTCGGCATGCACGTAATGCGCATCGCGATTGAAATTGAGCGCCTCGTCGGCGGCATCGGAGGTGACCAGGTTCCAGCCGGCACGCCCGCCGGAGAGATGATCCAGCGAGGCGAACTTGCGCGCCACGTGATACGGCTCGTTGTAGCTGGTGGTCATGGTGGCGATCAGGCCGATGCGCTCGCTCACCGTTGCCAGCGCGCTGAGCAGGGTCAGCGGCTCGAACAGGCTGGAACGCGCCATCTGCGGGGCGACCGGCCCGCCCGCTGCGGCCAGGCTGTCGGCGACGAACACCGCGTCGAACCTGGCGGCTTCGGCAATGCGCACCATCTCGCGGTACTGCGCAAAATCCAGCGTCTGCGCACTGACCTGTGGGTGCCGCCACGCCGCTACGTGATGACCGGTGGCCATCAGGAATGCACCTAGCGACAGCTGACGTGGCGCACTCATCGTGGACCGCCGCACGTGTCGCAACTCACCGTCACGTTCAAACCCATCGTCAAAAATCCTTGCGCACTTGCAGGCCCAGGTAACGCCGATCGTCGCGCGGTACCAATCGATAGACATTGCCGGTGGCGTTGGCCAGCAGCGGCGCGTACGACCGATCGCCGAGATTGCGTCCCAGCACCGCCACCCGCCAGCCGTGCGCATCGTCGGCAACTGCGATGCTGGCGTTCCAGATCGCATACGGTCCCTGGATGGTCTGCGGAGTCTGGCTGAGGTCGTACTGCACGCTGTCCTGCCAGCTCACATCGCCGTTGAATTCCAGCGCCAGGCTGCCCCGCAGCGGCACGCGATAACCCGCACGCAGAGTGCCCTTCCAGTCCGGCGAAAACGGCAGCGGCCGGCCATCGACATTGCAGTTGGCCGCCGCCGCTGGCGGGCAGGCGAAGCGCTGGATGCGTGCCTGCGTGTAGGCCAGCGAGGCGGCCAGGCTGAGCCGCTCGGTCGGGCGGTAGTCCAGGTCCAGCTCCAGGCCCTGCGTGCGCACCTGCCCGGCATTGATCAGCCGCGTCACCACCTGCCCGGCCACGGTGTCGAAGAAGTTCGCCTGGTAATTGGCATATTCGGTATGGAACAACGCCACGTTCGCACTCAGCCGGTCATCCAGGGCGCGCGCCTTCAAACCCAGTTCCCAGGCGTTGGAGGTTTCCGGCTTCAATGCCGGCGTATCGCGCGGCTGCATGTTGAAGAACACGTTGTAGGCCGGGCCCTTGTAGCCGCGCGAATAGGTGAGGTAAGCCGTGGTGCGCGCATCGAAGTCGTATTGCAGGCCGGTGCGACCCGAAATGCCGTTTTCTGCGGTGCTGCCGCTGCTTGCGATGGCCGGCTGGATGCCGGTGACCGCCGTTGCGGAGGTGGACACGCGCCGATGGTGATAGTCCAGCGTGTCGCGGGTGAAGCGCACACCGAGCAAGGCGCGCAGATCCGGGCGCCAATGCCAGGTGGCTTCGCCGAACGCGGCGTAGGTCTGCGCACGGGTGGCGTAGTCGGCCACGCCGACCGTGCTGGCAGTGGGCGAGGTGACGGTGCGGCGGTAGGTTTCGTCGCTGCGCGCGTGCAGGTAATACAGCCCGGCCACCGCCTCCACGGCGCGGTCGCGCGGGGTCTGCACGCGCAGTTCCTGCGAGTACTGCGTGTAGCCCAGATCGCCCCGGTCATGCGATGCCGGAAACGCCGCACTGCGCTGGGCGGTGCGGTCGCCATCCTGGAATTGCGTGTTGTCCCATTGCCGCCATGCGCTGATCGAGGTCAGCACCAGCTCACCGACGTGCTGATCCAGCTGCAGCGAGGCGCCCTTGTTGATGTCGTCCAGAGACGTGGGGAAATCGCTGTTGATCTGCCGGTTGTTGGCCCCGGCCCGCACCGGCGCCAGGGCGGCGGCAAAGTCGGCACGCGTGCTGGCCACCACCACCCCGCTGGGCGCATCGCTGTGGGACTGCAGGTAATCGGCCAACAGGGTCGCGGTGAAGTCGGGCGTGGGCGTGAGATCCAGCCGCAGCCGCGCACCGGCGCGTCGGTAGCCATTGACGGTCTGCCCATTGGCCACGTTGCGCACGTTGCCGCCGTACTCGGCCCACACCGCCGACACGCTGGCCTTGAGCACCTCCGGCAGCAACGCGCCCCCGATGCTGGCACGCACGCGGTCTTCGTCGCCGCCACCAAAGTGCGAGTAATCCACATAGCCGCCAACTGTCTCCGGCGCCGGCTTGCTGACGATGTTGAGCACCCCGGCCGAAGCGTTCTTGCCGAACAAGGTGCCCTGCGGCCCGCGCAGCACCTCGATGCGTTCGACATCGAGCAGATCCAGCGTGGCCTGCCCGGGCCTGCCCAGCACCACGCCATCGATCACCGTGGCCACGCTGGGCTCCACGCCCGGCGAAGTGGAAATGGTGCCCACCCCGCGCAGGAACAACGAGGTGTCCTTGTTCGACGCGCCGGTGCGGAAGGTCAGGCTGGGCACCAGTGCCGGCAGGTCCGCCACGCTGTTGCGGTTCTCGCGCTCCAGCGTCTCGCCCTGCACCACCGACACCGCCACCGGCACCTGCTGCAAGGTGGTTTCGCGCCGTGTGGCCGTCACCGTCACTGCACCGAGCGTCTGCGCCGCGCCCGCCGGCGTCGCGGGTTCACCCACTTCATCCGCCATGGCCGGCGCACACGCCAGCGCCAGGCTCCATGCCAATCGTTGCGGGGTAGCCAACCACCTTGAAGCAGAAGCGATCCCGGCGGGGATCCGGTGTTGCACAGGCATGGAGGTCCTTGTGGGGGGGGCGATATGGCGTATTCCGAGCGCGTTGCGGCCGGTTGTGCGCGCGTCGCTTGGCGTTCTGTCGCCAAGCCGGCCGGACCGCGCATGGCAGTAGGGGCATGCTGTTTGCCAGCGCCGCGAGCGTCAAATAACCAATGTTTAGGTGGTTATTCACTCGCACGTTGCGTGGTTGGCGCCGGCCCGCACCGCCATCGTCGGTGCGCTGACGCTGTGCAGGCGCCGGCCAGCGGCGATAATGCGGCCATGGATGCACCCAAGCCCTGGTATCTGTATCTGCTGCTGTGCCGCAACGGCAGCTATTACGCCGGGATCACCAATGATCTGGAGCGGCGTTTCCAGGCGCATGCGCAAGGCACCGGCGCGCGCTACACGCGCGCCAATCCGCCGCTGCAGATCATGGCCAGCCACCGCTACCCGGACCGCAGCAGCGCCTCGCGCGCGGAGTGCGCGCTCAAGCGTCAGCCGCGTGCGCGCAAGCTGGCGTGGCTGCTGGCGCAGCCGGCGGCTGTGGCCGGGTCACAGCCCGCTGACGCTGCGGTCACGCCCGACTAGCCGCGCATTGCCTAGGCTGCAGCGCCATTCGAACGCGGAGCAGCGCATGCACTATCAGCTCTATTACTGGACCGGCCTGCAGGGACGCGGCGAATTCGTCCGTCTGGCGCTGGAGGATGCAGGTGCCCATTACACCGATATGGCGCGCGTCGACGGCGATGAGGCCATGACAGCATTCCTGCAGGGTCGGCAGGACGGTGCACAGCCGTTCGCACCACCCTTCCTGCGTGCGGGCGATGTCGTGGTGGCCCAGGTGGCGGCGATCCTGCATTTCCTGGGGCCACAGCTGCAGTTGGTGCCCGAGGCCGAGGCCCAACGGCTGCAGGCGCTGCAACTGCAGATGACCATTGCCGACCTGGTGGCCGAAGTGCACGACACCCATCACCCAATCGGCGTCGGGCTGTACTACGAGGATCAGAAAGCCGAAGCGGCCAAGCGCGCTGCGGACCTGCGCGAGAACCGGTTACCCAAGTTCCTGGGCTATTTCGAGCAGGTGCTGCAACACGCCGGTGGCACGCATGCGCTGGGGAAACACTCGTACGTGGACCTGTCGTTGTTTCAGCTGGTCAGCGGGCTGGACTACATGTTCCCCAAACGCATGGCGACGCTTGCCAAGGACCTGCCTGGCCTCAAGGCCCTGCAGCAGCGCGTGGCCGAGCGGCCGCGGATTGCGGCCTATCTGGCCTCCGAGCGCCGCGTGGCGTTCAACACCAACGGCATCTTCCGCCACTACCCGGAGCTGGATGCCGACTAGACATCTGCTTGAAGCCTTCGCATGGCGGCCTGCAATCGTTGACGCGTGCGTCGAATGCGCTCATCGCACTCGCCGCCGCTGTCTTCAAACCGCACGAAGAGATGACACACCGGGCGCACGTGTGTGCGCCGCTGGTACACCTCACGTACCACTGCCATCAGCGTCCCTGCAACAGTGCCGCGCGTATGGCGTGTAACTGCGCCTTTACTGCCTGCGCCTGGCTTGGCCCCAGGCGCAGGATCGCCTTCTGCCCGACGGATAAACCTTCCAGCGCCGGATCCACGAAGCGATAGCGGCCACGCTCGTCGCGCACCACGGCAATGGGCTGACGTGGCTCCGGGGTCCGCAGCAGATGGTCGATCACATCGATCACGCGATCGTTGAAGTAGCGGTCGGGCGCGCCCAGGTTGGCGTAGGCCTGCTGAAACAACGGGTAGAAGCGCACATAGCTGCGGACCAGTGCCTGCGCATCCACCGTGGTGAACGCGGTGACATATGGCGCGTAGCGCGCGGCGTTGGCCTGATCGATGACACTGTGATCGGCAGCGCTGCTGACCTGGAACTCGCCCGGCACCGGCTGCAGCACCAGGGCACGCCGGCTGATGCTGGGCTGGGTGAGATTGTCGATCATCACCACCACGCGCTCGATCAGGTGCGCACGCAGCACGATCGACAACGCGTCGTCTTGTTGCACCAGCGCCTGCAGTGCCTGCCACGCGGCCTCATCACTTTGCGCCAACGCCGGAATCGCTGCGTCCGCCGCATCGGGCGATGGCGTCTGCACCGGATGGCGGGGCCCGGCCGGCGCCGGCGTTGCCGGAGTGACCGCCGCCGCCACTGCTGTGGCGGTTCGGCTGATGGGCGCGGGCAGCGCGCCCGTATGCTCGGATGGCCCGCTGAACAGCCACCAGGCAGCGCCGGCGATCACTGGCACGGCCAGCAGCCATGGCCAGCGCGAGGACGGTGTTTGCATCGTAGAACTCCTTACGTCGACAACATCCAGGGTGTGACCATGGGATGGCGCAAGGGTTCCATCGCTCTATGGCCGCACGCGCATTCATCGCGCACGCAGGCCCACGCAGGGCACCGCGGCATGCACGGAGTTGCCTGTATTCCAGCGCAAACCCGCGTCATTCCGACCTGGACCTGCAGCACCACGCTGCAGGTCACGCACCCATGGTGCATAAACGCGCGCGTGGCGCTGGAAACGAAGCGTTACCGGCGCCCGGCCGTGCTCATCCGGCGAAATCCAGCCGCGCATTCACCCACGCCGCCACGATGGCGGCCGCTGCCTGCTCGGCCTGTTCTGCCGGCAGCTGCTTTTCGCGCACCAGCCATGCGGCGGTGTCTGCGCGCACCTTCGGCAGCAGCGCGCGCACCGCCTTGCGATCTGCGGCCGGCCAATCACTGTCATTGCCGCTCCACGCGGCAATCGCCTTGTCCGGGTCATTGCCGTAGCGCTTGCGCAGTGCCGGCTGCAGGTACAGCAATGGCGAAACCGACGCCCGCAGCGCGACGACTTCCCACTCGGCGTAGCTTGCATAGCGAATGGTGCCGGCGTCCTTGCTCATGGCCTCGATCATCCCCGCAAAGCCGGCATCGAGCTGTTTCCAGCTGGCAAGCGCGAACAGCCCGCCCGGCGGCGCGCAGATCGGCGCGAACCCGTCGCGCGTGGAGCCATACAACGGCCCGAATGCGTCGTACGCCGGCTCGCCCACTGCCGCGAAGATGAAGCAGTGCACGTAAGGTCGTTGATCGCCATTGTCGCGCTCGATCCACATCCGCAGCAGGGTCAAGACGCGTTCCTGCCGTGAGCTTGGCGGTGCGCCGGCCACGTCATCGAGCAGCGAGGCCGCAAACCCATCCACCTTGCGCAACGCCGTGCGCGCGTGTGCGAACCGCGCATCTGCCAGCGCGGCATCCACACCGGCGGCCGGCACGAACTGATGCAGGTACGCCAGCCACGCCGACGCCAGCGGCGCGTCGTAGCCCTGCAACTGGCGCGCCGCGTCGGCAGGGGCGGCGGGAATGCTGGCGATGATGCGGTCCAGCCCTTGTTGCTGGGCGGTGAGTGCCTTGCTGAGCACATCGGCCCTGGCTGTCAGGCTGCGCTGCAGGCAGTCATCCGGCCTGGCGTCCTGCGCGCAGGAATTACGCTGCCGCAGCCAGGCGCGCTGTTGCTCGCGTACGCTGGCCACTGCCGTACGCGGCGCAGTCTGCACCAGCGCCTGGTAGCTCTCATCCAGCTGCTCGTCCAGCAGGCCGAGCGCAGGCACCGCACACAGGCGCTTTTCCACCAATGTGCTCGCCTGCTTGCAGTCGAACGACGCTGCCCACGCGCCGTTGGTACCCAGCACCAGGGCACCGCCTAGCAGCCACCGCAGCGCGCATGCCGGGCGCGTCATTGCACGGCCTGCTTGCGCACCGGCAGCAGCGACAGCAGCGACAGCAGCAGCAAGGTCACTGCCAGCGCCACGTAGGCACCGACGAACTGCCAGCTGATCACCCGCGCCAGGCCGTGCAGCGACCACGGCAGATAGATGCCGCCGCGCGGGTCCACCGAATGGATCAATCCGAACAGGGTCAACCCCGCGGCGACCAGCAGGAACACCGCACCGCGCCGCAGCCGGCCATCGATCATCGCCGCCACCGTGGCGATCCACAGCATCGCGGTGATGATGAAGCCATTGCCCAGTGCGAAGATCACTGCCAGCTCCGGCAAGCCATGGCCATCGAGCTTGGTCGTCAACGCCACCAGCTGCTCCGGCGCGATCCAGCCCGGTGCCTTGATGGTCAGCAGGTACGCCACCGATGGCAGGAACCCGAGCACCATCGCGCCGGCATGCTGCCGGGGTGTGGCCTGGAAGGCCTGGGTGGTGATGTCGATGGACACATACACGATGATCGGCGCCAGCACCGCCAGCGGCAGCCACTGCACCAGCCCGCTGATCACCCCGAGCATGCCGCCAATGCCGACGAACAGTCCCGTCAGCAGCGTGTAGCCCGAGCGCGCGCCCATGTGCTTGTAGGCGGGCTGGCCGATGTAGGGTGTGGTCTGCGCCACGCCGCCGCAGACGCCGGCCACCAACGTGGCAAAGGCTTCCACCAGCAGGATGTCGCGGGTGCGGTAATCGTCGCCGGCGGCGCGTGCGCTTTCGCTGACGTTGATGCCGCCTACCACCATCAACAGTCCGAACGGCAGCAGCAACGGCAGATACGCCACCGTCGCCGGCAGCCCGTCGATGAAGCCCAGATTCGGCAGCGGCAGCACGATCTGCGGCGGCGTCCACGCCGGCACCGTGAAGCCCGGTGCGCCCAATCCGGCCAGGCCAAGCCCGTAATACAGTGCGGTGCCGATCACGAACGCCACCAGCACGCCCGGCAGCTTGGTCGGCAGGCGGCCCTTGGCCAGCAGCACGTACAGCAACAGGCCCAGGGTGACGAAACCGGCCACCGGCGAGCGCAGCGTTTCCAGCAGCGGCAACAGACCCATCAGCACCAGCGCGATGCCGGCGATCGAGCCGAGCAGCGCTGCACGCGGCAACGCCCGGGTCACCGCCTCGCCCACGAACGACAGCACCAGCTTGAGCAGGCCCATCACCACCAGCGCGGCCATGCCGAGCTTCCAGGTGGCGATTGCCGCCGCCTGCGGGTCCAGTCCCTGCGCCTTGAAACCGGCGAACGCCGGGCCCAGCACCAGCAGCGCCATGCCGATGCTGGTGGGCGCATCCAGTCCCAGCGGCATGGCGGTGACGTCATCGCGCCCGGTGCGTGCGGCCAGCCGCCGCGCCATCAAGGTATAGAGCAGATTGCCCACCAGCACGCCGAACGCGGTGCCCGGGAACATGCGCCCGAACACCACTTCCGCGGGGAACTGGAAGATGCCCACCAGCGCCATCGCGATGAAGCCGAGGATGGAAAGATTGTCGACCACCAGGCCGAAGAAGCCATTGAGATCGCCGGCGACGAACCAGCGCGGCGAGGCCGCAGGACGCGAAGAGGGAGCGGACATGGAGGTCTGCGAGACGTGGGGACAGGCGATGGTAGCCGCTGCCTGGTACGCGCGACAGCGGCCCGATGGAACGAGGTGTTGGCGCACCCGGTATGGAGGCGCGCGGCCATCAGCAGGATCCTGCACAGGCTCTTGCACACACTGCCGGCGCGTTGCGACGGGTTGCAGGATCCGCCTGCGCGATCAGCCAGCACCCCGCTGCGCAGGCCGTGCCAGCGATGCGAAGGAGCCGGCGCCTTGAGCAGTCGCCAGCTCCATGCAGGCCCGCTTGCGCCGCATCGCACAGCTGCCGGTGCCGATTCAGCGCCGCGGCCGCGCCGGCCCCAACAATCAGCTGGATGCCTGCGCGCTACTGCTGGCGCAAGGCGTCCACACTCACCCAGCCCAGCATGTCGCCTGCCGTGGCGCTGCGGTAACGCAGCTTGATGCGCGTTGCATCGGCGCTGACATCCAGCGCGTCGGCGCGATCACCGCGCACCAGATAACGCCGCGTCGTGGCCGCGGTTGCCGTGGCGTAGAAGGGCAGGCGCGCTACCTGCACCCGCAGTTGCACCGGCATCGGCGACTCCAGTGTTTCGCCGATGGCAGTGGCGATCACGACGCCCTGCGGGTCGAAGGTGGACCACACCGACAGCGGATACGCGTCGTCGCCGTCGCGCCCAAGCAACGCCTGGATGTCCGGCGCGTTGATCGGCTGCTGGGAGCGATAGACATAGAGCCGGCCGGCGCTATAGCGATATTGGTCGCTGTACCACATCGGCCCGCTACGGCAGGAGCTGGTCAGGCTGCGGTCCTTGGCATCGGGGGTCAGATTCCACAGCCCATCGCATTGCACCGCCGGGCGCGTTGGCGCGGCCAGCGGCTGAAAGCGCCGTCGTACCGGGTCGAAGAGGAACACCAGCGTCGCTTCATTGACCTGGCCCAGCATCGCGGTCACCGCAAGATCGCGGTGCCCGTCGAAGTCGTAGTCGTCGCTGCGCAGAGCGCTCCCGCCTTCGCCGTCATCCACATCCGCGTCCAGCCACTGCGTACTGCCGCCCGGCGACAGCACCACCTGCAGGCGCGTGCCGACCAACGTGGCGGTGGCTTGGGTCTGCGCAT
>NZ_JSZE01000040.1 GCF_000802365.1 Xanthomonas cannabis pv. cannabis
GCATCAAGCGTGTAGTTGAGCAATGCGTTGCCGTTGCCGTCGGTGACACCTTTCAGGAACAGCTCGCCCTTGGCATCGAGGATGCGCAATTCCACGTTCTTGATCGGCTCGCCGCTCTGCAACGAGGCGGTGTGCACGAACAGCTTGTCCTTGTAGGCACGCGTGTGCAGGCCAATGTCGCTGACGGTGAAGAATGCGGTATCGAATTCGTTTTCGAAACTGCCGGCGCGCTTCATCACCGCGAAGTACAGGCCCGGCTCCTGCAGCTCCTTGATGTCCTGCGTGGGCAGGTAGGTCAGCACACGCTCGTTCTGCTTGCCGCCCAAAATAAAACGGTTGACGTAGACCGGGTCGGCCAGCTTGGACAGCGGCTCGTTGCCGCTGTACTCGCTTTCAAGATCCCAGCTGCCGCGGCGACCGCCGCGCTGGAACTGCTGGAAGAACGCCGGCAGCGACTTCTCGCGCACGCGCAGGAACTCCACGTCCACTTCCGGCACGTTGACCGACACCACCGGCAGGCCGCGGCTTTCGCGCGCCGGCAACACGCTGCCTTGCGAAGCGAACCCGGCCACAGGCTTGAGTTCGCCGGTGTAGACCTTCTGCTTGAGCGGCTTGCCCAGACGGCTGCCGTCGGCGGCCAGCAAATTGGCGTCGATCAGCACCGTGTAGTCCTTGGCGGCCTCCACATACGGGTAGCGCAGCGTCTTGCCGTCCTCGGACAGCGACCAGCTGCTGTCGCCGGTACCGACCTTTTCTTCGAAGCGCACCAGCGCATCGAAATCCTGCGTGCCCACCAACGGCCGCGAGAATTCCAGCGCCAGCGACAGCCCATCGCTGGTCTGGTCGGGATAGGCACGCGCCAGCGCGAAGCCGGTAATGGCCTGCTTGTCGGCCTTGATCGCCTCGCCGCTGGCGGCAGGCAACTGACCGCTTTCGTTGCGCTTGCAGGCCACCGCGCCAATCGTCACCGTGAGCAATACCACCCACAGCAACATGCGCCGCGTGCCCGACGCCCTCATCCCTGATTCCCGGCTGTCCATTCGTGCTATCCCATGACTGAGACGACCAGTATAGCGACGCACCCGCACGCGCTGCGCGGCGCATGGGCATCACCCCCGTGGCGCTGCGCGCCATGTGTCTTGCAGTGGCCTCGGGCAAGGACTCCTGGCGCCTGCTGGATCGGCTGCGCGTAGGCAAGCTGGAGACTGGATGCGCCTGTGCTGGGCTGGCGGGGATGTCCTCAACCGCCCCTCATCCGCCCTTCGGGCACCTTCTCCCGCACGCGGGAGAAGGAGTTCCGGGGCTGGATGGACTAGGTCTCGGCCGCCAGCGTGATGCTTGGCACTGCGCGTTGGGTCGCCGTACGCACGCAAGCGACGTACATACCTGTTCGTTGGCTCGCCTGCCTCGTATCCGCGGAGCTGTTTCGACACTTGCGCGGTGCTAGCACCACCAAGAAGCTCGTCGATACCCCCTCTCCCGCTGGTGGGAAAAGTGCCCGAGGATAGATGAGGGGCGGCTCACGCCATTACGAATCGCTCGCCAACCCTGCCATCAACACCATGAAGCAAAAGACGTTCCTTCTCCCGTAGACGGGAGAAGGTGCCCGAAGGGCGGACGAGGGACGGCTCACGCCATTACGAATGCTCACACCAGCTGTGCCACCAACGCCATGAAGCACAAAACGTTCCTTCTCCCGTCGACGGGAGAAGGTGCCCGAAGGGCGGATGAGGGACGGTTCACGCCAATACGAGCGCGCACACCAGCCGTGCCACCAATGCCATGAAGCTCAAGCCGTTCCTTCTCCCGTCAGTGGGAGAAGGTGCCCGAAGGGCGGATGAGGGGCGGTTCACGCCGCCGCACCTAACCAATGACCGGACGGAGGACCAACAGCACCACCTACCCAAGCGCCTTGCTGGCAATGCCGCGGCACGCGGCTCAGCGCAGCAGCTGGCGCATGTACACCGCAATGAACGCCGGCTTGTCCAGACGCAGGCACGCCTGCACGTTCGGTATGCCTGGCCCTTCGCGGGTATAGCCCTGTGCATCGACATCCAGATGCAGCGGCGTGGTCGGGCACAGCGCCGGGCTCAGCAGCCAGGCGACGGGTACCGCGTCGAACACCGTCGGTGTGGCATTGGCCCAGGGCTGGTCGGTGTTGCGCCACTGGTAGTACAGCTGGGTGAGCGCATCGGTGAGTCCATCGCCATGCGCGAACAAGGCGATACGCTCGGGTTCTTCCAGCGTGATCTGCGTAGCATCCAGTGGCAGCAACACGATCGGCACGCCGGCCGCGAACACGCGTTGCGCCGCCGGCACATCGGAGAGGATGTTGTACTCCGGCGCCGGTGCGCTGGCCGGCCGATAGGCAGACTTGCCGTAACCCACACGCACCGAGCCGCCCATCGCCATGATGCGCTTGAGCTTGGCAAAGCCGGCCGGGTCGCGCTGCTGCGCCAACGCTACATCGGTCATCGGCCCCAGCACCAGCAAGGTGACCTTGCCCGGATGCCGGCGCGCCTGCTGCAGGATCATGGCCGCCGCATCCGGCAGCTTGCCGGGCAACTGTCCCTTGGCGGCCCAGCGCGCCTGGCTGAAGGCAATGGTGCTGGTCGTGCGTGCACCCACCGCCAACGGAATCTCGCTGCGCCCGGCCTGCTGCAACAAGCGCTGCAACAGCTGCGCACGCAACGTGGTGTCGCCCCATGCCGATGCGATGCCCAGCACCTGCAACTGCGGGCTGCGCAACAGCAACCCCAGCGCAAACGCATCGTCGATGTCGTCGCCGATATCGGTGGAAACCACCAGCAGCTCGGTGGCCGCGGGCGGTTGCGTGGCCCGCGCTGTCGTCGCCGCAGCCGCCTGCGCCTGCGCCACGGCAGCCGCACAGCACAACACAGCAATCAACCACGCATTTCGAATGATCCGCCGCATGCATTTACTCCTGCCGCCATAAAAAAACCGCCGGCATGCTAGCCGGCGGTTCGATGGTGCTACACCGCAACGCCGATCAGAAGTTGGCGCGGAACTGCGCGCCAACGATGCGCGGGTCGTTGATGAAGCCGGTGAGGTTGTTGAAGTCGATCGCGCCGGTCACGCGGATCTGGTTGGTGCAGTTGCGGCAGAACACCGACAACTCGTACGCACCCGCGCCCCAGTTGTAGCCGATCTTGGCGCCGCCTTCGACCAGCGGCTGGCCGGTGAACTCCTTGGAGTCGTACAGGAAGAAGTTCACTTCGCTGCGGTAGGACCAATCGGTGTAGAAGAACAGCTCGCCGTCGTTGCCCATCGGGATGCCGTAACGCAGCGTCGCGTTGGCCATCCACTTGGCCGCCTGCGGCAGGTCGTTGCCGTCGATCAGTGCGCGGCCCGCCGCATTGAGCGGGTCGGTCACGGTGCAGGTGCGGCACACGCCCACCGACAGGCTCGGGTCGTCGATGCGGGTCCAGTTGTAGGCGCCGCCGGCGGTGACGCGCAGGTTCTGGGTGATCAACGCTTCGAAGTCGAACTCGGCACCGCGCGCCTCGGTCTTGTCGGCGTTGAGCAGGCGCACGTCGTTGGACGCGCCGCCCACTGCGGTGAGCTGCTGGTTCTTGACGCGGAAATCGTAGATGTCGAAGCTCAGGCGTGCACGGTTGTCGAACAGATCCGACTTGATGCCGACCTCGAAGGAATCCACGGTCTCCGGCTCGGCCACGGTCAGCGGCGCGGTGCCCGAGGGCACGCCGAAACTGGCGCCGCGGAAACCGCGTGCCGCACGGGCATACACGTTGACGTCGTCGTTGATGGAGAACGTGGCAGCCAGGTCGCCGGTGACCTTGGAGTTATCGGTCTCGCCGCTGGACGGCTCCACCAGCGTGATGCGGTCCAGCGCCAGCACGTCGAAGGTCTTTTTGTCGTAGGTGTAGCGGATGCCGGCGCGCAGGTTCAGGCGGTCGGTGGCCGCGTAGTTCAGCGAGCCGAATGCCGCCCACGAGGTGTTGCGCTGGCGGGTCAGCTGGTAGCTGGCCAGGTCGCCGCCGCTGAAGGTGTTGTAGGTGTAGTTTTCGCCTTCCACATCGTCGTGGAAGTAGTAGAGGCCGGCCTGCCAGTTGAGCGGGCCCTCGTACTGCGATTCGGCACGCACTTCCTGGCTGTACTGGTCCAGGCTCTTGATGCCGCCGGCGGTTTCCACCGGGAACGGAATCACGCCCGGGCCGGACGGCGGTGCGAACACCGCGCCGAAGCCGCCGTCGATATCGCCGCGGCTGTAGTACTTGCCGATGCCCTCGTACGCGGTGATCGAGTGCAACGCAATGTCGCCCAGGTCCCAGGTCAGGTTGGCGCTGCCGCCATAGGTCTGCAGTTCCTGGGTGTTGGCGCCGTCGATGAAGGATTTTTCTTCGTCGAAGCCATCCACCAGCTGGTTGGTGCCAGGCTGGATGACGTTGGCGCGGAACAGCCGCGCGGTGCCGTCCAGATGGCGCGCATGCGCGTTGAACAACGCGCTGAAATCGTCGCTGGCCTGGTACAGCAGCTGCAGACGCACGGCCGAATCGGTATAGCCTTCCAGATCGCGGCCGTCGCGGTTTTCCACCCAATCGTCGCGGCGCTGGCCCAAGGTGGACAGACGCGCTGCCCAATGGTCGCCCATCGCGATGCTCAGGCCGCTTTCCAGGGTCATGGTGCCGTAGGTGCCGTACGACAGGCTGGCGTAGCCGTCGTTGGCGCCGATGGTCGGCTTGACCGAATTGAACTTGACCACGCCGGCCGGCGTATTGCGGCCGAACAGCGTGCCCTGCGGGCCGCGCAGCACTTCCAGGCCTTCCAGATCGAAGATCGGGAAGCCCTTCAAAAACGCGTTTTCCTGCACCACGTCGTCATAGATCAACGACACCGGCTGCGACGCGTAGGTGTTGAAGTCGGTGTTGCCGTAGCCGCGGATATACACGCGCGGAAACACACGGCCGTTGGACGATTCGATGTTGAGGCTCGGCGCCTTGCCGGCCAGCACGCGGATGTCCGAGCCGCTGGTGGAAATGGCATCGAGAAATTCCGGGCGCAGCACGCTGGCGGAAACCGGCACATCCTTGGAATCTTCCGAGCGACGCTCGACCGTCACCTTGACCGCATCCAGACGCACGACACCGTCGTCGCCGGGAGCCTGCTGCGCGGCAGCGTGGAGCGGGAGGAAAGACGCGACGGCAACGGCAAGCGCGCTGATCTTGAGCGACCGGCTGGCTGACATGGGAAGACTCCGAATTCTGGTGGCGGGGCGGCCTGGCCTGCATGCCGCGGTGCAACAGAATTAACACGATTTACACAAATATGGCAGAGCCCGTACGAAAAAGTTTCTATAATTCGAGTAAGCGTTCGAATTAATGCAGCACACCCGTGCAATTTGTGCGCCATGGCCGAGCCAGTCTCCCGAGTTGGATCAAGCGGCGTCTTCTGCATGGGGCTACCGGCGCCAACGACATCGGTCAGCGCGCGGTCGCCAGGCCTGCACGGCGGGCACTGGATCGCTCCGCAGGGAGGCCGGATGACCGGACGAACGGCAGACGTCGGGGATGCGATCCGGATGCCATCGCACGGCAACCCTGGTCTGAAGCCGGCTCGCAGCGCAGGCGGATCGCCGGCGGCGTTCATCACTGCCAAACCGGTGAGCCCCGGTTCTGTCAGTCAGGGGCCGATCACACCTGCGGCAACACATTGCCGCCTGTCCTGGCGATGCCAACCGCTGCCCAGGCAACGACGTATCGGGACACGAACACATGCAGCAAGTGAGCGCCCGGATCGGCAACGCGTGGCCGCCGCTCATTCACTCCGGCGCGGGCACCCGCACCCAACCCTCCATCAGCACCCGCGCACTGCGGCTCATCAACGCCTTGGTCACCTGCCACTGCCCATCGACCTGTGTTGCCTCGGCGCCCACGCGCAAGGTGCCGGACGGATGCCCGAAGCGCACCGCCGAGCGGGCCGCGCCGCCGGCCGCCAGGTTGACCAAGGTGCCCGGCACCGCCGCAGCGGTGCCAATCGCCACCGCTGCGGTGCCCATCATCGCGTGGTGCAACTTGCCCATCGACATCGCACGCACCAGCAGATCGATCTCGGCCGCATGCACCGGCTTGCCGCTGGACGCGGTGTAGTCGGCCGGCGGCGCCACGAAGGCCACCTTGGGCGTGTGTTGCCGCGTCGCGGCGTCCTCCACCCTCGCAATCAAGCCCATCCGCACCGCACCGTGTGCGCGCAGCGTTTCGAACATGGTCAACGCCCGCGGGTCGCCATTGATGGCCTCCTGCAACTCGGTGCCGGTGTAGCCCAGATCGCGCGCGTTGACGAAGATGGTCGGAATGCCCGCATTGATCAGCGTGGCATCCAGCGTGCCCAGCCCGGGAATCTCCAATCGATCGATGAGATTGCCGGTGGGGAACATCGCCCCACCCTCGCCTTCGGCGTCATCGGCCGGGTCGAGAAATTCCAGCTGCACTTCGGCCGCCGGAAAGGTCACGCCATCCAGTTCGAAGTCGCCGGTTTCCTGCACAAGCCCATCGGTCATCGGCACATGCGCCACGATCGTCTTGCCGATATTGGCCTGCCAGATCCTTACCATGGCCATGCCATCGCGCGGCACGCGTGTGGCATCAATCAATCCGCTGGCAATCGCAAACGGCCCCACCGCTGCGGAAAGGTTGCCGCAGTTGCCACTCCAATCCACGAACGCGCTATCGATGGACACCTGCCCGAACAGATAGTCCACATCGTGCCCGGCACGCGTACTGGCAGAGACGATCACACTCTTGCTGGTGCTCGAGGTCGCCCCGCCCATGCCATCGATCTGCTTGGCATACGGATCCGGGCTGCCGATCACCCGCAGCAACAGCGCATCACGTGCAGCGCCCGGCTGCTGCGCGGCCTCGGGCAGATCCTGCAGGCGGAAAAACACGCCCTTGCTGGTGCCGCCACGCATGTAGGTGGCGGGGATACGGAGTTGGGGGAAATGGGTCATGGGATTGGTCTATCTCAATTGAGCGTCAGTGCAGCAACAATGCGCCATCTGCGGCATTGCCGAAGGCTTTGCGCGTAAGCGTTGAGCCACTCAGGCGTCGTCGCGCATCCATGCTGGAATGTCGCGCTGCATCTGCAGTACACGCCAGATGACGACGTCTGCATCGCGTTCGATATAGAAAATCAAATAGGGAAACCCCTTGAGCGGCCACACGCGCAGATGCTGCAACTTCAGTAGTACCGCATGTCGGCTCGAACCGACTCCAGGGTGCCGCATCAGGGTTTTGACCGCCACTTCCAGCGCGTCGGTAAACGCCAGTTCCACTGCGAGCCCAGCCTGTTCGCCGTACCACGCAGCGGCTTCATCCACGTCACGCCGCGCCAACGGACGCCAGCGCGCCGGCTTCACTTGCCGGCAGCGCGTACCTGCGCGCGCTCACGCATGGCCTCAAAGAAATCCGGCTCCATCGCGACCGCCGGACCTGAGTTGGCTCCGTCCAGCAGCAGCCCACGCAGCTGTTCCACATCGCGTTGTTTGCGGATCAGTTCACGCAGGTATTCGCTGCTGGAACCGTAGGCATGCTCCAGCACCTGTTGATCGACGAACTGCTTGAGTTCGTCAGGCAAAGAGATGTTCATGGTGGCCATGCAGCCTCCCGATGGCAAAGATTGCCAAAGTGTGCGCGCCGGGCCGGGCGGGTGCAAGCGGGCGGCCTGAGGGCCTTGAGTACCAAGGGCATCAGGCAGCCGTGGCCTCCAGAAAATCCTGCGCAAACCGTTGCAACACACCACCGGCCTCGTAGATCGAGACTTCCTCTGCAGTATCCAGCCGGCACGTGACCGGCACCTGCAACTGCTCGCCGTTGCGCCGGTGGATCGAGAGTGTCAGCGTGGCCCCCGGCGTGCGCTGTCCGGTGACGTCGAAGGTTTCGCTACCATCGATGCCAAGTGTCTTGCGATCGGTGCCCGGCTTGAACTCCAGCGGCAACACGCCCATGCCGATCAGGTTGGTGCGGTGGATCCGTTCGAAGCCTTCCGCCACGATCACCTCCACACCGGCCAGACGCACGCCCTTGGCTGCCCAGTCGCGCGAGGAACCCTGCCCGTAATCGGCACCGGCAACGATGATCAACGGTTGCTTGCGGGTCATGTAGGTTTCGATGGCCTCCCACATGCGCATGACCTGCCCTTCCGGCTCCAGTCGCGCCAGCGAGCCTGCGGTGACCTGCCCATCAATCACGGCCATTTCGTTGATCAATTTGGGATTGGCGAAGGTGGCGCGCTGCGCGGTGAGATGGTCGCCGCGATGGGTGGCGTAGGAATTGAAATCCTCCTCGGGCACGCCCATGTGCGCGAGATACTCGCCAGCCGCACTGCCGGCCTGGATCGCATTGGATGGCGACAGATGATCGGTGGTGATGTTGTCGCCGAGCACGGCCAGCGGCCGCATGCCGTGCAGGGTGCGTGCCCCTGCCAATGCGCCCTCCCAATACGGCGGGCGGCGAATGTAGGTGCTGGTCGGGCGCCAGTCGTACAGCGGGCTCACGCTGATGCCCTGCCCACTGCTGCGCTGAAACATCGGGTCGTACACACGACGGAAGTGCTCCGGCTTGACGCTGCGCGCCACCACCGCGTCGATCTCCGCATCGCTCGGCCACAGATCCTTGAGCGTTACCGCCACGCCATCGGCATCGATGCCCAGCACGTCCTTTTCGATATCGAAGCGCACGGTTCCGGCGATTGCATAGGCGATCACCAACGGCGGCGAGGCGAGAAACGCCTGCTTGGCATACGGGTGGATGCGCCCGTCGAAATTGCGGTTGCCCGACAGCACCGCCGTGGCATACAGATCGCGGTCGATGATTTCCTGCTGGATGGTTGGGTCGAGCGCACCGCTCATGCCATTGCAGGTGGTGCAGGCGAACGCCACGATGCCGAAGCCCAGCTGTTCCAGTTCGCTCAATAAACCGGCATCTTCCAGGTACAGCTGCACCGCCTTGGAGCCCGGCGCCAGCGAACTCTTTACCCACGGCTTGCGGGTCAAGCCACGCGCGTTGGCATTGCGTGCCAGCAAGCCGGCCGCGATGACGTTGCGCGGGTTGGAGGTGTTGGTGCACGAGGTGATTGCCGCGATGATCACCGCGCCATCGGGCATCTGCCCCGGCACCTGGTCCCAAGCACCGGCAATGCCGCGCGCAGCCAGCTCGCTGGTGGCCACGCGCTTGTGCGGGTTGGAGGGCCCGGCCATGTTGCGCACCACGCTGGACAGATCGAACTGCAGCACGCGCTCATACTGTGCGGTGGCCAGATCGTCGGCCCACAGCCCGGTATGACGTGCATAGTTCTCCACCAATGCCACCTGCGCGTCGTCGCGACCGGTGAGCCGCAGGTAGTCGATGGTCTGCTGGTCGATGTAGAACATCGCCGCGGTCGCCCCGAATTCCGGCGTCATGTTGGAAATGGTGGCGCGGTCGCCGATGGTCAGCGCACTGGCGCCTGCACCATAGAATTCGAGATAGGCGCCCACCACGCGTTGCTGGCGCAGGAATTCGGTCAAGGCCAGCACGATATCGGTGGCAGTCGTTCCCGGTGCCGCCCGCCCGGTGAGTTCCACACCGATGATGTCCGGCAGGCGCATCCACGAGGCGCGACCCAACATCACGTTTTCTGCTTCCAGGCCGCCCACGCCCACTGCGATGACGCCCAGCGCATCCACATGCGGAGTGTGGCTATCGGTGCCCACGCAGGTATCCGGAAAGGCCACGCCGTCCAGCGTGTAGATCACCGGCGACATCTTCTCCAGGTTGATTTGATGCATGATCCCATTGCCCGGCGGAATTACTTCCATGTTTTCGAACGCGCGCTTGGTCCATTCGATGAAATGGAACCGATCGGCATTGCGACGGTCTTCCACGCCGCGGTTCTTGGCAAAGGCCTGCTTGTCGAAGCCGGCGTATTCAACCGCCAGCGAGTGATCGACGATCAGCTGCACCGGCACCACCGGGTTGACCTGCGCCGGATCGCCGCCCTGCTCGGCGATTGCATCACGCAGACCGGCAAGATCCACCAGGGCGGTCTGGCCCAGGATGTCGTGGCAGACCACACGCGCCGGAAACCACGGGAAATCCAGCTCGCGCTTGCGCTCGATCAATTGGCGCAGATACGCCTCCAGCTTCTGCGGCTCGGCGCGTCGCACCAGGTTTTCCGCGTGCACGCGTGCGGTGTACGGCAAGCCTGCATATGCACCGGGCTGCAACGCATCCACGGCGGCGCGTGCATCGAAGTAATCCAACGCGGTGCCCGGCAAGGGCTTGCGGTACTGGCTATTCATGGCTGGCGATATCACAAGGCGGGCGGGGTTTATTGCTGCTGCTGTTGCTGCTGCTGTTGCTGTTGCTGCTGCTGTTGCTGCTGCTGTTGCTGTTGCTGTTGCTGTTGCTGTTGCTGCTGTTGCTGTTGCTGTTGTCGCTGATGCTGCTCGTATTCCTGCTCACCACGTGCCACTCGCCACGCTCCCTTCTCCCGCAACGCGGGAGAAGGTGCCCGAAGGGCGGATGAGGGCCGCTCGCAAGTGGCACTTTTCAGACGCGCTGATCCAACGGCACAAACACCTGATCTTCCGGGCCGGTGTAATTGGCCGAGGGACGAATGATCTTGCCGTCCATGCGCTGCTCGATGATGTGCGCGCTCCACCCGGCAGTACGCGCCAGCACGAACAGCGGCGTAAACATCGCCGTCGGCACGCCCATCATGTGGTAGCTGACCGCACTGAACCAATCCAGGTTCGGAAACATTTTCTTGATGTCCCACATCACCGTCTCCAGGCGCTCGGCGATGTCGTACATCTTGCGGCTGCCCTGCTCGTCGGAGAGTTCGCGCGCCACGTCCTTGATCACCTTGTTGCGCGGATCGGACACGGTGTAGACCGGGTGCCCGAAGCCGATCACCACTTCCTTGCGCTCCACACGTGCCTTGATGTCGGCCTCGGCTTCGTCTGGCGTGTCATAGCGCTTCTGCACCTCGAAGGCCACCTCGTTGGCGCCGCCATGCTTGGGACCGCGCAACGCGCCGATACCACCAGCAATGGCGCTGTACATGTCGCTACCGGTACCGGCAATCACGCGGCTCGCAAACGTGGAGGCATTGAATTCGTGCTCGGCGTACAGGATCAGGCTGGTGTGCATTGCGCGCACCCACGAATCCTTCGGCGCAAAGCCATGCAGCAGGCGCAGGAAGTGCCCACCGACGGAGTCGTCGTCGGTCTCCACCTCGATGCGCTTGCCGTTGTGGCTGTAGTGATACCAGTACAGCAGCATCGAACCGAGCGAGGCCATCAACTTGTCGGCGATATCACGCGCACCGGGATGGTTGTGATCGTCCTTTTCCGGCTGCAGGCAGCCAAGCACCGACACACCGGTGCGCATCACATCCATCGGGTGCGCGGATGGCGGCAGCTGTTCCAGCGCGGTTTTCACTGCCGCCGGCACGCCGCGCAGCGAACGCAGCTTGGCCTTGTAGCCGCGCAGTTCGCCGTTGTTGGGCAGCTTGCCGTGCACCAGCAGATAGGCAATTTCCTCAAACTCGCTGGTGGTGGCCAGATCCAGGATGTCGTAGCCACGGTAATGCAGATCGTTGCCGCTGCGGCCCACCGTGCACAGCGCGGTGTTGCCTGCAGCAGTGCCGGACAGTGCGACGGATTTCTTCGGCTTGAAGCCGGGATTGACGGTGTCGTTCATGCGATGCGCTCCCAAACGGTGTCGTGTTGCGGTGTCACGGATGAAGTGGCCAAACCTGCACGCAGCAAGGCGCGATCATGCGCCTTTGCGTGCAAACAACGCGTCCAGGCGCTGCTCGTAGCCGTGGTAGCCGATGCGCTCGTACAGCTCTTCGCGCGTCTGCATGGTGTCCAGCACGGCCTGCTGATGGCCGTCGCGCCGAATCGCGGTATAGACCGCCTCGGCCGCCTTGTTGGCCGCACGGAATGCCGACAGCGGAAACAGCTGGATCGCCACACCGGCCTGCGCAAGCTGGTCGCGCGTGAACAGCGGCGTCTTGCCGAATTCGGTGATGTTGGCCAGCACCGGCACGCCCACTGCATCGACAAACCGCGTGTAGGTGTCCAGGTCGTACGCGGCTTCGGCAAAGATGCCGTCGGCGCCCGCGTCCACACAGGCGATGGCGCGCTCGATCGCTGCATCCACCCCTTCCATCTGGATGGCGTCGGTGCGTGCGATCAAGAAAAACGCCGGATCGGTCTTGGCATCGGCCGCCGCCTTGACCCGGTCGACCATCTCGCCCTGGCTGACGATCTCCTTACCCGGCCGATGCCCGCAACGCTTGGCGCCCACTTGGTCTTCGATATGGCAACCGGCCGCGCCGGCCTTGATCAGCGACTTGATGGTGCGCTCGATATTGAAGGCACTCGGCCCGAAGCCGGTATCCACATCCACCAGCAGCGGCAGTTCGCACACGTCGGTGATGCGGCGCACATCGATCAGTACGTCTTCCAATGTGTTGATCCCCAGGTCCGGCAGCCCCAGCGACCCCGCCGCCACGCCGCCGCCAGACAGGTAGATGGCCTGGTAGCCCGCACGCTGGGCCAGTAGCGCGTGGTTGGCATTGATCGCACCGATCACCTGCAGCGGCGACTCGGCAGCCAGCGCTGCGCGAAAGCGCGTGCCGGCAGAGGCTGGATAGGAGGACGTCATGACGGTTTCCAGGAGGAGAGGGTTAGCTGGTTCGCAAACGTCGTGCCAATCGCAAGTATTTGATTCTGCTACGAGCGGAAGACCTCGCCGTTGCAGTTTCGGAACTAATGGAACATCATGAAACATGACGAAACAGCTCGACTTCCCGCGCCGCCCCAGCATCTCCGATGCAGCGGGCATCTCTCTGCCGGTAATCTGGACCGTCAGCGTGTCCCGCCTGACCGGCCTGCTCGCCGACGTCATCCCCGAGTTCGACCAGCGCGCGCGCATCGAGCAGATCAACCTCGGCTTTGCCGAAGCGGTGGAGGTCATCGGCCAGCGACTGCGCCGCGAACGCTGCGACGCCCTGGTGGCCGGCGGCTCCAACGCCGCCTATCTGCGCAGCCGCCTGGCATTGCCGCTGGCGCCAATCCAGGCGAGCGGATTCGACCTGATGGAAGCGCTGGCGCGCGCGCGCCGCATTGCCCCGCGCATCGGCGTGGTGACCCATGCCAGCGACGTCCCGTCGTTCCATGCCTTCCAGACCAGTTTCGACCTGGACATCGAGCACCGCCGATTCGTCACTGCCGAGGACGCGCGCGATTGCATTGCCGACCTGCGCGCCGCCGGTATCCAGGTCATCGTGGGCACCGGTATGGCGATCGATTTCGCCGAACAGGCCGGGCTGCCAGGCGTGCTGCTGTATTCGGCAGGGTCGGTGCGTCAGGCGCTGGAGCAGGCCATCGCACTGGGCGCGGCATCCAGCCGGGAGCGGCCCGCCGCGCGTAGTCACTCAAGGCGCCCCCGACGTAGCGATGCGCTGCTTGGCGACGACGCCGCCATGGCGCAGGTGCGTGCCTTGGTGCAGCTGTATGCCCCGCATGCGGGCACCGTGTTGATCAGCGGCGAAACCGGCACCGGCAAGGAATTGGCCGCCCGACAATTGCATGCCGGCAGCCGTCGCCGCGGCCGTTTCGTGGCAATCAATTGCGCGGCCATCAGCGAATCGTTGTTGGAAGCAGAGCTGTTCGGCTACAGCGATGGCGCCTTCACCGGTGCCCGCCGCGGCGGCCACATCGGCCTGATCGAAGCCGCGCAGGATGGCACGCTGTTCCTCGACGAAATCGGCGAATTGCCCATGCCGTTGCAGACACGGCTCTTACGCGTATTGGAAGAACGCGAAGTGTTGCGCGTTGGCGCAACCCTGCCCGTCGCAATCGACGTGCGTGTGGTGGCCGCCAGCCTGCAGGCGCTGCACGCGCTGGTCGAGCAAGGACGATTCCGTCGCGACCTGTTCTACCGCCTGGCAGCGTTACGCATCGCGCTGCCCCCCTTGCGTCAGCGCCCCGACGACATCGCACTGCTGCTGGCGCATTACTTCCAGCAACTTGGCAATATCGCCTCGCCGCTGTCGGAGGCTGCATTGCAACGACTGCAACTGCACACCTGGCCCGGCAACGTGCGCGAGCTGCGCAACCTGGTCGAACGCCTGTGCATCCACTGGAAGGCGCAGGCGCACGAGAGCCTGAGCCTTGAGCAACTGCAGTGGTGGGCACCGGAACTGTTCGACACACAGATCGGCAATACCGCAGCGGCATCCGCACGCGGCGACCTGGCGGCGTCCCGCCTGCAGCTCACCGCTGCAGCCGTCCGCGCAGCGCTCGATCACGCAAACGGCAATCGCGCCCTCGCCGCACAGGCGCTCGGCGTTTCGCGCACGACGCTGTGGCGCTGGATGCAGACGCAAGCTACCTAGAGAACTGGCGCGACGACCGTACGGCGATTTGCCCCAGGCGCGCGGAGGCTCACTTGACCCGTGTGTACTCGGTATCGCCGGTGCTCAAACGACCGCTCGCCTCGTCGATCGCATAGTTGACCGTGCCACTGCCACTGGACACCTGCAGCACCCCCTTGGTCAACAACGCCGGGTAATTTCGGGTTTTGACCCCATTGCCGAACATCTCCGGCGAGGTGTCGCGGATGATGAAGCTCTCGCCGTTGTGCTCGATGCTCAGCACATTCTTCTGCGACTTCACATTGACCCACTTGCCAACGTACTGCTCGCCAACATCGCGCGCGCAGCCGGCTAGCAGCGCCATCGCAATCAGGGCACTTCCAAGCAGTGCTTTCATCGCCAGACCTTCTTCAACGCGGGGGGGTCTCCCAGGATGGCAAGTCCTTGTTGGGCCCGCAACAAGCAGGCACAAGCGACGAGACAGACCATCTGGAAAGCACGGTCACGGGGGGCGCAGGCTCGACTCTCCGGTCACTAACGGACATGCACGTGTCACCGATGACGTCTCGCGCTCTGCTGCGTCCTGGAGCCTTCCGCATGGAACGCAAGACACAAAAAAACCGGCACATGGCCGGCTTTTTTTTCGCGTCGAATCCCGTGGAGTGCAGGATTTCGATGGTGGGCGGTACAGGGTTCGAACCTGTGACCCTTGCCGTGTGAAGGCAATGCTCTACCGCTGAGCTAACCGCCCGGTGACGCGAGCCGAACATTATAGGGCAGCTGCGGCAATCGTCAACAGGTTGATCCGCGACGGCGATGACCTGGTCGAAAACGTCCCGATCCAATGACTGGGCGCGGCGTGCCGACGGTCTGGCGGCGCCATGGCGATAAATCGATTCGGCGCCATTCAAACGCCCGCTACGCCCTTGGACGACCCGTTTCCAATACGACGGCAATCACCCGTGCAACCGCACCGCACTACCTCACATCGTATGCGTCGGTTTGTCCGAGGTCGTCAGGCCTGCCAGCAGGGTCTCGATCTTGTTGCGCACTGCCTCACCTTCCGGGCCGTCCGGGAACTGCACGCCGATGCCGGCGGCGCGGTTGCCCTGGGCGCCGGCCGGCGTGGTCCAGATCACCTTGCCGGCCACCGGCAGGCGCTCGCTGGAATCGGGCAGGGTCAGCAGCAGGAAGACTTCGTCGCCCAGCATGTAGCGCTTGGGGGTCGGCACGAAGATGCCGCCACCTTTCACGAACGGCATGTAGGCGCTGTAGAGCGCCGGCTTGTCTTTCAATGCCAGCGACAAAATGCCCTGGCGTGCATTCATTGCACTCATCGAGTTCCCCTAGAACGTGGCTGGCGCTCTCCCTCGCGCCAGGCCAGCAACAATTCCGTCACTGCCAGGTCGGCGCGGACGGTGGTGCGCAGCAGGTCGCGGGTGCGGTTGGCGGCGTCGAACCAGGTCGCCAGCTTGTGCAACCGCGATGGATCGGTCAAGCCGGCCGAGGCCTGCGCCAATGCCAGATCGGCAGCATGGCGCAGGCGCTGGTCGGCCTGGCCGTCGTTGGTCCAGCGCTGCGCGACATCGACTGCGCCGGCGCGGCCGCTGGCGATCTGCTCCAGGTCCTGCGCCACCGCACGCCGCACCGCCAGGCCGTCTTCGCGCAGCCATTGCGCGGCAAGGCCGGGATGGCCGCGGGCGGCGTCCAGGGCCTCCTGCGCAGCGCGCTCGCTGACGCCTTGCGACAGCAACCAGACCAATGCCTCGTGCGCGGGCGGCAATTTGAATTCCAGGCGCTGGCAGCGGCTGCGGATGGTCGCCGGCAACCGCGCCGGCTGGGCACTGATCAACCACAGGTAGCGGCCGGGCGATGGTTCTTCCAGCGTCTTGAGCAAGGCGTTGCAGGCGGCGCGATTGATTGCATCGGCCGGGTCGACGATCACCACCTGGGCGATGCCGTACTGCGGTGTGAGCGAGAGCTTTTGCGAAATCTCGCGCACCTGCTCGATGACGATCTCGGTACGCAGCTTGTCGCCGGTACGGTTGGGAATGAAGGACACCAACTGCAGGTCGGGGTGGGTGCCGGCGGCGATCAACTGCCGCGTGCGCTGCGCCAGTGCCGGGTCCGGCGAGCTGGCCAGCACGTGCTCGGCCAGGGCCAGGGCGACCGCGCGCTTGCCCAGCCCTTCCGGCCCGCAGATCAGCACCCCGTGCCCGAGCCGTCCGGCATCCAGTGCGGCCACGGTCTGGTCGAAGGCACGTTGCTGCCAGGGCGAAAATGCGGCGGTCATGGCGTGGGCTCCGTCTGCGGCGCGCTCGGCAGGCGGCGGCGCTGCAGGTAGCGCGCCACTGCCGCGTTATGGTCGGCCAGCGTGGCCGAGAATGCGTGCGCGCCGGTGCCATCGCCGACGGCCACGAAATACAGCGCCTCACCGGGCGCCGGCTGCACCGCCGCCAGCAGCGCCTCGCGGCCCGGCATGGCGATCGGCGTCGGCGTCAGGCCGGTGCGCGTATAGGTGTTGTACGGCGTGTCGGTGGTCAGGTCGCGGCGGCGGATATTGCCGTCGTAGCTGCTGCCGATGCCGTAGATCACGGTCGGGTCGGTCTGCAGCTTCATGCCCAGCTGCAGGCGGCGCAGGAACACTCCTGCGATCAGCGGCCGCTCGGAACCCAGGGCGGTTTCCTTTTCGATAATCGATGCCAGGATCAATGCCTGTTCCGGCGAGCTAAGCGGCAGGTTCGGGGCGCGCTGTTCCCAGGCCTGCGCCAATGCCTTGTCCATGGCCGCGTGCGCGCGCTTGAGCACGTCGAGGTCGCTATCGCCGCGCTGATACACATAGGTTTCCGGCAGGAATCGCCCTTCCGGATGCTGCTTGGCAAATCCCAGCCGCGCCATCAGCGCCGCATCGTCCAGCGCGTCGATGGAGTGCTGCAGCGGCGTGGCGGTGGCGAGTGCGGCGCGGAGCTGCCGGAAATTCCAGCCCTCCACGATCGTGAAACGGTACTGGATCACACGCCCCTGGCGCATGCGCGTCAGCACCTCGCGTGGCGACAGTGCCGGCGCCAATGCGTACTCGCCCACCTTGAGCTTGCCGGCGGCATCCACCTGGCGCGCGAGCAGCTGCCATTCCAGATCGGTGCCCTGCTCCAGGCCGGCTGCGCGCAATTTGCGCAGCGTGACCTTGAGCGAATCGCCGGGCGCAATCACCACACTGGGCGCGCTCGCAGGCACGGGGGTATCGGCGAAGTGCAGGTAATGCCGCCACGCCACCACCGCGGCAATCGCCAGCAGCGCTGCGAGCAGCAATGCCGTGCCCAGCACGGCCAGACATCCGCGTTTGCCAGTCACCGCCACACCCACCTCGTCATTGCCCCAGCGCCGCGCAGGATACCGCGCGCCGGTGATGTCCCGTTGAAGCGCTCATGTCTGCTCGATCGCGCGCAACACGCCACGCGCCTTGGCGCGGGTTTCGTCCAGCTCGCGCTGCGGGTCCGAGTCCACCACGATCCCGGCGCCAGTGCGGAAACGCACCTGCTCGCCGGCCACCTCGGCCGTGCGGATCAGGATATTCAGATCCATATCACCATCGCGATTGAGCCAGCCGAACGCACCGGTGTAGGCGCCGCGCGCGGTCTGTTCGAGCTCGGCAATGATCTGCATGCAGCGCACCTTGGGGCAACCGGTGATCGTGCCGCCGGGAAACACCGCCGCGATCACCGCGCCCGGAGTCACCCCGGCGCGCAGGCGGCCACGCACGTTGCTGACGATGTGGTGCACGTGCGCGTAGCTCTCCACGGCCATCAGCTCGTCCACTTCCACCGTGCCGGGCGCGCAGATGCGGCCCAGGTCATTGCGCTCCAGATCGATCAGCATCACGTGCTCGGCACGCTCCTTGGGATGCCCGACCAGTTCACGGATCCGCGCCGCGTCGTCGTCGCCGGCAAAGCGCGCGCGAGTACCGGCGATCGGGCGGGTCTGCACCGCATCGCCCTGCACCGACACCAACCGCTCGGGCGAGGAGCTCACCACCGCGCGCCCGGCCGCCACGAACAGGCCGGCAAACGGCGCAGGATTGGCCGCGCGCAGGCGCACATGCAGCGCGGCCGGGTCGACTAAGTTGGCGAATGTGGCCTGCCAGGCACGCGAGATATTGGCCTGGAACACATCGCCGGCCCGCAGGTAATCCAGCACCCGCTGCACCGCGTCGGTGAACCGCTCGGGTGCGTCCTCGTCCACTACCACCGGCCCAACCCACGCAGGCAACGGCGGCAATGCGGCGCAGGCGGCGATATCGTCAACGATCTGCTGCAGCAAGTCCTCACGCCCCGGCTCGGCCAGCGCAACGCAACGCCCTTCCACGCGGTCGCGCAGCACTGCCGCCGGCGCGCGCAACGCCAGCGCAGTCGGCATGCCATCACCGCGGGCGGGCAGCTGCAGAATCGGCTCGACCTGCGCGGCCAGTTCGTAATCCAGTAGCACCGCCCAGCCGCCGCGAAACGGCCACGGGCTGGTCGTATCGTACGGCACGCGCTCGGCCTGCCAGGCGGCATCCAGCGCGTCCAGAAATGTGCTTTCGAGCACCCGGCCATCGCCATCGCGGGTGCGCCCATCGCCGTCCAACCGCAGGCTTGCGCCCTCTGCCAGCAGCAGCACATCCCAGCGCCCGTGGGCGGTTCCGGAAGCGGTGGATTCGAGCAGGGCCGGATAGCGTTGCGGTGCCAGCCGATGCAGCGCCAGCAGGTCGATGTCCGCATGCAGTGATCGGGTGAGCGTCATCGGTCCGGCGTGGCGTGAGGTGCAGACGCGGGCCGCTGCGGTAAACGCAGCGTCCGCGATGAGATGGATCGGCTGTCAATCGGAAACGTCGGCAGCGACTGCCGCGCGGACGCACCACGCGCAGCAGCTGAGGCACCACACACCGTTTTCAGCGAAGAAAACGGCGCATCGACTCAGACGCGCTTGAACACCAGCGTGCCGTTGGTGCCGCCAAAGCCGAAGCCGTTGGACATCACCGCATCCACCTGCACCTCGCGCGCCATGTTGGGTACGTAATCCAGGTCGCAGCCTTCGCTGGGCTCTTCCAGGTTGATGGTCGGCGGAATGATGCCGGTGTGCAGCGCCATCACCGAGAAGATCGCTTCCACGCCGCCGGCCGCGCCGAGCAGGTGTCCGGTCATCGACTTGGTCGAGCTCACCATGGTCTTGTAGGCGTGATCGCCCAGCGCGCGCTTCATCGCCAGGGTTTCGGCCAGATCGCCCAGCGGCGTGGAGGTACCGTGCGCATTGAGGTAGCCGATCTGCTCGGGATTGAGCTTGGCATCGCGCATGGCGGCGAGCATGCTGCGCGCCGCGCCTTCGCCGTCTTCGCTGGGGGCAGTCATGTGGAACGCATCCGAACTGGCACCGAAACCGACCAGCTCCGCATAGATGCGTGCGCCACGCGCCTTGGCGTGTTCGTACTCTTCCAGCACCAGCACGCCGGCACCGTCGCCCAGCACGAAGCCGTCGCGCTGCTTGTCCCACGGGCGCGAGGCCGCAGCGGGATCGTCGTTGCGGGTGGACATCGCCTTCATGGCGCAGAAACCGCCGACCGAACTCGGCGAGGAGCCGCGCTCGGCGCCGCCGGCCAGCATCACGTCGGCATCGCCGTACTGGATCATGCGCATTGCGGTGCCGATCGAGTGGTTGGACGTGGCGCACGCGGACACGGCCGAGAACGTCGGGCCCTTGAGGCCTTTGATCAGGCTGACCTGGCCCGGCAACATGTTGATGATGGTGCTGGGCACGTAGAACGGCGAAATCTTGCGCGCGCCGCCCTCATGGAATTTGATGGTCTGCTCTTCGATACCGAGCAGCCCGCCGATGCCGGAGCCGAGAATGGCACCAATGCGTTCGGCATTGCTTTCGTCGATTTCCAGCCCGGAATCGTCCAGCGCCATGAACGAGGCGCCGACACCGTAGTGGATGAACGAGTCCATCTTCTTGACGTCCTTGGCGGACACAAAAAGCGTGGGGTCGAAATTCTTGATTTCGCCGGCGATCTTGGTGGTGAACTGCGAGGCATCGATCTGCGTGATCGGGCCAATGCCGGAGCGCCCGTGGATGATTCCATCCCAGCTGCTGGCCAGATCATTGCCCAGCGGCGACACAATGCCCATGCCGGTAACGACAACACGACGACTCATTGCAGATCTCCTCACCACGGAACGAACGGTGCTTGCGGTTTGCGGGTGACGCCTAAAAACACAGGGCCGCATCAGCGGCCCCATGGAATGTCTGACGCAGCAGCGGCTTGACGCACGCCACCGCGGTCAGGAACAACGCATCAGCTCTTGACGTGAGCCTTGACGTAGTCGATCGCCTGCTGGACCGAGGTGATCTTCTCGGCCTCTTCGTCCGGGATCTCGCACTCGAACTCTTCTTCCAGCGCCATCACCAGCTCGACGGTGTCCAGCGAGTCGGCACCCAGGTCATCGACGAACGATGCGCTGGTGGTGACTTCCTCTTCCTTGACGCCGAGTTGTTCGACGACGATTTTCTTGACGCGTTCTTCGATGGTGCTCATTGGGGATATCGCTCCAGATGGAGTAGTGGTGGTACAAAAAAACGCCATCGGGCTGCGATGGCCGCGTTGGATAGTGTAGTGGAAGCGCCCGAGCCTTGCATTGCATCACAAGTCCCGGCCGATCAGCCACTTAGCGCCTCCCGGCGGCGCACGCTCACGGCATGTACATGCCGCCGTTGACGTGCAGGGTCTCGCCGGTGATATAGCGTGCGGTCGGGCCAGCCAGGAATGCCACCGCATTGGCGATGTCTTCCGGGGCGCCCAGGTGGCCCAGTGCGATCTGCTGCAGCAAGGCAGTCTTGGCCTCGTCCGGCAGCGCCTTGGTCATGTCGGTGTCGATGAAACCGGGCGCCACCACGTTGACGGTGACCCCGCGCGAGCCGATTTCCTTGGCCAGCGACTTGGAGAACGCAATGATGCCGGCCTTGGCCGCGGCGTAGTTGGTCTGGCCCGGATTGCCGGTCACCCCGACCACCGAGGCGATATTGACGATGCGGCCCTTGCGCGCCTTCATCATGCCGCGCATCACCGCCTTGGAGGTGCGGAACACGCTGGTCAGGTTGGTGTCGATGATCGCCTGCCAGTCGTCGTCCTTCATGCGCATCAACAGGTTGTCGCGGGTGATGCCGGCGTTGTTGACCAGGATCGAGATTGCACCGAATTCCTTGCCGATCGCATCGATCAGGCCATCGACTGCGGCTGCATCGGTGACGTTGAGTTCGCGACCGTGCCCGCCGTGGGCGGCCAGGCGCTCGCCGATCGCCGCAGCGCCGGAGGCCGACGTGGCGGTGCCGATGACGGTGGCGCCCTGGGCGGCCAGCGTGTCGGCAATGGCCGCGCCGATCCCGCGGCTGGCACCGGTGACGAGGGCGATTTCGCCCTGCAGAGGCTTGCTCATGAATGCTGTTCCTCGAAGGGGGACGTCGCGACCGTGGCCGCGAACGTCGAGGGAGGCCGGCACGACCGGCATATGCAGTGGATCAGTGCACCCACGCGTCGAGCGCGCCGGCATAGTCGGCCGGCGTGGCCAGCGGGCGCGCGTCCAGGCTCTTGTCGATGCGCTTGATCAGCCCGCTCAACACCTTGCCCGGGCCGCATTCGGCAATCCGCGTGATGCCCTGCGAAGCCAGCGCCTGCACGCACCCGGTCCATTGCACCGGCAGGTACAGCTGCTCGGCCAGCGCCTGGCGGATCGCGGCGCTACCCTCGTGCACACGCGCATCGACGTTCTGCACCACCGGGATCTGCGGCGCCTGCCAGCTCAGCCCGGCCATCGCTTCAGCCAGCTGATTGGCGGCATCGCGCATCAGCGGGGTATGCGAGGGCACGCTCACCGCCAGCTTGACTGCCTTGCGCACGCCGCGCTCGGCCAGCAAGGCCAGGGCGTGGTCCACTGCAGCGGCATCGCCACCAATCACGATCTGACCGGGCGAATTAAAATTGGCCGGCACCACCACCTGGCTGCCTGCCGCTTCGGCGCAGACCTCTAGCACCAGCGCGTCGTCGGCACCCAGCACCGCCGCCATCGCACCAACACCGGCCGGCGCGGCGGCCTGCATGAACTGGCCGCGCAGCCGCACCAGGTGCGCGCCGTCATGCAGCGACAAGGCGCCGGAGGCGACCAGGGCGGTGTATTCGCCCAGGCTGTGCCCGGCCAGCAGCGCCGGGCGCTGCCCGCGCTGGGCGGTCCACAACCGCCACACCGCCACGCCAGCGGCCAGCAAGGCCGGCTGGGTGTACTCGGTGCGGTTGAGCATCTCTTCCGGGCCGCCCTGGGACAGGGCCCACAGATCGACACCGGCGCCTTCAGAGGCTTCGGCAAACGTGTCACGGATCTGCGGATGCAGTTCGGCCAGTTCGGCCAGCATCCCTAAGGACTGCGAGCCCTGGCCGGGAAACACGAAGGCGAGAGTGGATTCGGTCACGCGCTGCTGCCTGCAAAAATCGAGCCGGGATGATACGTGCGAAATCGGCCTGGCGTCTGTACTGCCGCGTATGCAAGCCGGCACCGACGCAGCGGCCGGCACGCTTACAGCAAGGCTTCGAGCAGGTCCATTTCGCCGTCGGCAAACCAGTCCACGCACAGCACCAGCACCAACACCACGCCGAAGGCACTGGCCGCATGGATGGCCTGGATCGCCCGCCCCAGCGCGCTTGCCGAGCGGCCCAGCCTGCGCGCCACCTGCGCAACACGCCGCAGGCGCCCGGTGACCGTATGCGCATGCTCGACCACCGCCGGGCCGGCGGTATCGAAGGCACGCGCCAGCAGGCGCTGCAGCACCTCGCGCCGGCCACGGTAGTACTTGGCCACGCCATAGCCGAACACCAGCCAGTCGCGCGCCTGGGCCTGCGCCAGGTCCATCACTTCCAGTGGATCTTCTTCGAAATCGATAAAACCGACCGACTGGCCATCGAAGGTCATGTTGCGTGGCAATGGCTGCCCGAAATAGGCGCCATGACCATGCGCATGGACCATGGCCGACACCGCCAGCGCCACCAGGCGGTCACGCTCGGACACGTCGGCTTCGCGCAGGCAGGTGGCAAACGAGCGGCCGTTGTCGCTCAGGATCAGGGCCGCCTGCCCGCAGCCGACCACGCGCGGCACATTGACCGACTGCGCATGCAGCTCGCCGAGCCGGCGCGCTTCGAGGTCGCGCGCGGCGTCGCCGCCACGGTGCGGCGGTGGACGCAGTGCATCCAGGCCCCAGCGGCGTGCGACAAAGTTGAGTGCGCCTAGCGAGACCGCCCGATCGCTGCGGCGGTACTGCTTGAGCCAGACACGCTGGCCGGCGATGACGATCGGTTCTGCCATGACGGCCCGTCCTTCGACGCAGTCAAACCCAGCCGGCGGACGCGGCCGGGCCTGCGGGACTCAGTAGCGCAGCAGCGCCGAGCCCCAGGTAAATCCACCACCGAACGCTTCCAGCAGCAGCAATTGGCCGCGCTGCACGCGGCCCGAGCGGACCGCTTCGTCCAGCGCGAGCGGCACCGAGGCCGACGAGGTGTTGCCGTGGCGATCCACGGTGACCACCACCTGCTCCATCGGCAGGTCCAGCCGCTTGGCGGTGGCCTCGATGATGCGCAGGTTGGCCTGATGCGGGATCAGCCAGTCCAGGTCGTGCTTGTCGTAGCCGTTGGCGGCCAGGGTCTCATCGACCACCGAATCCAGCGCCTTGACCGCGTACTTGAACACGTCGTTGCCCTTCATCAGCAACGCACCGCCGCCGTTCTTGCCTTCGCCGAAGCCGACCGACACGCCCACCGGGTCCCACAGCAGCTCCTTCTTGCTGCCGTCGGCATGCAGGTGGGTGCTGAGGATGCCGGTTTCTTCGTCGGCCTTGAGGATCACCGCACCGGCACCGTCGCCGAACAGCACGCAGGTGGTGCGGTCGGTCCAGTCGACGATGCGGGTCAGGGTCTCGGCGCCGACCACCAGCACGGTCTTGGCGTCGCCGCTGCGCACGAACTTATCGGCCACGCTGAGCGCGTAGACAAAGCCCGAGCAGGCCGCGTTGACGTCCATCGCCCCGCAGCCGACGTTGCCCAGCCGCGCCTGCAGCAGGCAGGCCGTGGACGGGAAGATCAGGTCGGGGGTGGTGGTGCCGATGACGATCAGGTCGATCTCGTCGGCGGTGACGCCGGCCGCTTCCATCGCCTTCAGCGAGGCGAAATACGCCAGATCGCTGGTGGTCTGGTCGTCGGCGACGATGTGACGCTCACGGATACCAGTGCGCGAGAAGATCCATTCATCGCTGGTGTCGACGATCTTGGACATGTCGTCGTTGGTCAACACCTTTTCGGGCAAATAGCTACCCGTGCCCGCGATTCTGGAATAGATCCGCTTGCTCATACTGTTTCCTGGTGCAAGAGCCGCGGTGACCGGCGGCTCCGGAAGAAGCGAGAGTCACCCGGCCGCGCAGAGGCGCCGGGTGCCACGAATCAATCTTCTTGAATGGCCGACGACTTGGTCGCGATCACCTTCTTGCCGCGGTAGTAACCGTCAGCGGTGATGTGGTGGCGCAGATGGATCTCGCCGCTGGTCGGGTCGGTCGACAGCTGCTTGGCGGTCAGGGCGTCGTGCGAACGACGCTGGCCGCGACGGGACGGGGTGACACGGGATTTCTGCACAGCCATGGGATTGCTCCAACTTTAGTTCGATAACTTGTCTGTTGAGTCGAACAGCACGCTCTACGCCCGCGTCGACCTGTCTTTCCGCCCTTAACAGCGGCGGTTACTGTTTCTTCAACGCTGCCAGCGCCGCGAACGGACTGGCCTTGTCCTGCTCTTCCTGGGTCGGGACCCATTCGGCATCGATCGCTTCGCTACCCGGCGCCATCGGCACCACTGGCACCGACAGCACCAGTTCGTCCTCCACCAGGTCCGCCGCCCGCAACATGCCGTCGTCGGGCACCAGCAAGGCTTCGTAGTCCGGCGGCAACGCGGCTTCTTCGTCCTCGTCGCGGATCAGGCCAAGACGCTGCCTGATCTGCACCGGGTACAGAAAACGCTGCAAGGTGCGCTGGCAGGCCAGCGGCAGCTCGACATCGATGCTGAGTTCGACATAGGCGACCTTGAGCAGAGCGTCCTGATCGAACTGGAGCGAATAGACACACTCGCCTTCGGTATCGACCAGACTCCCCTGCAGACGGGTCATCGCAGAGAGCGGGATGCGGCCATCGAAGCGCCTGCGCGCTGCGACCATCCGCCAAGCATCCAGCATTTCGGGTACGTTCGCGGACATAAGCCGCAGAATGTTAAAGACCCGCCGTGGCCATGTCAAATGCACCCATTCAGTGTGCTGCACCGGGTGCAGACTGGCAGACTGCCCTGCCCGTTTCCAGCAGCGTCCATGATGCCACGCCTGATCCTAGCCTCCACTTCCGTGTACCGGCGCGAGCTGCTTGGCCGCCTGCAACTGGACTTCACCACCGCACGCCCGCAGGTCGACGAGCGGGCGCAACCGGGTGAGGCCCCGAGCGCCCTCGCAAGCCGCCTGGCTGCCGAAAAGGCCGCCGCCATCGCGACCCACACGCCCGACGCCTGGGTGATCGGCTCGGATCAGGTGGCCGACCTCGACGGCCAGGCGCTGGGCAAGCCCGGCACCCTGGACCAGGCACGCGCGCAGTTGAGCGCCATGTCCGGGCGCACGATGCGCTTCCACACCGCGGTCAGCCTGATCGGCCCGGAGGGCGCCTTTCACGCCGTGGACCTGACCGAAGTCCAGCTTCGCCCGCTGACACCCGACGCGATCGCGCGCTACCTGGCCGCCGAACCCGCACTGGAGTGTGCCGGCAGCTTCAAATGCGAGGGCCTTGGCATCAGCCTGTTCGATGCGATTCGCTCTGAGGACCCGACGGCCCTGGTCGGGCTGCCGCTGATCGCGCTGGCGCGGTTACTGCGTCAGGCGGGGTTTCAACTGCCCTGAGCTATCGCCTGGCCTCATCGATCGAGCCTGCAGAACTGGTAGGGATACTCCCCCTGCCCGATTTGCGAGGAAAGCCTGCGACAACTCGCCGGATCCAGCTTCACCCCATAGGCAAGCAGCTGTTGCCGCGCCTGCTCCAGTAGACGGCGATCGGCAGCCACCAATTCCCTCGCCTTGTACTCGGGAACGCGCAGCTGACACAGTCCGGGCCGGGATGCATCGAGTTCGGCACGCAATCCATGCGCCGTCAGCCAGCGCAATTGGGCGCATTCCGGTCCAGCACTCCATCCCAGACGCCGCGCCCACCGATTCATCCGATCCACGCGGGGGCTCTGCTTGTCCTGGGTAGCATCCCATAACGCATACAGCTGGGGCCGCTCTGCCACCAGTGCGCGCACGCGGGCGCGATAGGCATCCGACTCGGCAAGGTTGCTGGCCACACCGACATAGCGTGCCGCTGGCGCAAGCAGCGCAATCCGCCATGCCTGTGGCTGGTTTCCGACCAGTAACACGGTACTGGACGCCGGTGCATCGATCGGTGGTGGCTGCACCTGGATGCTGTGCCGTGCCCACGATTCATGGCCCCAGTCGTTCCAGCCCCCGAGCGCAATCACCGCACTCAAGAGCACCAGGCAGGCGGCCACAGTGCGGGCCCGGGCGGCAGCGAACAGCCGCTGACAGCAAAGCCAGAGCGCCAACGGCGCCAGTAGTTCCAACGCCGCCAGGTAACGATGGATCGAAAACATGCTCTGCCAGAGCAGATAACCCACGCCGACAAACACCAGCAGCGTCATCGCCTGTGCATTCCAGCCGGGAACGGGCAACGACCTGCGCCATAGCGCACGCCCCACGATTCCCAGCACGGCCAGATAAAGCAGTGCCCAGATGCATTGAAACAGCGCAATTTCACTCACTCGCCAGGGATTGAAGGTCAGTACCAGCGGCCACGCCAACCACTCGCCAACATTGCGCGGCAGCCAACGGGTGTCACCTAGCGAGACAGGTTGCGCGAGTGGCGCGCGAAACAGGCCATTGAACTGCGGAAACAAGGGGTTGCCGAACTGCTCCCAGACCCGCAGATACCAGGGGGCAGCGATCACGGCAAAGACCAGCAATGCCGTTAGCGCCATGCTCACCACACCCAGCGCCCGTGCGCGCGGCCGCCCACCGGCGCAGAGCGCCGCACAAGCCAATGCCACTGCATAAGGCGCGTTGGTCAACTTGCACGCCACGGCGAGACCAAGCAAAAACCCGGCGAGCAGCCAATGACCCGCAGCAAGCGCACTACCGGCCTGTTGTCGGCGCTGCGCGCGCATCACCAATGCCAGCGCCGCGAGCAATGGCAGCGCCGTGCTTGCATCGCCCATGGTGTTGGCAAATTCGGAAAGGAATGCCGCGCTGCACAGGCCAGCCAGCGCCAGCAGCGGGGCGAGGCGAGCGCGCTGGGAGTCTGCCTCCAGCACATACCAGGCGATTGCCGCCACCGGCACGAACACCATTGCATGCAGCACGCCCATCAGCGCGCCGGCCGTTGGCCCGGGCCAGCGTGTCAGCAGCGCGTACTGGACGATATCCAGCGCCGGATTGAAATAGCTCTGCAACTGTGCCGGAGCCAGATCCTGGGTCAGGCGACCGTGCCACCACGCATAGCCGTTATAGACGTGGTAATTGCGCAGGTCCCAGTTGGCATCCTGCCCAAGACACAACGCCACCAGACCACCTAGCAGCGCAACGGCGGTCACCGCCGCGACCATGTTGGCTGGACGCCGGAACGCGAAGCGGTGATCGGCCCAATGCAACAAGCGGGCGATCCTGCGCCCCCGTCCGCAGGCGGCAGTGCCGGCGTAGACGCGCGCGAGCAGCGCACTCATCGATGCGCCCCCGGCCCCAGCAAGGGCTCGGCAAGATAGGCCAGATGCTTGGCCTCGATGCGTCCACGGGTGACGGTATCCAGGATCAATCCGCAGGCCAGCAACAAGAACCCCAACAGCATCAGCGCCACGCACAGGATGGCGGTGGGAAAGCGCGGAACCAGGCCGGTCTGGGCGTAGGTTTCAAACAACGGGATCGCCAATCCCACCGAAGCCAGGGCACAGGCAATAAAACCCACCGAGAAAAACAACAGCGGCCGCTCGGCCTTGAACAACTTGGCGATCGTGGTGAGGATGCGCCAGCCATCGCGCCAGGTATTCAACTTGCTTTGCGAGCCTTCCGGGCGCACGCCGTAGGCGGTTTCGACCTCGGCCACCGGCATGCGCAACTGCAATGCGTGCACGGCCAGTTCGGTTTCGGTCTCGAAACCATGGGCATGGGCCGCGAAGGATTTGACATAGCGCCGCGAGAACACCCGGTACCCGGACAGCATGTCATCGAAGCTGCGCCCGAACAGCAGCCCGGCGCACCGCGTCAGCAGCACGTTCCCCAGCCGATGGCCCGGGCGATAGGCGGCCTGCTGCTGATCGCGCCGCGCGCCGACCACCATGTCCAGGCGTTCGTCGATGAGCTTGCGCACCAGCGCGGGCGCAGCACCGGCGTCGTAGGTGGCGTCGCCGTCGACCAGCACGTAGATGTCGGCTTCGACGTCGGCAAATCCACGCCGCACCACGTTGCCCTTGCCTTGCAGTGCGACGCGACATACCTGTGCACCTGCTGCCGCGGCGACTGCTGCGGTGGCATCGCTGGAATTGTTGTCCAGCACGTAGATCACCGCGCCCGGCAGGGCGGCAGCAAACGCGCCGACCACCTCGGCCACTGTTGCCGCTTCGTCATGGCAAGGCACCAGCACGGCGATTCGAATCCCGGACAGCGGTGCGGGATGGGTAACAGGCAAGGATTGCGTCATTGGGCGATCTAGGGAACGGTGACGGGCTGCTCCCACCAGTCCTCGACGCTGCCGTCGCGGCCGTGCAGGCGCAGTCCCAACCAGTGCGTGCCTGGCGGCAGCGCGTGCGTGTCGAGCGTGGCGGAGAAGCCGACGTTCGGGTGCTGCGGGTCGGTAGAAATCTTCCAGTACGGGCGCACGTCCAGCGCGCTGCCGTAAGCGACCTGCGCAACCGGGCGACCGTTAAGCAGCAGCTCCACGGCCGCCAGGCCGACGCCGTCCTTGAATGCCCAACCGCGCACCTGAACCTGGCCGGACACCGCCGCGTCCGGCAGCGGCGTGTCGATCCAGGCCATCGCCGGGGTGATGCACACCCCGGGCGCGCGCTGCGCCGGCAATGCAAGCAGCAGGAAGCGCTGATAGCCGTGATCGGTGGAGACGACGGTGGGCGATGGCAATGGCCCGACCATCTTGCAGATGTCGTGGTAGCGCACGAGCAGATCGCGGTAACGCTGATCGCTGGGCGACAGCACCAGCAATCGCGGCCCATCCCGCGTGCCATCGCTGAGCAACCCCCACTGCAGCAACTGCGCACTGCGCCCGTGCTTGTCGTTCAAGTCGGCGCGCAGCACCTCGATATTGGCGTCGTGCAACTGGAAACCGAGCTCGGCGCCGACCTTGAAGTTTTCTGCCAGCACGCGCGTGCCCGGCGGCATCTGCGCCAGCTGACGTTTGACCGCGCGCGCCAGATCGTTCCAGCCGGCAAAGTTGCGCGGGTAGTATTTTTCGCCAGCCGCGTGCGCGCGGATCGACGGCACCGAGACGGCCAGGTAATAGCCATACGCACCAAGCGTGCCGAGCAGCGCGATCAGCCACGCCGCACGGCGCAGCGGGTGCGGCCAGCGCATCAGGATCACCGGCACCGCCACCAGCAGCGCCAGATACCCCGGTAGTGGCCAATGGAAGCTGATCCGCTCGGCATCGCTGAAGAACCCGAGCACGAAGATCGCCACGGTCGAAATGCCGCCTAGCAAACCGAAGTAACGCCACTGCGCACGCGAACCGCCACCGGTCCGCGTGCCAGCCAGGCCCACCTTGACCATTGCCCAGGCCAGCAACGGCGTCACCAGTGCCGCCTGGATCAGCAGAAACCACAGCCCGGTGATCTGAAAGCGCCACGGGTGCCGGTCGACCAACTGGAAGCGCAGGCCGGCCTCGTCATGGTCGGTGTTCCAGAACAGCAGCGGCAGCCAGCTCATCGCGCCCACCGTCAGCGCCATCCAGATGCGCGGGTCGCGCATCACCGCCCGTCCCTGCGGAATGCACAGCAGCGCGATGCAGCCCACCCCGATCACGCCGGCAAAGCGGTAGTGGCTGAGCGCGCCGATCACCAGACCGATGGCGAGCTCCAGCGCACTGGTGGCATCAACCTCGCGCAGCAAGCGCGCGCCAGCGTCCATGCACAGCACCGCTGCCAAGGCCATCGGCACATCCGGCACCGCCAGGATGCCCAGCGTGGCCGACAGCGGCATCAGCAGGGTCAGGCTGCCGGCCTGCCAGCCCAGGGTGGAGCCGAACCAGCGCGTGGCGATGTGCGCGATCAACCAGGGAATCAGCGCGGCGATGGCCAGAAACGGTAACCGCAAGGCCAGCAGATGATGCCCGCCCAGCTCCACGCCCAGCCGCGCCAGCCAGGCGGTCAGGCCCGGCAGATCCGAGTAGGCCGCGGCCAGATGCTGACCTTCCTGCCAGTAAAACGCCTCGTCCACGAATAGCGGCAAGCGTGCGGCGATCAATAGCTTGACGGCCGTCGCCAGTGTCCACAGGATCACGAAGGTGCGATGTGCGCGTTGGTCCCCCTGCATTGCCCTGTGCACTCTTCTTTTCACCTACGGAATTGTGATGTCGACACCGCTGCGTTCCACGGAAATGCTAACCGATGCGCTGCGTCAATCGCTGCGGCGCGCGCAAGACCAGGTCAATTCGCTGCTGCTGGGCAAGGCGCAGGAAGTGCGGCTGGCGTTCGTGGCGCTGCTGTCCGGCGGCCATCTGCTGATCGAGGATCTGCCCGGCCTGGGCAAGACCACCCTGGCCCACGCGATGGCGTCCAGCCTGGGGCTGGGCTTCCAGCGCGTGCAGTTCACCTCCGACCTGCTGCCGGCGGATGTGCTGGGCGTGTCGGTCTACGACGCGGCCTCGCGCCAGTTCCAGTTCCATCCCGGCCCGGTGTTCACCAACGTGCTGCTGGCCGATGAGATCAATCGCGCCCCGCCGCGCACGCAAAGCTCGCTGCTCGAAGCCATGGCCGAGCAGCAGGTGACACTGGACGGCGTGACGCATGCGTTGCCGGAGCCGTTCTTCGTGATCGCCACGCAGAACCCGGTCGATCTGTCCGGCACGTTCCCGCTACCCGATTCGCAACTGGACCGCTTCCTGCTGCGGCTGAGTCTGGGCTACCCCAGCGCCGATGCCGAGCGCGCGCTGCTGTCGGGCACCGACCGACGCGAGCTGATCGCCCAGGCCGCCCCGCAACTCAGCGACGCCGACGTGGTGGCGCTGCGCGCAGTGGTCGGCCAGGTCCACACCAGCGATGCCTTGATCGGTTATGTGCAGGCCTTGCTGCTGCGCAGCCGTCAGCACGCCGGGGTGCGCGTGGGGCTGTCGCCACGCGCCGGCATCGCGCTGTTGCGTGCCGCCAAGGCCTACGCGCTGCTGCTGGGGCGCGAACATGTGCTACCGGAAGACGTGCAGGCGCTGTTTGTCGCCGTGGCCGGGCACCGGCTGGTGCCGGAGGCCGAATCCTCGTCCGGGCCGGCACTGGCCAAGGCGCTGCTGCACAGTGTGCCGGTGGACTGACCCAGGTGCGTGCGCCACTGCGCGGCATCGGCCGCCGGCTCAGCCTGCTGGCGCGTCCGCGGGGAGCCGAAGCCTTGCCGATCGTGCTGGACCGGCGGCGCATCTATGTGCTGCCCACCCGCTTCGGACTGTTCGTCACCGCACTGTTGCTGGCGATGCTGCTGGGCGCGCTGAACTACAACAACAACCCCGCGCTGCTGCTGGCGCTGCTGTTGGCCACCGCCGGGGTCGCCAGCAGCATCATGGCGCACCTGCAGTTGTCGGCGCTGCGGATCGAGGCGGTGTCGGCCGAGCCGGTGGTGGCCGGCGAGCCGCTGCGCATGCGGGTGTCGCTGGCACGCCGCGACACCCGCGCGCGCCGCGGCGTGCGCCTGGATCATCTGGACAGCAGCGGCTTCTGTTCGCTGGTCGACCACGACATGGCCGAGGTCGACTTGCTGGTGCCCACCGCACGCCGCGGCTGGCAGGACATCGAACGCATCCGCCTGTCCAGTACCCAACCGCTGGGGCTGGTACGGGCATGGTCGTGGGCGTGGCCGGAAACGCCGCTGCTGGCCTACCCCAGACCCGAAGAACAGGGGCCGTCATTGCCCGAGGGCGCCGGGTCGCCCAACCAGACCCGGCTGCACGCGCAAGGCGAGGAACTGCATCAGCTGCGCCCGTACCGCACAGGCGATGCGCCACGCACGATTTCCTGGAAGCACTCGGCGCGGCGCGACACCTTGCTGGTGCGCGAGTACGAGCAACCGCTCGGTATCGAAGTGACGCTGGACTGGCGCAGCCTCCACGCGCTGCCCTACGAGCGCCGCATCGCGCGGCTGGCGCGCTGGGTCAACCTGGCCGAGCGCGACGGGCGACGCTACCGGCTGCTGCTGCCGGGCCAACCCCCGCTGGGCCCTGCACAGGGGCCTTCGCACCATCACCTCTGCCTACGCGCGCTGGCGCTGCTGCCCCATGACTGAGCCGGCCCTTCCCATTTCCCAGGCCAGCCGTGGCTGGGTGCTGGCCACCAGCTGGCTGGCGCTCACGCCGTTGCTGCTGCAGCTGCCCGGGTTGCTGGCCTCCACCATCGCCATCGCCGCAATGCTGGTGGGCGTGATGAGCTGGCGCGGCACCCTGATGGCACCGGTGCGCGTCCTGCTGGTGATCGCGATGCTGGCGGCGGTGTATTGGCAAATTGGCATGCGTTTCGGGCGCGACACCGGCTGCGCGGTGCTGGCGGCGATGCTGGCGATCAAGGCCTCCGAACTGCGCACCCTGCGCGATGCGCGCAGCCTGCTGGGCTTTGCATTGTTTGCGCCGTTTGCGGCCTTCCTGCTCGACCAGGGCCCGACGACGATGGGCCTGGCGCTGCTGGCGGTGGTCAGCGCCCTGCTCAGCATGCAGCGGCTGGCCGACGAAGAGCACCGCACCGGCACGCCCGGCCTGCGCCTGCAGCTGCGCAGCATCGGCAAACTGGTCGCCATCGGCGTGCCGCTGGCGCTGGTCACCTTCTGGCTGCTGCCGCGCCTGAGTTCGCCGTTGTGGGGCGTGCCCGAGCGCGCACTGTCGCGGCCCGGCCTGTCGGACAACATGTCCCCGGGCGAATGGATCGACCTGATGGCCGACGACAGCCCGGCCTTGCGCGTGCAGTTCACCGGCAAGGCACCACCGCCGCAGCAACGCTACTGGCGCGGACCAGTGATGTGGGACTTCGACGGCCGTACCTGGCAGCGCGCGCGCTGGACCGGCCGCGGCCAGCCCGCCTCGGTCACCGCAGGCCCGCAAACCTATCGTTACCGACTGGACTACGAGCCCACCGATCGTCGCCAGCTGGTGTCGCTGGACCTGCCGACCCAGGGCGTTGCCAACGCCGAGCTCTCACCCGATTACGAACTGTTCGCGCAGCGCCCGTTGAGCGCGTTAACACGCTGGGAGCTGCAATCGGCACCGCCCACCCGTTTCGATACCGACCTGCCCGACCAGCTACGCAAGCGCGCGCTCGCGCTGCCTCCAGGCTTCAATCCGCGCACGCTCACCCTGGCCCGGCAATGGCGCGCGGAGGCCGGCAGCAACGACGATGCGGTGGTGCAGCGCGCGCTGGGCTGGATCACCCGCGAATTCGCCTACACGCTGGATACGCCGCTGCTCGGCCGCAACAGCGTGGACGAATTCCTGTTCCAGCAAAAGGCCGGTTTCTGCGAACACTTCAGTTCTTCATTCGTGGTGCTGATGCGTGCGGCCGGCATCCCGGCGCGCGTGGTCACCGGCTATGCCGGCGGCACCTACAACGGGCTGGGCAACTACTGGGTGGTGCGGCGCATGGATGCCCATGCCTGGACCGAGGTGTGGCTGGCCGGCCGCGGCTGGGTGCGCGTGGACCCGACTGCGGCGGTGGCGCCGGAACGCATCTACGACACGCTGGAAGATCGCCTGCAGACCGATGGCGGCGCCGGCCTGGCCCAGCTCGGCACCTGGGCCGGCCTGAGCCAGGTCGGCGACTGGCTGCGCCGCGGCTGGAACGACCTGGTGCTGTCATTCAATGCCGACCGCCAGCAGCGCCTGCTGCAGCCGTTCGGCATCGACCGCCTAGAGCCCACGCAACTGGCCGCCATCTTCGGCGTGTTTGCCGTCAGTGCCCTGGCCTGGATGGGCTGGCTGCTGGCTCGCGGCGAGCGCGAACGCGACCCGCTACTGCGCGCCTGGCATCGGCTGAGTCGCCGCTACGGCAAGCTGGGCCTGGCCCGCGAACCCCACGAACCGGCCATTGACTGGGCGCAACGCGTCGCCCGTTCGCACCCGGACACGGCACTGTTGGCGCTCAGCCAACGTTTCGCTGCCGCGCGATACGCTGGCGCTGATTCCGACAGCGCCACTCTCCTGAAAGACCTGCTGCAGCATCGCCCGCGAACCGGAGCTTCCTCATGAGTACCCGTTTTCTGTTCCCCATTGTCGCTGTGCTCGGGCTCGCAGCCTGCGCGACCGCGCCCAAGCCGCTGCAGGGCCAGTTCCCCACGGTCAGCCCTAGCGATTCCACGGCCAGCGCGCAGCTGGGCACCTCGGTGCGCTGGGGCGGCAAGATCATTCAGACCAAACCCGCCCAGGGCCAGACCTGCTTCGAGCTGATCTCGCGTCCGCTCAACGCCAGTGGCCGTCCGGACCGCAATGCGGTGGATGCCAGCGATGGCCGCTTCCTGGCATGCCGCTCGGGCTTCTATGACCCGGCCGTGTTCGAGCCGGGCCGCGAGGTCACCTTCATCGGCAAGATCGAAGGCTATGAAACCACCAAGATCGGCGAGTACGACTACAAGCTGCCCAAGGTGGCTGCCGATGTGGTGTATCTGTGGCCGGAAGTGCGCGACGTCGACGTGATTCCGGCCTACCCGTACGGCCCATGGGGCGACCCGTGGGGTCCGCGTTGGGGAGGCGGCTGGGGTTGGGGCCGCGGTTGGTGGTAATCCACCGCTGAGTCAGCCGCGATGCAAAACGCCGCTCTTGAAGGAGCGGCGTTTTTGTTGGTGCGGATCAAGCCGCCTGCGGCGCGTTTCGGCAGGATCGTTATTTCGCCATTTCGCCGGCCCCGGCGCTACGCGGGCGCAACAAGGCCGGAATCGCGGCTGCGCGGCTACACGGCTGCCATGAGCGCCTATTGGTGTGCATCGGCTCGTGACCGCAGTAGCGACGACCGGCCATGCTCAAGCCCGGCCTGCCGTTGTCGCTCGACCATCTGTTCGGCCACATCGGTGGCGACGTCCCGTCAGGGGGTGCCGAAGCGGCCCAGCGGTGCACCGGCCAGCAGGTGCAGATGGATATGGAAGACCGTCTGGCCGGCATGCTCGCGGCAGTTCATCACGATGCGGTAGCCGTCCTGCGCCAGTCCCTGCGCGCGCGCGTAGGCCGCCGCCGCAATGGCCAGCTTGCCGACCAGCAGCGCCTGCTCCGGCGGCACATCGTCCAGGGTGGGAATGGCGTGCTGCTTGGGAATGAACAGCACATGCACCGGCGCCTGCGGTGCGATGTCCTCAAAGCCCAGCACCTCGTCGTCTTCATAAACGATGGTGGCCGGAATTTCGCGACGAATGATTTTGCCGAAGATGGTGTCGGTCATAGACGGGATTGGGGATTCGGGATTCGGGATTGGCCAAAGCTTACCGCGCGCGCCGACCGGCTTTTGCGAATCCCCAATCCCGACTCCCCAATCCCCGCCCTCAAAGCACCTCACTGCGGGTGCCGAAGGCGTGCGACAGGGTGCCGCGGTCGACGTATTCCAGCTCGCCGCCCAGCGGCATGCCCTGGGCGAGCCGACTTGGCCGTACCGCATGCTGGCGCGCCAGCTGCGCCAGGTAATGGGCGGTCGCCTCGCCTTCCACGGTGGCATTGGTGGCGATGATCATTTCGGTCACTTCACCGCCGGCCAGGCGCTCGCCGAGGCGGTCCAGCCCCAGCTCGCGCGGGCCGATGCCATCCAGCGGCGACAGGCGCCCCTGCAGGATGAAATACAGGCCGCGGTAGCCGGTGGCATGCTCGATCGCCAGGCGATCGGCCGGCGACTCGACCACGCACAGCTGCTGTCGGTCACGGCTGCTGCTGGCGCAGATGGTGCAGACTTCCGATTCGGTGAAATCGCGGCATTGCACGCAATGCCCGACCTTTTCCACCGCATTTCCCAGCGCCGCGGCCAGGCGCCGCCCGCCCTCGCGCTCGCGCTCGAGCACGTGGTAGGCCATGCGCTGCGCCGATTTCTGGCCCACACCGGGCAATACCCGGAAGGCCTCGATCAGTTGTTCGAGCAGAGTGGACATTGGGCGGCCGGGATTCGGGAGTTGAGATTCGGGATTGGCAAACGCAGAAGCGAGCCTCGCTTCTAGCGAATCCCCAATCCCGACTCCCGAATCCCCTCGATCAGAACGGCAACTTCATGCCGGGCGGCAGCTGCATGCCGGCGGTGGCCGAGCCCATGCGGTCCTTGGATTCGGCGTCGATCTTGTTGGAGGCGTCGTTGAACGCAGCGGCGATCAGGTCTTCGGCCATTTCCTGGTCGGACAGGATGCTCGGGTCGATGCGCACCTTGCGGCACTCCTTGGCGCCGGTCAGCGTCACGCTGACCATGCCGCCGCCGGCGGTGCCGGTGACTTCCAGCTTGGCCAGTTCTTCCTGGGCGCGCTGCAGGTTTTCCTGCATCTTCTGCGCCTGCTGCATCAATTGGGCAATGTTTCCACGCATGGGGCGTTACTCGTCGTAAGGGCGGATGGAATCGGGGACGACCCGCGCGCCCTGCTGCTGAATCAGCTGCTGCACATTGGGGTCGTTGATGAAGGCGATTTCGGCTGCGCTCTGGCGCTCGCCTTTCTGGCGGTTGGCCCGCTCGTGCAAGGTCTCGACATCGGCGTTGCCGGTTTCGATCACGATGCGCGGGGTGTCGCCCAGCACCGGCGCCAATGCCTGAGCCAGGTTGGCGATGGAGCGCTCTGAGTTGAGGTATTCGAAGCCCGGCGCCAGCGCCAGCCGCAGCACGCCATCGCGATGCCCGATAAACGCAGCGTTGGCGGCAAGCTGTCGCGACGGGCCATTCAAGCCGCTGCGCGTGACTAGCTCCAGCCACTGTTCGGCATCGGCGATGCGGCCATCGTCGATCGGCGCCGCCGCATCGGTGGAAGGCGCCGGGGATGCTGCTGCAACGTGCGACGGCGGTGTCGCCGCCATCGTTTCGGTTGCCGCTGCCGGGTCTGCAGCGTCCAAGGGAGGCGCCATGGCCGCTTCTGGCGTGGCCATGACCGAGGGCGACGCGATCGACGGGGCAGTGGCCGCCCCGGATGCGGCAGCCGAGATCTCCCTCACTGCGGCAGGCGTCCTCACTGGTGCGTCGTCCACCGCCCAGGGTGGGGTGTCGTCAGTGCGCGCAGGCGCAGCGTCCATGGAAACCGCCGAAGCAGCCAGCGAAACCACCGGCGCTGCCGCGACCGCTGCTGGCGCAGCAGCGGCAACTGCCACGTTTGGCGCAGCCACTGCTTCCATCGCCGCTGCCGGCATCGCTGCAGGAGCTGCGGCCGCGGCAGCAGGCGCAGCGGCCTGCACGCCTGCGCCCGCCACGCGTGTGCCACTGCCGGCACCGGCCCCACGGCCGTCGTCGCTGCTACCGGCAGGCACCGCCGCCGCGGGCCGGAAGGCCAGCATGCGCAGCACCGCCATTTCGAACCCGGCGCGCGGGCTTGGCGCCAGATACAGATCACGGCGCCCGTTGAGCGCCATCTGATACCACAGCTGCACCACTTCCGGGCGCAGCTGCGCGGCAAACGGGGTCGGGTCGATCCCATCGCCTACAAAGGCCACCGATGGCACCAGCTGCTGCACCTGCACCCGGTGCAGTGCCTCGGCCAGGGCTTCCAGCACGCCGCTCCAGTCCGGCGAGAATTCAGCCAGCGCGGCCACCACCTGCAGCAGCCGCGCGCCATCGCCATCGGCCAGCGATTGCAGCATCGCCCCAACCTGGGTGCGATCGACCGTCCCCAACATGGTGCGCACCACGTCCTCACGCAGCGCGCCGCCGGCGTAGGCGATGGCCTGGTCCAGCAGCGACAAACCATCGCGCAACGAGCCATCGGCCGCCTTGGACAGCTGCACGATCGCCGACGGATCCGATTCGATCTCTTCGGCCGCCAGGATCCGCGTCATCTGCCCCTGGATCTGATCCTCGTCCAGTCGCTTGAGGTTGAACTGCAGGCAGCGCGACAGCACGGTCACCGGCAGCTTTTGCGGGTCGGTGGTGGCCAGCAGGAACTTCACATGCTCCGGCGGCTCTTCCAGCGTCTTCAGCAACGCATTGAACGCCGCCTTGGAGAGCATGTGCACTTCGTCGATCAGATAGACCTTGAACTTGCCGCGCGAGGGCATGTACTGGGCATTCTCGATCACCTCGCGCACGTCATCCACGCCGGTGTTGGATGCGGCGTCGATTTCCAGCAGGTCGATATAGCGGCCGGCATCGATGTCCAGGCAGGCCGGGCACGTCCCGCACGGGTCGGCGCTGGTGCCTGTCTCGCAGTTCAGCGACTTGGCGAAGATGCGCGCGATGGTGGTCTTGCCCACGCCGCGCGTGCCGGTGAACAGAAACGCGTGGTGCACGCGCCCACTGTCGAGCGCGTTACTGAGCGCGCGGACCACGTGTTCCTGGCCCACGAGTTCGGCAAAACGCTTCGGGCGCCACTTGCGGGCGAGAACGAGATAAGACATCGGGCAACCAGCTTGTTCTGAGCCGATATTGTGCCACGGCCCGTCTCATCGACTGCGCCTGCAAGATTCAGCTTGTGGTATGGGCCGGCGACCGCTAGAATTTGCGGCCCTGTAAGGCCCCGGTCGTGCAGGTACGGAGAGGTGTCCGAGTGGTTGAAGGAGCACGCCTGGAAAGTGTGTAAGCGTCTAAACCGCGCTTCGGGGGTTCGAATCCCCCTCTCTCCGCCAGTTTCATGATGTGCGCGATGACACCGTCGCAGCAGATCCCGGGCCACGCCAGTGGCCCACGTCTTATGGTGGCCCCGTCGGTCCCTCGCGACGCTAGATCGAAAATCCCGCCAGGGCCGGAAGGCAGCAACGGTATCGATTGATGCGGGCGCCGAGGTCAACCGGCGGGGACACCACCCCAACCTCCAGCACGCGCCGGGCCGGCCAGTCGCCGCCACAGCGGTACGCTTGCCTGCATCACGCGGCAACCACGCTCTGCAGTTCCATTGGCGTTCTGTAGGAACATCAGTGCGCTGTTGTTGGCGATGTTGCCGTGCAGGCCGTCGGTGTCGTGCTTCGCACCGCATGCAAACCCCTCGTCCGTCCCTGATGGCGGTCTTGGCGACAGCCGAGCGCCCGCACCGGGAAGCTGCGCGCCAAAGCGCCTACGACGCGGATTGATGCAACGCGCTGCGACGCCCGGCTGAGCGTGAATCGCTCAATGCGCTCGACCAGATAAGCGGCCGGGACACCACCCGAGCTTCAACGCGTACCCGCTCCTGACCAGCTGCAGTTGCACTAATGAGTGCCGCGTTGCGGACCGACGTGGCGTGCGCAGGGCTGGGCACTACACAAGCGCATTGACGCGCGGCAGACGCCCTTGAGCCGCGCGCCATCGTCAGCATGAGACTTGCAGCGCTCGGTACGCCACTACGCTGACTTCACCCCTACGCCTCCGGATGCAGCCAGCCCGCATCCCCTTCCAGATAGTGCTCGTGCTTCCAGATCGGCACGCGCGCCTTGACCTCGTCGATGATGTAACGGCAGGCGTCGAACGCGGCGCCGCGATGCGCCGCACTCACACCGACCCACACTGCCATCTCGCCGATACGCAGCTCGCCCACACGATGCACGCACTGCGCCTGCACGATGGCGAAGCGGCTGACCGCCTCATCGAGCACGCGCTGGCCTTCGGCCTGGGCGAGTGCGGCATAGGCTTCGTAGCGCAAGCCGGCAACGCCGCGGCCTTCATTGTGGTCGCGCACCCAGCCCTCGAAACTGGCGAAGGCGCCGGCGTGCGGATGCTCCATCCATGCACGCAAGTGATCGACTGGCAGCGCAATGTCGGACAGCGCAAACACGGCAGTTGTCTGCTCGCTCACGTTCAACCTCCCGACACTGGCGGAATGAACACCACTTCGCTGCCGTCGCGCACCGCATCCTCCCAGCGCGCAAACGCCCCGTCGACGGCGACGCGCAACTGCGCCGGCGTCCAGCGCAGGCCGTGCCGTGCATCGAGCTCGGCATACAGTCCCCGCAGGTCCTGGGCGCTGGACTGCACGCGCTCGTCGGCCATCCCTGCCGCCTCGCGCAGGCTGGCGAAATACAACACCGTCACCGTGGCGGTCATCGCACCGCTCCGATGTCGCGCTTGCCGCCACGCTTGGAGACCAACCTGGTCGGCCCGATGGTCATGGCGTGCGACAGCGCCTTGCACATGTCATACACCGTCAATGCCGCAACGCTGGCGCCGGTCAGGGCCTCCATCTCCACGCCGGTGCGATGCACGCAACGGACCGTGCACTGGATGTCCAGCACCTGCTCTCCAGCCCAATCGATCTCGAAACGGCAGCCGTCGATCGGCAGCGGATGGCAGAACGGGATCAGCTCATGCGTACGCTTGACCGCCATCGTGCCGGCGATCACTGCCGTCTCGACGATGCCACCTTTGGCACTGCGCAGGCCGCTGGCACGCAACTGGGCTGCGACCGCAACCGGAAAACGCACCCGGCTGACGGCCATGGCGCTGCGTGCGGTGACCGCTTTGTCCGAGACATCCACCATGGTGGGGAGCCCGGCATCATCCAGGTGGGTCAGGCGCGCGGAACGTGATTTGGGAGGCATGGAGAACTACACGGTGACAGGCGGGCAGGATGCGGCATTCTCGGTGAACGAGGCGCCTTGATGGAACAGCAGCTGCTAGCAGTGTGCATCCTTGCGCCAGCGCGCGACGCGCGGCAGCACGCAATCCGGCAGTCACCCGGCGGTCGACCGATGATCCAGCGGCGCAGGATTGCAAGAAAACAACGCTTCAAACACCGTCGACCCGGTCATCGATAGCGAGGTCCGCACTTAGCGCAGCGATCGCTGCACACCGTCCGCTGCGACTGCAGGACGCCCGGACGCAGTGACGCCCAGTCCGTGCCGCGCAATGCGCCAACGCCCGCGCACAGCGCATCAGCAAATCGCGCAGGCACGCGTGCGGCGCGCATAGCGCCAGAAGCATGCCCGCACTCACCCGCCGATCAGAAACATCTCCACCGGTTTACCCCGCCGCGGCGCCGCCACCGCACGCACCTCGCTGTAGCGGTCGCCACGCAGGCTCCAGCGCTGACGCAGGTGTTCCGCCAACCCGTACTCGCCGTCGGACAAGGCTGGCTTCAGATCATGGCCCTGGCTGGCAAACAGACAGGTATACAGATGGCCGTCGGCCGAAACGCGCGCGCGCTGGCAGTCGCCACAGAACGGCACGCTGACCGAACTGACGAACCCCACTTCGCCGGCGCCATCTGCAAATGCGTGGCGCTGCGCGACTTCGCCGGTGTAATTGGCGTCCAGCGGCATCAGCGGCCAGCGTGCATGGATGCGCTCGTGCAGTTGCGCAGAGCTCACCACCGCCTCCGGTGACCAGCCGTTGCAGCTCCCCACGTCCATGAATTCAATGAAGCGCAGCACGTGACCGGTACCGCGGAAGTGCTCCACCAGCGGCAGCACCTGATCCTCGTTGACGCCACGCTGCACCACGCAATTGATCTTCAACCGCGTGAAGCCGGCCTGCTCGGCAGCCGCAATCCCGGCCAGCACCTGGGCGATATCGCCGCGGTCGCCGCTCATGCGTCTGAACAATGCCGGCTCCAACGCATCCATGCTGACCGTGATGCGGCGCAGCCCGGCCTGGCGCAGCGCCACCGCCTGGCGCGCGAGCAGGACGCCATTGGTGGTCAATGCCAGATCCTCGATGCCGTCGATCGCCGTCAGACGCGCGATCAGGGCCGGCAGGTCACGCCGCAGCAGTGGCTCGCCACCGGTCAGGCGGACCTTGGTCACGCCCACCGAAACAAAGGCCCGCACCAGGGTTTCCAGTTGCTCGAAGCTCAGGCGCTGCTGCGCATCGAACCCGTAGTCGTCCGGCACGCGATCGGCCGGCATGCAATAGCCACAGCGGAAGTTGCAGGCCTCGATCACCGACAGGCGCAGGTCGCGCAACGGGCGACCGTAGCGGTCCTGCATGGGCGCACCGGCCAGGGTGGGCAGGGTCAGGGCGCCCATCAGCGCACCGTGGCAGCGGTCGAGTCCGCCAGTGCCAGATGCTGCCCAGGCACGGCAACACGATGGCCCCGCGCGCGCAGCACATCGGCATCGGCGTCGCTGGCGTAGTGGTACAGCAGCATGCGGCTCAACAGGTCCTGCGGGTATTCCCGCTCCAAATCGTCCACGCCAGTATGCGACGGGTTGCCGTGAACACCGCAGTCATGCGCGATGAGCTCGTTGTCGTCGGCATAACGCTTCAGCATTTCCGGGATTGGCCGGGTGTCGCCGGTCCATACCAGCGCGCCCTTCAGACGCAGCCCGTAAGCGGTCTCGGGCCAGTGGTGGCGTACCGGGAACACTTCCAGCCGCACCCCGTCGTGCCAGAAGGCATCGCCGACCGGCACCAATTGGAATGCGTCCCAGAAGTTCGCCCCGCCTTCGGCCAGCACGTTCGGGTAATCGGCAATGCGCCGCTGCAGCAGCGGCACCACCGGCGCGGGCACATACAGGCGCGTGCGCCCGCGCCGCTCGGAGAAATAGCTGTCGACGAACACCCGCTCCAGCCCGCCGACATGATCCAGGTGCACATGGGTGATGAAGATCGCCTGCGGCAGCTGGCCGTAATGGGCGTGATAGGCAGTCAGCCCCTCGCTGCCACAGTCGATGGTCAGCCACGGCGCACCGTCGCGCTCGATGGTGGCCATCGGCGAACCGAGCGCCACCGCCGACGCATTGCCGACCCCTTGCACCCGCAACGCCCAATGCATCAGTAGCCCCGGCCCCAGGCCAGCTCATACGCGCGGTGCAGCCGCTGGTAATCCTTGTCGACCTCTTCGCGGCTACGGTTGCCGCGCAGCTTCAGCAGCGAACGATGCAGCCGCTTGAGGTTACGCTCGCGCCAGCGGGTGGCCGGAATGCGCAGCACACCGCGGTCGAAATCGATCAACCAGCCATGCCCGCCGGCATCGAACAGGATGTTGTGCGCGTTGAGGTCGGCGTGATCCAGCCCGGCGCGATGAAACCGCGCAATCAGTTGGCCGGTGGCCTCCCACGGTGCGCCACGTCCGGCCACCTGCGCGTGGTCGGCCAGCGAGCGCACATCTTCAAGCCGCTCCATCAACAAGGCCGCGCGGTAGCCCAGGCCTTCGCGCAGATAGCAGGCCGCCAGCGGACGCGGCACCGGCAACTTACGCTTGATCAGTTCGCGCATCAGCCGGAACTCGGCAAAGCTGCGCGTGCGTCCGGCACCTTTCCACAGATACCGGTCATGGCTCACCCGCGCCGCCATACCGCCACGCAGGTACTGGCGCAACACGCTGCGGCCGAATGGCGCATCCACAAACCAGGCCCCGCCGCGGCCGCCCTCACCGACCGGCTGCGCCCTGTCGCCCCAGCGTTGCGGCGAAAACAGCCCGGCATCGGCTTGCCGCAGCCGTTCGCGGTCGAACAGAATGGCGCCGTACCCGCGGCCCTCGCGGTACGGCGTCAGCGCTTCGGTGGCGTCGAAAGAAACCATCTATCGAGTCTAACAACACCATGGCTGTAACGCCTGCATCGCTGTGTCTGCTGCGCTTGTCCGCCCTGGGCGATGTC
>NZ_JSZE01000041.1 GCF_000802365.1 Xanthomonas cannabis pv. cannabis
TGGCGGCATCCATGCCGCCACACGGTCCCGCAATCGGCGAGGACACCACGCCAGACAGTTGGTTGGTGGTTTTGTTGAAGAGAAAAGGCACCGCGTCGCCAGTTTGCCAAGCGACTGGTTGAGAGCCATGCGCACCGACCATCTCCACTGGTCCTTGCCCGCCCACCGTCGCAGGACCCTTGGCGGCATGGATGCCGCCAAGGAGCTACATGGACGTACTTGCGGCGTGTCCTGCGATGGTGGGCGGGCAAGGGCCCTGCAGCAAAGGCGCAGATGATCCGCTCTCTGCCTGATCCACCAGCAGCGACGACTGCATCGTGCGTCTCGCGATCGCTTGGCTATCTTCAAGCCTGGTCGAGCGCGCGGCGCCCTCACCGCTCGCGGGACACGCCGCAAGTACGTCCCTGTAGGCTCGGTGGCGGCATCCATGCCGCCACACGGTCCCGCAATCGGCGAGGACACCACGCCAGACAGTTGGCTGGCGGTTTTGTTCAAGAGAAAAGGCACCGCGTCGCCAGTTTGCCAAGCGACTGGTTGAGAGCCATGCGCACCGACCAACTCCACTGGTCCTTGTCCGCCCACCGTCGCGGGACCCTTGGCGGCATGGATGCCGCCACGGAGCCTACAGGGATGTACTTGCGGCGTGTCCCGCGATGGTGGGCGGGCAAGGGCCCTGCGGCAAAGGCGCAGATGGTCCGCTCTCCGCCTGATCCGCCGTTACTGAGCAATGAGGTAGCGACAACTGTATCGTGTGTCTCGCGATCACTTGGCTATCTTAAAGTCTGGTCGAGGGCGCGGCGCCTCACCTTCGCGGGACCCGTGGCGGCATGGATGCCGCCACGGAGCTATAGCGACGTACTTGCAGCGTCTCCCGCGACGGTGGGCGGGCAAGGCCCTGCAGCAAAGTCGCAGTGCATCCGCTCCGCCCTGATCCCCACTCCAGCGCGTCACCACCGCGCGAGTTGTCAGTCGTCGCTGGGTGTATCGAACAAGCGATTGCGGCGGTCATCGCCTTCCGGCACGGCCACGCCAATGCGCGCGGCGGCACTGCGGTAGTTATCCAGGCGATGGATGTCCCGAAGCCGCGCGAGGTCGTCGTCCTTGATGTCGTGCCACCCCCAGCGCTGGAACTGGCTCAGGAACCACTGGCCATCCGATAGCCACGGCATGTTGACCGCGCCATCGCGATGGAAGGCCAGCGCCGTCGCATCGACGTTGGCCGCATCGGCGTCGGCATTGGCATCCAGGCACGCGGCAAGATGCGCTGCCGACACCCCGATATGCTGCGGCTCGGCCAGCCACTGCGCACACTGGGCCCGGTTGTCGGGCCCCGCATCCAGCCAGCGGCAGGCGTCCAGCACGCAGGCGGTCAGCTGCTGCGTCAGCTCCGGCTGCAGGGCGGCGAACTCGCGCCGGCACGCCAGCACCTTCTCTGGATGGCCAGGCCAGAGCTCGCCACTGCGGATCACCCGCGCACCACTGCCCTGCGCCTGCGCCACCGCTGCCCACGGCTCCCCGGAGCAATACCCATCGACCAGCCCACTGGCCAGTGCCTCGGGCATCCGTGGTGGCGGGATGGTGAGCACATCGACATCGTGCATCGGGTCTACCCCGCCTGCAGCCAGCCAGTAGTACAGCCACAACGCGTGCGTGCCGGTGGGAAACGTCTGCGCGAACACTGCGCGCCGACCCAGCCCGGACAGTGCGTGCGGCAGTGTCTGGCCGTTGGCCAGCGCCTGCGCCAGACCCGGCGCCATGGTGATCGCCTGGCCGTTGTGGTTGAGCGTCATCAGCAAGGCCAGCGGACATTGCGGCCCGGCAATGCCCAGGTCGATGGCGTACACCAGGCTGGCCAAGGCATGCGCCGCATCCACCTCGCCGGCCAGCAGGCGGTCGCGCACGCCGGCCCACGAGGCTTGCCGCTGCAGCTCCAGGTGCAGGCCATGCGCGCGGTCCAGGCCCAGCCGCTGCGCGGCAACCAACGGGGCGCAGTCGATCAGCGGCATGTAGGCCACGCGCAACACAGGAACGTCAGGTTGGCTCATGTCATCATCCCAGCAATTCGGCCATGGCCACGATGCGTCGCGCCACCTCGGCCAGCTTGACGCCCTGCTTCATCGCCTGCTGGCGCAGCGCAGCGTATGCATCGGCCTCGCTGAGGCCGCGTTTTTCCATCAACAAGCCCTTGGCGCGGTCGATCTGCTTGCGGTCCTGCAAGGCCTGCTGCACATCGTCCAGGCGTTTGCGCATGCTGCTTTCGTGCGCAAACCGCGCCAATGCCACCTGCACGATCGGCGCCAGCCGCGCCGGCGCCAGGCCATCCACCACATACGCCGTCACGCCCGCACCGACGGCGGCATGGATCAGCGCATCGTCCCCATCGCCGGAGAACATCACCACCGGGCGCGGCGCATGGGCATGCAGCATCGACAATTGCTCCAGGGTGTCGCGCGAGGGCGAATCCACGTCGATCACCACCACATCCGGCTGCTGGCTTTGCACCGCGTGCAACAGCGCACCGACCGAGGCCACATCGTCGAGCACCGTATAGCCGGCGCGCGTCAATGCCTGGCGCAGTTCGCCGATGGGCTTTTCGGTATCGTTGACGAGCAAAACACGCATTGGCGGCAGCGAGGCGTGTGGACGTGCGCCGATGGTGCCATGCAACATGCCGTCGGTGCGAGTCATCCTTTCGGAGCAAGTCTGATGCCGTTGTTTCCGCTGTTCGCAAATCTGCAGGGGCGCGCCGTGCTGGTGATCGGCGGTGGCGAGGTTGCCACGCGCAAGGTGTTGGCGCTGCTCAAGGCCGGCGCGCACATCCGCCTGTATGCACATGCATTGTCGCCAGAGCTTGCAGAATTGATGCAGGCCGGGCGCTTCGAGCAATTGGGCGGCACGTTCGACCCGGCGTGGATCGACACGGTGTGGCTGGTGGTCGCCGCCACCGACGATACCGAGCTGAATCAGCGCGTGGCCGCAGCGGCCGGCGCACGTCAGCGCCTGGTCAATGTGGTGGACGATGCCGAGCTGTCCACCTACCAGGTGCCGGCGATCGTGGACCGCGACCCGCTGGTGATCGCCATTTCGTCAGCCGGCGCCGCGCCGATGCTGGCACGTCGCCTGCGCGAGCGGCTCGAGCGCGAGCTGGATGCATCGGTTGGCCGGTTTGCCGCTCTGTTCGCGCGTCATCGCGAGCGTATCCGCAGCCAGTTCCCCGAGATGAACCGCCGCAGGCGCTGGTTCGATCGCGTCATCGACGGGCAGGTGCCGCTGCTGTTGCAGGCCGGCGACGATGCCGCCGCCGAGGTGGCCTTCAACACGGCCCTGGACGATGCCGGCGCCGTGCCTGCGCGCGGCAGCGTGCAACTGGTCGGCACCGGCCCCGGCGACCCGGGGCTGCTGACCTTGAAGGCGCTGCGTGCGATGAACCTGGCCGACGTGCTGCTGGTTGCCGCCGATGTCCCCGATGCCGTGCTCGAGCTGGCGCGCCGCGATGCAACACGGCGTGCGTTGCCGGCAGATGCGCGGGCACAGCAGGCCTTGCTACTGGAACTGGCCAACGATGGCTTGCACGTGGTGGCGCTGCGCGGCGGCATGGGCTACGACGACGCAGCGGCGGCGCCCATCGAGGCGGCGCTGAAAGCCGGCGGGCTTGCCTGCGAGCGCGTGCCTGGCCTCTGCCGCACGCCATGTGTGCGCCTGGCAGGGTGAACGTCGCGCGTCATGCAGGCGTGTCGCCCAAGAACACGCAATAAAACCCACCCGTAGCGGCCAGGCTTGAGCAGCCGGTACGCGGACGCCGCAGGGACCAGCCGCATTCCGGTTCACCCGCGCCGCCCGCACCCACCTACGAGTGCTCACGCCGTTTTGTTGGCCGCTCACGCCGCAGCGCTGCAGGCGTCGGATGCCTGTGCACTGCCCCGGTCCGCTGGTCGACTTATCTGGCTGGCAACAAGCGCATCCGCTGAGCTGCCCGCTACGCCTTCGGAAACCGCGTGCGCGCACTGTCGCGCACATCCACGTCGAAGGTCACCTGCAGCGTCATCGGCTCGGCGTGCCCGGCGCCCGCATCGAAACGGAAGCTCAGCCCATCGCGCCTGGGCAGTTGGCGCGCATGCTCTTCGAGTGCACCGCGCGGCACCTGCAATTGCCAGTGGTCGGTGGCGCAGTTGCACGCTGCATGGCCGCCGGTGAGGCTCACGCTATGCCGCACCAGCCGTGCACCCTGCCCGCTCGGCAGGCGGCTCAGATTCTCCACGCTGCGTCCGGCGAGCAAGTTGGCCAGCTCGGCCTCGTCGATACGGAACCGCAGGTGCTGGCCGTCAATCTGGATTTTCATGGATGAGCTGACTCCACTGCTCGGGCGTATTGCAATTGACGAACGCGGCGCGTTCGCTGGCGGTGACTGCAAGGCGATGGCACTGCAGTGAACGCTGCAGGGCGCGCAGCGAACGTGACGATGCCTCGCCTGCCATCAGCCCGGCTAACGTCGTGCGCACACGGGCATCCACAGCCAGTCGCATCGGCAGCATCTGCTCTTCGAAGGTGACGCAGCGCTGCGCTGAGGGGGCCAGCAGCCGCGCCAGCAAGGCCGTGGACAACAGCGGCATGTCCACCGGCACCACCACCAGCGTGGTCGCATCGGGTACACGCTCGATCACGCTCGCCAGGCCGCCGAGCGGACCCAGGTCCGGTTGCGTGTCGGCGATGCCGTCGTACTCCGGGCGCAGGCCGCTGACAAGCACCGCCTGCGCCCCAGCGTCGTGCAGCAGGGCCTGCATCTGCGCAATCAGCGGACGCCCGTGCCAGGGCAGCAAGGCCTTGTCGCGGCCCATGCGCGAGGAGCGCCCCCCGGCCAGCACCACGCCGGTCCATGCAGGGAGCGCGCTCATGCAGTGCGCACAAGCGGACGAATGGACACTGGCCGCTTCACAACAACGGCACCGGGGCCGCCGGCTGCAGATGCCCCAGCCCGAAGACGTCCACATGGGTGACGGGTGCGGCCGCATCCGCCTGCGGCTCCAGCACCGCCCAGACATTGGCCTGCAACAACGGCGCGACCCGAAACGACTCCTGCTGCGGCAGGATGTGCACGCCCAGCACGCCCGCCGCGTTGCACTGCAGCCGGGCACGCAAGTGCTGGCGCCAGATCGGCCGCGCCTGCATCGGGGTGTCCAACGCCACGTGCAGTCCCCCCTCGACAGGCATGCCCAGTAATCCACGCAGCGCCGGCTCGACAAAAAACCGCAGCCCCGCCGCGCTGGCCATCGGGTTGCCCGGCAACCCGACATACAACACGCCATCGCCAAAGCGCGCCAGCAGCACCGGCTTGCCAGGGCGCACCGCAACCTTGTGGAACAGCAGACTGGCCGCATGCCGGGCCAGCGCATCGGGAACAAAGTCGTAGCGCCCGCGCGACACCGCGCCGGTACTCAGAATCACATCTGCGCCGGCACCACGCGCCTGCGCAAGTGCGGCGTCGAACGCGGCATCGTCATCGCCTACCTGCCCCTGCCATACCAGCTGCGCCCCCGCCGCGCGCAACTGGCTGCGCAGGTAGCTGCTGGTGCCATCGCGGATCTGACCAGGCTGCAAGGGCTGCGCGGGGTCGCTGATCAACTCGCGCCCGGTTGCGATCAGGGCGACGCGTGGCCGGCGTACCACCTTGACCTGCGCGCACCCCAGGCCGGCCAGCAGCATCAGGTGCGCACCACGCAACACGGTACCGGCACTGATCACCGCGTCCTGCAGGCGCACATCCTCGCCGCGGCGACGGATATGCTGCCCCGCACGCACATCGGCGCGCAGACGGATGCGCCCACGGCCCGAGCTCACCTGGCTCAACACGTCCACCTGCTCGATCGGCACCACCGCATCGGCGCCGGCCGGGATGCCAGCGCCGGTCATGATCTCCCACGCAGCGCCCGCCTCGGCATCGACCGCATCGGCGCCGGCGGCAACGGTGCCGGCCACGTCGTGCGCGCTGCCGGCCGCTGCACCACGGCCACCCGTGGCGATGGCAAAACCGTCCATCGCACTGTTGTCGAAAGGCGGCAGCTCGGCCGGGCTGGACAGCGTCTGCGCAAGCACCCGGCCCTCGGCCGCGGCGCTGTCCACCCACTCGCCGGCGAGCGTGGTGACCTGCTGCTGCACGAGGGCAAGTGCTTCGGCGTAGCTGATCATGAGCGAGGCACTGCCGACCGAGAGACGTGGCGGCTAGGATACCGGGCTGCAGCGTGGACGGTACAGCCGGGCTGGCCGGGTGCACGCGGAACTGCGTGGGTAGCGCACGCAGGCGCCGCGCTTGAACTTGCTCGTACACGCTGCCCACATCATGCGTCGCACAGTCGCCGGCATCTCCCTCACCATTACAGCGCATGCACTTCGTCGACCTCGTCGGATGGCTGGCCAGCGCCATCCTCATCGCCACCCTGATTCGCCAGATCTACAAGCAATGGACGTCCGATGAGGCGCAAGGGGTGTCGCGCTGGTTGTTCATTGGCCAGATCAGCGCCTCGGTGCTGTTCATTCTGTACAGCTATCTGGTGGGCAATGCCGTGTTCATCGTCAGCAATGCGCTGATCCTGCTGACCGGTATTACCGGCTTTGTGTTGCACCGGATCAAGCGGCGGCGACTGGGCCTTGCTGATTGAAAGGTGTTGGCTGTGTCAGTCACTGCGCCTGCGTGTGCGTACTCCGATCGGGGCATCGAAACACGCGCATGCAAAACAAACGGTTGAACATTGCTCAAAGGCGACAGCAGAAACCGTAGGCGAACAGCGGCACCGGCCCGGCTGCGTCGCTGCATGGACATGCCAGCGTCACCGTTTATTGGCACGCGTGGGGGACCATTCATAACGAAGTGACTGTGGCTGGCTCCGGATGTGCGCCACAGCGAGTGACGACCGCTTTCCTGCGCAATCTCGCTACGACGTGCCGACTCGACGCGTACGCTTCTTCGCTGCCGCCTTGCGGGCGGGCGCAGCCTTGGCAGAAGGCACGCTGCTGGCCTTGTCCTGGTTCGCCACCGCGCCTGCACCGGCAGTCTTCGCCACGCGCTTGGCAACGGCCTTGGCAACGGCCTTGGTTGCCTTCTTCGTTACCGCCTTGCGCGCTGGCGTTTTCTTCGCCGCCACACGTTTGCGTGCGGCCGGCGCTACTTGCGTGCCGACAGTCGCTTCAGGCATCGCATCGGGCATGCGCACGCTGATCCAGGTCGGCGCATGATCGCTGGCCTTCTCCAGCGCCCGTACCCACTTGTCCACGCCGGCATTCTGCAGGCCCGGCGCCAGTGCGCGGTTGAGCAATAGATGGTCGATACGCAGACCGCGATCACGCGCGAAGTGCTGCCGGAAATAATCCCAGAAGGTATAGATCGGCGCGTCGCCATGCACGGCCAGCAGGCTGTCCGTCCAGCCCTGCTCCACCAATGTCTGGTAGGCCTGGCGGCTTTCCGGTTGCAGCAAGGCGTCCTTGCGCCAGCCCTTGGGGTCATAGATATCGGCATCAGTGGGCACCACATTGAAGTCGCCGATCAGGGCCACCGGATGCGGCAGGTCCACCAGCGTCTTCGCATGCCGGATCAGGCGCTCAAACCAGGCAAGCTTGTAATCGAACTTGGGCCCGGGCTGCGGGTTGCCATTAGGCAAATACAGGCAGGCCACCACCACGCCATGAATCGCCGCCTCCAGATAGCGGCTCTGCGTGTCGCTCGGGTCCCATGGCAGGCCGCGGCGGATCTCCACCGGGTCGGCGCCGCGCGCCAGCAACGCCACTCCATTCCAGGCGCGCTGGCCTTGCCAGATCACGCCGTAACCCGCATCGCGAATGGCCTGCTCCGGAAAGGCCTCCTGCACCGCCTTCAGCTCCTGCAGGCCCACGATGTCAGGCTGCTCGCGCGTGAGCCATTCCAGCAGATGCGGCAGGCGGCTGGCGATTCCGTTGACGTTGAACGTGGCGATCTTGCGGATGGTGGTTGCCATGGCGTGCAGGCCGATGCTCGCAGTCGTAATGCACGCAGCATGGCGGCCAGCGCATGAAGCCGATGCTCAAGCGAGGTGAAGCTGCGCCGCATCAACCCGTCGGCGCTCACGTCGTGCCCACCGCCGCCGCTCTTAGCCTGGGCATACTCACCCCTATTGGATTGCCATGCGACATTCAGCCTTGTTGATCGGTCTTGCCCTGTGCGCCAGCTGTTCGCGCAGTCCACCATCGGTCACCCCGCCGGGCGCACCGGAAAGCGCCAAGACCAATGTCCTGGAGGCCGGCGCCCAGGTACTGCAGCCCAATGGACCGGTCGGCAAGCTCGACATCTATCTGGTGGGCTTCCATCCGATGAAGGACGCGCCGGACCAGCAGATGGAAGCGCATCACTACTGCCAGCAGGTCAACGAAGACCTGGCGCAATGTGCGCTCTACGACGGCAATACCGCCCGCGCCAATCTCACCGGGGTGGAGTACATCATCTCCGAAGCGTTGTTTGCGCAGCTGCCCGAACCGGAGCGGGCGTTCTGGCATCCGCACAATGGCGAAATCCTGTCCGGCCAGTTGTCCGCTCCCAACCTACCGTTGGTGGCAGAGAAGGAGCTGATGCGCAGCAAGATCAACAGCTACGGCAAGACCTGGCACACCTGGCATTCGCGCAAGGACGGCGGGCCTGGCGATACGCTTCCGCTTGGCGAGCCGATGCTGGCCTGGTCGTTCAACCGCGATGGCGAGTTGCAGCAGCCGTTGATGGATCAGCGTGATCGGGCCACGTCGGTCTCCACCGCCGAGCGTCGCGCCAATCGCAAGGACCTTACCCCGCTGGCAAAGCCGCAGCACGGGGTGGACGCATTACGCGGCCACTTCAACGACGCAACAGCCATCCCGGGCGTTGTCGACGCAGACGCAGCCGGCGACTGACGCCAGTAGAAAACCCTGCTGCATCTGCAGCAGGGCGACTGATCGCTGCACGCGCGGTGCGCGTGAGCTAGGGAACAAATCCGGCACGCACGCAGCCGTCGTGTTTGTGCTTGAACATGTCATAGCCGCGCACGGCATCTTCCAGCGGCATCTTGTGGGTCAGCAAGAAGCCGGACTTCAGCCGCCCGGCCTGTGCCAGCTCCAGCAACCTGGGCACATACCGCTGCCCGTGCTGCTGCGCGGTACGCACGGTGAGCCCCTTGTTCATCACGGCGCCCAGCGGAAATTTGTCCATGACCCCGTACACGCCCAATACCGAGAGAATGCCGCCCTTGCGGCAGGCCAGGATCGCCTCGCGCAGCGCCTGCCCGCGGTCGGTATGCAGATGTAGGGCCTGCTTGACGCGGTCATACGCATGGCCGAAACCGGTGCCATGGGCTTCCATGCCGACCGCATCGATGCATGCATCCGGCCCGCGGCCAGCGGTCATTTCGCGCAGCACGTCCACCACGCTGTCGACCGCCGTGTAGTCGATCACTTCCAGGCCCAGCACGTCGCGCGCCATCGCCAGGCGCTCCGGTAGCCGGTCGATGCCGATCACGCGCTCGGCACCCAGGATGCGCGCGCTCTGCATCGCCATCAGCCCCACCGCACCGCAGCCCCAGACCGCAACCGTATCGCCGGGCTGGATATCGCAGAAATCCGCGCCCATGAAACCGGTGGGACCGGCATCGGACAGAAACAAGGCGTCTTCATCGGAGATGCCGTCAGGCACCTCGAAACAACCCACATCCGCATGCGGAACGCGGATATAGGTCGCGTGCGAGCCGGCATATCCCCCGAACGCGTGCGTGTAGCCGTATATCCCGGCAGCGGGATGGCCCAACAGCGGCTCCTGCAGGTCCCAGTTGGGGTTGGTGTTGTCGCACAACGAGAATTCCTTGCGCTCGCAATGCCAGCAGCCGCCGCAGGAAATAAACGACGGCACCACCACCCGTTGCCCGACGCGCACATGCTTCACCGCACGCCCGACCTCGACCACCGTACCCATGAACTCGTGGCCGATGACATCGCCTTCGCGCATGGTGGGCAGATAGCCATCGATGAAATGCAGATCCGATCCGCACGTGGTGCTGAGCCCCACTTTCAGAATGACATCGCGTGGGTTGACCAGCACCGGATCGGGCACGGTTTCCACGCGCAAATCGTTGACGCCGTTTCAGCAAAGCACTCGCACGGAGTAGCCTCCTCAGGAAGTGGGGTGCGCGCTGCCGCGCGCCGACGGGCTATGCAACAGGCTGGGCATCTCGCCGGCTTCCAGCCATGCACGCAGGCGGCGTAGGCCCTTTCCAGCCAGGACGTACGGCGGCAAAACTCCAGCTGGATGAGGTGCCTGTCATGCTGGGCCGCATGACGTGACTCGGTCGTCGCGCCCGCGTCGCAACGTGGCGAAGGAATGTTGCTGCGCCGCACCGCGTCCTCACACGGCATGAAGGTCGCGCGGTGTGCGTCTGTCGTCCGGCTGGAAATGGCTGAGCACCATGCCGCTGCGCGGCCGGCTCGGGAAGCGGTTCAGGAGATAACGCAGGTCCTGCACCGGTAGCACGTAGTCGCTGGCGGCCAATGCATCCATCGCCGCCATCAGCAGCGAGATGGTCGGGTTCTCTCCGGGACACCGATGGTCGCGGTCGAACACACCACCACCCTGCGCAACAAAATCAAACGCGCTGCCCTGCCACTGCCGAAAACGCGAAGGGTCCAGCACATGCGGCTGTCGCCACACGCTCGGGTGGTGGTTGCTTCCGTACAGGTCCAGCATCATGCGGTCGCCTTGCCGGAATGGCCGGCCGCGCCATTCGAACGGTACCCGCACCCGCCCCGCCACCATCGGAAAGAACGGATAGTGGCGACGCACCTCCTGCACCAGGTTCTGCAGCAATCCCGGCTCGCCGGCGCGTAACCGCGGGCGCAACGTCGGGTCTTCATGCAGCGCGAGCGCGGCAAAGCTGATCCAGCGTGCAATCGCCACAATCGGCCGCAGCAGATTGATCAGCTCGGTCGTGGCGACGGCCGAGCTCACTGGCTGTTCATCGAGCTCACGGTGCGTCACCACGGCCGCTGCAGTGCTCGACTGCGCAGGGGGTTTTTGCTCGGCGCAGATGACGTACGCTATGCCCTACCCACTGTTCGACCCGCCGACGACCGTGCCAGCCGCGTAACCAGCGCAGGCCGACTGCACCGGCGCCGTCGATCATGGCCGCCACATCGCGTGCCATCGCGCGGCTGTCCTGCCCGTGTAGCGCCAACCCCGCCCAGCGACACGCTGCGCGATACAGCACATGCTCGGCTTCGTGCTGCAGTACGGCGTAGGCGCTGCGTGCCCAACTGCCGGCCTGCTGCTGCCACTCGTCCACAAAACAGTCGACCAGGCGCGAGGTCTGCGCCGGCGATAGTACGGCCATGAATAACTGCTTGCGGTGCAGGTGCGCATTGCCATCGAGCTGCTGCACGCTGCGCTTGCCCTGAAGCAGGCGCAAGGTCGTGGGTGGGAGCGCCGCAACGCGCGTGAAGCGCCCCGGATGATAGAACGTGGCAACCGCATCCGGGCCGCGTGCAAACACGACCGGCCGCAATGCCAGCCGCGCAGCAAACGCGTCGCTGCCCAGTACGTCGCATTGTTTGCCGACAAACAGATAGCCATCGCGCAGCAACTGCGGCAATACATCCCAGTGGGGCGCCTGTGCGATGGCTGCATCGAGTGGAGCGACATATGACAACCGTGCCTGTGGGCACTGGTGCGGCGTGGTCGGCGACGGCATCGTGAGTCCTCGTGCATGACCTGGCCACGCTGCGGTTTGCCTGGCTAGCAGTGCGTGAACCGCCGCACGCTGCGGAACGCGGCGCATGCGCCGGCTTCACGTCTCGCCGAAACAGCGTGTTAGCGGCGCATCGCGTCGCTGGCCAGGCAGCCAGTTGGCTTCACTGCGGCTCGCGATCCCCAGGGAACATTGGCCCATCCGGGCGAAGGTGGCCGCGTGCACCCCGAGCACACGGCCGGCTGATGCGGCGACGGAAGTAGCCGGTGCCGCGCGGGTGAGAACCGGCCGGCATGGGGGGCCTCTACTAGGCAGTCACGCCAGCGGAAGCATTCGCCAGATCGCATTGGATGCGCGAACGGCGCTCCGGTCACGCGCCGGGGTCGGCAGGCCCAAGCTGGTTGGCCGCCAGAATCTCCTCGATGCGCTTGACGATCTGCGCGGCCTGTTCCTGGGATTCGGCCGCGCCGGTGATCTTTTCGGCACGCGCATGGAACACATCCCAGAAATCGTCCGGATGCTGGCTGCGCATCTCGGGTAATTGCTCTTCCAGCTGTTTCAGTTGCGCATCGATGTCGGGGGTCATGAAGGATTCCTTGTACATAAAGCCGAAGACGGAAGGCCTGGCGATCATCAGACGGAATGCTGCTGCGCTGGGCATGCCAGCGCCTGCGCCCTGCCGCGAGCGCGAAGCTGACGCCGCACCGTCCGTGTCGTGCTTACGGTACCGCTGCGGCGGTGAGCCTGATGCCAAGGCCGGTCATAGCCGGAACCGAAAGCCCAGCGTATAGGTGCGCTCCGGCGATGCGATCTCGCGCGGGAAATCGCCGCCACGACGGCCAAAGTAATTCGTGGTCGTGGTTCCCAACAGATTGGTCGCCTCGGCAAACAGGGTCAGGTGCTCATTGAGCTCGTAGTTGAATGCCACGTCCAGCCACTTCTCCCGCCCCTGATTGATCTGCTCGGGCTGGTCGCCGGAGCTGTTGAAACTCACCGCGTAATCGCCGCGCCAGTTGTAGGCCACGCGCGCAGAAAAGTGCGCGTACTCATACATCAGGATCGCGTTGTAGGCATTCTTGGACACGTTGGTCAGCGGCTGACGAATGCCCTCTGGCGAGTCGGCTTCTGCAGAAATATAGGTGTAGTTGAGCTGGCTGCCAAAGCCCGACAACCAGCCCGGCAGGAAGTCGTAGAACTGCGTGTACCCCACTTCCACGCCCTTCAACGTGCCCTCGCCCGCATTGCGCGGCTGGCTGATCGAATACACGACGCCGCCGATTGGCTCGTCGGCCGCGTAGTTCTGGATATAGCCATCGATCCTGCGATGGAAGCCGGCCACCGACAGTAACGAGCCCGGGCGGAAATACCATTCCAGCGACACATCGGCATTGCGTGATTCCACCGGGCGCAGCTGTGGATTGCCGCCGTTGCCACGTGCCGGCAGCGATTCGGTGGACTGGTACAAGGCCAGCTGCGGGTTGAGGTCGGCAAACTCCGGCCGCGTGATGGTGGTGCTGCCGGCCAGACGCAGCATCAGGTTGTCGTGCAGGGTCAGGTTGGCGCTGTAGTTGGGCAACACCTTGTGGATGCGCCGATCGATGCTGACCGGGCTCAACACACCATCCAGCGACTGGCTCCCCTGCAGCATGGAATCCAGCCGCGTCGCGCGCGCACCGATACGTCCATCCACCGGGATAGAGCCCATGGAAAAGCCGTAATTCACCTGCGCATAAAGCGCGTAATTGTCTTCGCGGTCGTCAAAGAACAGTGCCGGATTCTCGTCCGGCGCATCCGCGCCATGCCCCATGGCCGAGCGCAAGTGTGCGCTCTGCTGCAGCAGCACGTCCTGATTGGCTGCGGCCCAGCGGTCGCTGGTAAACGCACGCGCACCGTCGAGCATGTTGCCCGGCGTTACCGATGCCAGCCCAGGCACACCGCTCAACAGCAGCGGCGCACCGCTGATGTTGTTGCGCGCACCGGTGTCGCCGGAATGGTTGGTCGCCGTGCGCCTGCTGGCGCGCGCACCGACCTCCAGCGACCGCAGTGGCCCAAGCTCGAGCGTGATGTCGGCATCGCCGCGCCACGCCCACTCCTCGCCTTCCTGCGCGTTCCAGCTGTCGTAGTACTGCGTCAATTCCCAATTGCCCGGCGCGGCGATGTCGTACCTGCTGCCGTCGGCCTGGGTGATCCAGGTGTCGGCTGCGCCGCCGCCGGAGCGCATGTGCAGAAGCGGCGCCTGGGTGGTCATGTCCAGCGTGAAAGAGCGGTTCTTGGCGGTGCTGTAGGTATAGGCAACCTCGCTGCTCAGGCGCATGCGCTCGCCGCTCCAACGCCCGCCCAGGGCGGCCTGATAGGTATCGGAGGCGTTCTTGTGCGCCTGCGTGCTCGACAGGGTACGCATGTCGCGCGCGACCAGCCCATCCAGCACGTTGGTGCCGGGCCGCACGCTCACCGACGCGGTGTTTTCCGGTGTCGCCAACCCGGGGAATGGCAGCCAGTAGTTCACCTGCGGCCGATTGTCGTAGCCGATGTACAGCGTGTCGACATACACCTCGCTGTTGTCGCCCGGTGCCCACTGAAAGGAAAAATTGGCCGATTTGCGCTTGCGGTCGCCGCGCGCCATCAACCCTCCCGTGCTGTAGGGCACGTAGAGTTGCTGGCTGGGATCGACCGGATTCGGTTTGAGATCGTAGGTGCCGTAAAGCGTGTTGGATTCCTGATACGGCCGACGCTGGTACGACACGCTGCCCATCCAGCCCATCCGCCCCACCTCGGTATCGCGGCGCTGGCTCAGCGTGAGGCTGCCGTTGGGAACGGTCTTGCCGGACTGGTCGCCGCGCAATGCGCTGACGCTGCCGGCAATGGTGCTGTCCTGATCGAAATCGAACGGCCGTCGCAAGTGCACGTCGACCACGCCGGCAATGCCGCCTTCCTGAAACTGCGCGCCGGTGGTCTTGTACACATCCACGCTGCGCAGCAACTCGGCCGGCACATCGGCCAGCTCCATGTCGCGCCCCACCGTGGTGAACACGTTACGCCCGTCCAGGGTGGTGACCACGTTGGGCAAGCCGCGCACCAGCACCTGCCCCACCTCGCCACCGGCGCGCGCCACCTGCACGCCGGTGACACGCTGCAGCGCTGCAGCCACGCTGTTGTCGGGCAGCTTGCCGATGTCTTCGGCCACGATCGAATCGCTGATCTCCGGGTTGGACTGCTTGGTTGCAATCGCACTTTCCACGCTGCTGCGCACGCCCTTGACCTGTACCGCGTCCAGGGTGGCGGTGGGCTGCGCGGCGTCGGGCGTGGTCTGCTGCGCCTGTGCGCTGCCGCCCAACGCCAGCCCAATCCAGAGCGCCAGCCGACGGCGGGCAACGAGGTGGCGCGCAACAGCGTTGCGCGGGGATGCGATGAACATGTGTCTCTCCTGAGGCGGTCGTTGCGATGGCCCGCGAGGGAGCGCGTTACGCAAGACGGGGCGAACCGGGCCGGGCAAGCCGCACTGCCCTGACGGGTGCGAATTACAGCCGCGCCGCACACAATGCAGCGTGATCCCGGCCACGCGCACGCCTGCACCGTGACGCGGCGTTCATCGGCTTGCGCCAGCTTCGAGCAAAGCGACACCACACTGCAGGTACGGCGCCTGCGTTTGCGCGACAATGGCGCCATGAGCAGCCACGACATCTCTCCCGCCGACGCGCGCGCGCGCGCCCTGCACGGTGCCCTGCTGATCGACATCCGGCAGCTGCACGAACGCGCCGGCGGCCAGGCCGAAGGTGCGCTGGCGATCGCGCAGACCGATCTGGAAACCGCACCCGAACAGCATCTCTCCACCCCTGCGCGCGAGATCGTGCTGATCTGCCAAAGCGGCAAACGCTCCGCACACACGGCAGACGTGCTGCGGGCGCACGGGTACGGCAACGTCACCTCCGTGCTGGGCGGCACCACTGCCTGGCTACGCGACGGGCTGCCGGTCGTGCGCCCGACGCTGCCAGCGGACGAGCAGGATTTTCTCGAGCGGTATTCGCGGCATCTGCGCCTGACCCAGGTGGGCATGGAAGGGCAGCGGCGGCTGTCGCGCGCGCGCGTACTGCTGATCGGCGCGGGTGGGCTTGGCTCGCCAGCCGCGTTCTATCTCGCCGCCGCCGGTGTCGGCCACGTGCGCATCGCCGATGACGATGTGGTGGACCGCAGCAATCTGCAGCGCCAGATTTTGCACACCGAAGACAGCGTCGGCCTCGCCAAGGTGAACTCCGCAGCGCAACGCATCGCTGCGCTCAATCCGCGCGTACAGGTCGATGCGGTGCAGACACGCGTCACCGCGGGCAATGTCGAAGCACTGCTGCACGATGTCGATCTGGTGATCGATGGCGCGGACAACTTTCCAGCGCGTTATCTGCTCAACGACGCCTGCGTCAAACTTGGCAAGCCTCTGGTGTACGGCGCGGTGCAACAGTTCGAAGGCCAGGTGAGTGTCTTCGATGCGGGGCGCCATCGTGGCCACGCACCCTGCTACCGCTGCCTGTTTCCCGAACCGCCACCGCCGGAATTTGCGCCCAGTTGCGCCGAGGCCGGCGTGCTCGGCGTGCTGCCCGGCGTCATCGGGCTCTTGCAGGCCACCGAGGCGATCAAGTTGCTGCTTGGCATCGGCGACAGTCTGGCCGGCCGCCTGCTCAGTTTCGACGCGCTGTCGATGCGCTTCCGCGAGATCCGCCTGCCACCTGATCCGCAGTGTCCGGTGTGCGCGCCAGGCGCGGTATTTGCCGGTTATGCCGATTACGCCGCGTTCTGCGGTAGTGCGGTTGGTTGAAGGTGGGCGGGGAATTGAACGTGTGATGTCGGTTGGCCGACTGACTGATTAGCGGTGCGATCCGGGTTCATTGGTGTGAGGATTACGGTAGCTTGGGCAGCACAAATGGCTGTCTTCCGGCATACCCTCACCCCCGAACCCTCTCCCGCAGGGAGAGGGGCTATAGAGCGACTCGCTTTGACTGTTCAAGGCTTCAGCTGCAAAGCCACGTAACAATATGCACGCCAGGGAATGCGCACCCTGCGCATTCACGCTCGGCGCCAAGCACGTCGCATGCTTTGCGCCCTCCCATCATCCTTCGAACAACGCACTACATGGCCGAGCACAGTCGATCCACGGCGCGCTCACAACGCGTAAGGAATCACCCGCACGATCTCGCCGGCCTCGAAACGCCGCGCCTGCTCGGGCAAGACGATCAATGCGTTGCTGTCGGCCGCGCCACGCAATAAGTGCGAAGCGTCGCCGCGGTGCGGCAGCGCGGTCAGACGTCCGTCTTCGCCGCATTCCAGCCGTCCGCGCAGGAACTCCAGGCGTTCGTGGCGCTTTTCCCAGGGGGCTGCCAACGCCGCATGCCAGACCGGCCGCGGCTCGCTGCGCCCCTGCAATCCATCCAGCAACGGCACCCCGTAGGCGATCAGCGTTGCCAGCACCGACACCGGGTTGCCCGGCAGGCCCAGCACCAGGCAGCGGCCAATCTGCCCCAGCACCGCCGGCATGCCCGGGCGCATGCGCACGCGCCAGAAGTGAATGCGGCCCAGCTCACCGATCAGCCGCGGCAGATAATCCTTTTCGCCGGCGGAGACGCCGCCGCAGGTGATCACCACATCGAACGCCGCCGCCGCATCTTCCAGCATCGTGCGAATGCGCTGCGGGTCGTCCGGCAAGGTCGGCCACGCAGTTGGCGCGTAGCCCAGCGCCCGTAGCTGCGCCATCAGCATGTCGCGGTTGCTGTTGTAGATTTGGCCCGGCCCGAGCGGCATGCCCGGCTCGATCAACTCGTCACCGGTGGCAAGCACCGCGATGGTCGGGCGCGGCGCCACCGCAAGGCGCGACACGCCAAGTGCCGCCGCCAGGCCAATCCGCGCCGGCGTCAGCACCTGCCCGGCCTGTATCACCAGATCGCCCGCGCGTACGTCGCTGCCGGCCAATCGCACGGCTGCGCCCGGTGCAGGCATGGTGCGAAACCGCACGGTGCCGTCGTGCTCGTCGGCCTCTTCCTTGGGAATCACGGTGTCGGCGCCATCGGGCAGCGGCGCGCCGGTGGTGATGCGCAGGCATTGCCCTGCGCCCAGTGTTCCAGCCCAACGCTCGCCGGCGAACTGTTCGCCAACCAGCTGCAACGACGCATCGCCTGCAGCAACATCAGCATGCCGCAGCGCAAAGCCATCCATTGCACTGTTGGCGAATGGCGGTAGTGGCAGCGGTGCAATCAGATCGGCAGCGGAAATTCGCCCATCGGCACGCGAGGTAGCGATGTTTTCATCGGGCGAACGGTTGCTGGCCGCGACAGCACGCAGAATCTGCAGCGCCTGCGCGTAAGGGATGCGGGAAGGATAGTCGGTCATGTCGCGCAGGATACCAGTGCCCCGCTACCGCGAAAGACGGCGGCATCGCTCGGTTGTTGAAGCAGCATGTGCCTTCGAACAACGCACGCCATTGCGCGTGACCTCAAGATTTCGGCCAAGCACCACGGTCGCCAATGCTGGAAACAGGCACATGCACGTGGTGGAGACGGTTTTAGCCGTTGCTCGCACACTTACGAACGTCGTTCAGAGCTTCGTGGTCCCGATCTACAGGAGCGATCTGCAACTCACCGCTCGACAGACCATCGAGCTTCCAACACCGCCTGAAACATTGCGTATCAGGCGGCCTCGATGCACTTACTTACCCTTAACGTGCCGGATCAGGCGCCGCTTGCGTGCGACCTGACGTTCGGTCAACACGTTCTTCTTACCCTCGTAGGGGTTAGCACCCTCGCGGAAGATAAAACGCACCGGCGTGCCGACCAGCTTGAAGCGCTTGCGGAAGAAGTTTTCCAGGTAGCGCTTGTACGACTCAGGCAATACCTTCAGGCGCGTGCCATGCACGATGAAGGTCGGCGGATTCGCTCCGCCCGGATGCACATACCGCAGCTTGGAGACATGCCCACGGATGCTAGGCGGCGGATTGGTCTCGTAGGCGATTTCCAGTGCCTGGTTCACTTCGCTGGTGCTGAATTCGTGTGTCGCCGAGGCGTGCGCGCGGTGGATCGCCTGGAACAGCTCGCGCATGCCCGAGCCATGCAACGCAGAGATCCGCACCGCCTCGGCCCAGCTGACGAAACCGAGCTTGCGCGAAAGTAGATCTTCGGCCTGCGCGCGTTGGTAATCGCTTTGCCCGTCCCACTTATTGATTGCAACGACCAAGGCACGGCCGGCATCCAGGATCGCACCGAGAATCGTCGCATCCTGATCGGTCACACCTTCGGTGGCGTCCAGCATCAACACCGCGACCTGGCATTGCTCGATCGCCTGCAGCGTCTTGAACGCACTGAATTTCTCGACCGCCTCTTCCACCTTGCCGCGACGGCGCAAGCCGGCGGTATCGATCAGGCGGTACTGGCGATTGTCGCGCTCCAGATCCACCGCGATCGAATCACGGGTGGTGCCGGGCACTTCGGACGCGATCATGCGCTCTTCGCCCAACAGGCGATTGACCAGCGTCGACTTGCCTACATTCGGGCGGCCCACGAAGGCGATCCGCACGCGCGCCGGGTCGTTGTCCAGCAACTCGCCGGACCCTTCCTCGGGCAGGCGTGCGCCCACTTCCTCTAGCAGTTCGTCGATACCCTGACGATGCGCCGCAGACAACGCCACCACGTCGGAGAAGCCGTAACGCGCAAATTCCGAGCGCACGGTCTCTTCGTCGGTGCCATCGATCTTGTTGATGACCAGCACGGTCGGCCGCGCCAGCTTGCGCAGCCAGGCCAGGATCTCGTCATCGAGCGAGGAAGCACCTTCGCGGCCATCGACCACGAACAGCACCAGATCCGCTTCGCCGGCGGCGGCACGCGCCTGACGCGCCGTGGCGCCGGCAAGGCCTTCCTCGTCGCCGGCGATACCGCCGGTATCGACAACGATGAAGGGTTGCTGCTCGTCCAGCCGGCAGACGCCGTAGTTACGGTCGCGGGTGACGCCGGGCTGGTCGTGGACCAGCGCGTCGCGGGTGCGCGTCAGCGCATTGAAGATGGTGGACTTGCCGACATTGGGCCGTCCAACCAGGGCGACCAGGGGCAGCATCGCAAGGTCCTTATTGTGCCAACCGGAAGGCGGAGAGATCGCCGTCGGTGTTTTGTACCAGCAGAATGCCATCGACGACCTGCGGCTGCGCCAGCAGCGTGTCGCGTCCAGCGCGAGCGCGCGCGGCCAGTGCACCGTCGCTGAGTTTCAGCCAGTGCAGGTAGCCCTTGTAGTCACCGACCACGGCGTAGTCGCCCTGGATGGCAACACCAGTCAGCGAGCGACGTGCCAGGGCAGCCTGCGACCACATCGCCGCGCCGCTGCTCTTGTCCAGGCCCCACACCGAACCGGCGTTATCGGACACCACCACCACGGCCGACGACACACCGACGCCACCGGCGCCGCCGTGATCGCGCGTCCATAGTGGGCGACCGCTCGGGCCTTCCAGCGCCAGGGTTTCGTTCTTGAAGCTGGTGGCGTACAGCGTGGTGCCATCCAGCACCGGCGCACCATCCACGTCGGACATGCGCTCCAGCTCGGTGCGGCCTTCCGGCACGCCGATGGCCTGCTCCCACAACGGACGGCCGTCTTGCAGCGCCAGCGCGCTCAAGGTGCCGCTGTCGTTGCCCACGAACAGCACGCCCGGGCCGGTCACGATCGGCGCGTTACCGCGCACCGACAGCGTCGGACCTTCTTCGGCATGGAACCAACGACGCTCGCCGGTGGCTGCATCGAATGCGCTGACGCGTCCATCGTTGCTGCGCACCAGCACCAGGCTCTGCGCAATGGCCGGCGCGGCGATCACTTCGTTGGGGACCTTGGCGCGCCACTTTTCGGTGCCGTCGGCCTGGTTCAACGCAATCACATCGCCGGACAAGGTCCCGATCACCACCAGGCCTTCGCCCACGCCCGGGCCACCGGACAGGCGCTGCTTGAACTTGCGATCGTTGCGCTCTTCCTTCTTGGGCTTGTATTCCCATACACGCTTGCCGGTCTGCAGGTCCAGCGCCTGCACGCCGCCGGTGATGGCCGCTGCATACACCTTGCCATCGGCCACGGCCGGGCGCTGACGCACGCCGATATGCCCCTCGCCCTTGCCGACGCCGGTAGACCAGATCTTGTCAACCTTGACCGACGGCTCGAACTTGACCAGCTCGGCAGGTTCCTGCGCCTTCTTGGCAGCAGCATCTTTCCCGGCAAACCAGCCCTTGACCGTGCTGCAGCCGGCCAGCGACAGACCCATCACAGCAATCAACGCAACGCGCTTATACATATCAACCTGCTTCATCAAATCTGCTCCGCCGGATCAGGCACCTTACCGCCCACATCCATCAGCTTGGTTTCCAGCAAGCGGCGCTGCGGCGAGGCCACATCCACCGTGGTCAGGGCCTTGGTGTACAGCGCACGCGCCTCGTCCGGCTTGCCCTGGGCCACCAGCGCATCGGCGCGGATCTCCAGGCTGGCGTGGTCCTGCGCATCGGCCAGCAGCTTGATCGCTTCGTCCGGCTTGCCACTCTCGGTGAGCACACGCGCCAGGCGCTGCTGCACGATCTGCTTGAGTTCGCCTTCGGCGGGCACGTCACGAAGGGTCTTGATCGCTTCGGCATTCTTGCCGGCATCGACCTGGGCCTTGGCCAGGCGCAATGCGGCCAATTCGGCGTAGATACCGCCCTTGCCGTCGTCCAGCGCCACGATGTCCTTGGCTGCTTTTTCCAGGTCCTTGCCCTGGATCGACTTCACCACCGCCTCGTAGCGGGTGTTGGCTTCGACCAGTGCGGTCGTGGTGTGCTTCTGCCACCACTGCCAGCCCAGGATCAGGGCCAGGCCGAGCACCACACCGCCCACCAGTCCCGCCCCATTCTTTCTCAACCAGGAACGAACGCGTTCGCCTTGTTCGTGTTCGTCCAGCAGATCGTCGATCGCCATGCGTACTCTCGCTCCGTCATCCCGGAGGCGCGGACATCAAAAGGGAAAAATGAAAAACCGCAGTCCGCTTCACTCGGAAGCAGGTACCACGGAGCCGTCGGAGGATACCGCAAAACGAGCCACGTTAGCGCGCTGGAACGGTTTCACATCGACGATACTGCCGCCTTGCTGAACCTGTACCGCCGACGCATTGCCCAGCACGATGCGGCCCACCTGACCTGGCGAATAACTGCGGCGTTCGCCAGCGCGAATCAGCGCCTTCTCGACCGCGCTGCCGTCCGGGGCCAGGATCTGCACCCAGCTGTCGCCGCTGAAACTCAGCGACAGGTCGCCGGCTCCGGCGGCTGCCGGCGCTTCATCGGTGGTGGCGGTACGCGGCACCGGCGTCATCGACGCGATATAGGGCGCCGGCTGTTCGCGCGGTGCGGCGGCGGGCTGCGTCGCGGCAGCGGGAGCACCGGCCTTGGCCGCAACCGGCATGCTGTCCAGCGATACCGTGCTTGGCGCCTTGCCATCCAGGTGCGAACGCGTTGCGTACCAGACCGGCACGGCGAACACACCGGTGATGACCACATACATCGCCTTGCGCGCAGTGCTTTCGAGAATGCGCCGGGCACGCGGGGTATGCGTATGGCTGACCAACTTGACCGGTTCGATGGGTGCGATGGTCGCCTGCTGCAGCAGCGGCTCCAGGTCGACCTGCAGCAGGCGCGCATAACTGCGCAACTGGCCGCGTACGAACACCGGCGCACCCAGGCGCTGCCACTCTTCCTGCTCCAGCGAATGCACCACCCGGGCAGGCATGCGCAGCTTGCCGGCGACCTCGTCCACGCTCAGACCTGCAGCTTCACGCGCCTCGCGCAACTGCGTTCCGCAGCCCTTTTCCTGCTCGAAAGGGTTCGGATTGGAATCACTGATCACAATGCATTGGCCCCGGGGTTAGCGGTCGCTGCGTCAGGAAATTCCTTGACCAACCGCTGTTGGTAACGGCTGGCAGCTACCTTGTCGCCTAGCCCTTGCTCAATCTGAATGGCGAGTTGTAACACGGAAGCCGTTGCCCGTGCAGCCGCAAGCCGCCGTTCGATGAAGGCGCGCGCCTCAAAAAAATGACGACGCCCCGCTTCCAGGCGCGCCATCGACTCCAGCGCATAGGGATTATTCGGGTCCAGTTCGAGCGCCTTGCGCAAATCGCCGGTTGCGCGTTCGGGTTGGCCGGCCTTGATCGCACAGCCACCGGCATTACCGAGCGCAGACGCTGGAGATGCATAGTTGCGGTCGGTCAGCGCCCGGTCGAACCACAGCAGCGATTCGGCAGGCGAGCCGTTGGCGCACAGCCAGGCACCGTAGTTGTTCAGCACATCGCCCCGCTGCGGCGCCAATTCGGCCGCACGGCGATAAGAAGCGCCGGAGCCGGCCACATCGCCCCGCCCCCCTTGGATCAGCGCCAGCATGCCGATGGCATCCACCGACTGCGGATCCTTCTTCAGTGCGGCTCGAACCTGCTCCTCGGCACCTGCGTAGTCGCCGGTTTGTAGCCGGTTACTGGCAAGCCCCAGCTTTTCCTGTACGGCAAGGCGATTCTTGGTGGCCTTGTCGTCGCGGAACGAGTACACCGGCGCGACTTCCTCCACGCTCTTGGCCGAGCCGGCCTTGGCATTACGACCACCGCAACCGACCGCACACAACGCGATCGCCACGGCCGCCATTAACGCGAGTTCACGCTGCCGCATCTCGATCGGCCTGCCCTTCTAATGTGCGGCGGAACTCCGCCTGGCGACGGGTACGGTCCATGACCTGCCCCTTGAGTTGCCCGCATGCCGCATCAATGTCGTCGCCACGGGTGCGGCGAACCATCGTCAGCACCTGCGCATCGAGCAGGATCTTCTGGAATGCGCGAATCTCCGTCTCGCCCGAGCGCTCGTAACGCGTACCAGGGAACGGATTGAACGGAATCAGGTTGACCTTGCCGGCGTCCTTGGACTGCACCGCATTATCGAACTGCCGCATCAACCGGGCCAGCTGGCGCGCATGCTCCGGCTGGTCGTTGATGCCCTTCATCAAGGTGTATTCGAAGGTCACCGAATCGCGCTTCTTGCTGCCGCGCAGATAGCGCGCGCAGGACTCCATCAGCTCGGCGATCGGGTACTTCCTGTTCAACGGCACCAGGCTCTCGCGCAGCGTGTCGTTGGCGGCATGCAGGGAGACTGCCAGCGATACGTCGCTTTCGGTCGAGAGCCGGTCGATCATCGGCACCAGGCCGGAGGTCGACAGCGTCACCCGCTTGCTGGCCAGGCCGTAGCCCAGATCGTCGCGCATCACGCTCATCGCGCGCACGACGTTGTCGAAATTCATCAACGGCTCACCCATGCCCATCATCACCACATTGGTGAGGCGGCGCTGTTGATGCGGCACGTTGCCCAGGTGACGCGCAGCGACCCACACCTGACCGATGATCTCGGCGGTGGTGAGGTTGCGGTTGAAGCCCTGGGTGGCGGTTGAACAGAACGTGCAGTTCAAGCCGCAGCCGACCTGGGAGGACACGCACAGCGTGCCGCGGCCCTTGTCGGGGATGTACACGGTTTCGATGGCGTTCTTGCCGTCGGTGCCCATGGCCAGTAGCCATTTGTGGGTGCCGTCGGTAGAGGGCTTGTCAAACACGACGTTGGGGACGAGGACCTCGGCATGCTGGTGCAACTTCGCACGCAATGCCTTGCCGAGGTCGGTCATCTGGTCGAAATCGGTGACGTAGCGATGGTGGATCCACTTCATCACCTGATGGGCACGGTAGCGCGCTTCGCCGAGCGTGTCGGCGAAGAAGCGCTCCAGTCCCTCGCGGTCGAGGTCGAGCAGGTTCTGCTTGCGCAGTTCCGGGGTACGGACGGGAACGTCCTGCAGCACGGAGGGGATCACGACCTCATTCACGATTCGACTCTCTCGGCCTCAGCGCGAGACCACTTCGGTGGCGGCAAAGAAATACGCGACTTCGTTGGCAGCGTTCTCGACCGAATCCGAGCCATGAGCGGCGTTGGCATCGATCGAATCAGCGAAGTCGGCGCGGATGGTGCCCGGCGCAGCGTCCTTGGGATTGGTCGCGCCCAGCAGGTCACGGTGTGCGGCAACGGCGTTTTCGCCTTCCAGCGCCTGGATCATCACCGGGCCGGAGATCATGAACTCGACCAGCGCATTGAAGAACGGACGCTCACGGTGCACGGCGTAGAAGCCTTCGGCTTCGCGACGCGACAGCTGCTTGTACTTGGCGGCCACGACCTTCAGGCCAGCCTTCTCGAAGCGGCTGTAGATTTCGCCGATGACGTTCTTGGCAACGGCGTCGGGCTTGATGATGGACAGGGTGCGCTCCAGCGCCATGGGAAATTCTCCGTTGGGCGGGCCACTGAAGGCCCGAGGTTATCATGAAAAAAACCCGCGTCAAAACGCGGGCTTAGGCTTCTTTGCGATGGTCAATTCTATCGTGTCGCCCATCCATTTGCACACCGCCCCCTGAATCGTGCTGCATTGCCGCATGACGCGGCTGCAACCAAGCCCGTAGACTCAAACAATCGTTTGATTGAGCCTTACCCCAGCGCATGCCCAAGCCTGCCCACTTCTCCACCAAGGACCGCATTCTCGGTGCCGCCGAGGAGCTGTTCGCCCAGCATGGGTTTGCCGGTACCTCGCTGCGGCAGCTGACCACCCAGGCCGACGTGAATATCGCTGCGGTCAACTATCACTTCGGCTCCAAGGAAAACCTGGTCAATGAGGTGTTCCGCCGCCGGATGGACGAGATGACTGCCGCACGGCTGCAGCAGCTGGAGGCGGCAAGGAAAACCCGGCCCGGCGAGCTCACTGCCGTGCTCGCAGCCTTCGTCGAGCCGGCACTGGCGATGGCGCAGGACCGCCAGAACGGCGGCGCCTTCGTGCGCGTGATTGCCCGCGCCTACGCCGAAAAGAACGACAACCTGCGCAAGTTCCTGTCCGACCATTACGGTCATGTGCTGCGCGAATTCGGCAAGGCCATCGCCGTCTGCGTGCCGGGCCTGAGCAAGGAAGAGCTGTATTGGCGGCTGGACTTCCTGGCCGGCGCACTCACCTACGCCATGGCCGACTTCGGCTTGATCAAGCGCCCGGCGGGCGTCAGCGAGGCCGACCACCGCACGCGCGCGGCGCGCGAACTCATTCGTTTCGCGGAACCCGGGTTCCGTGCTCATTCCACACCGTAAACGCTCCACCAAGAGGCCATTGCTATGTCCAATCCGTTGCTAGTCCGTCGCGCCGCCGTGCTCGGTGCCGGCGTCATGGGCGCGCAGATCGCCGCGCACCTCACCAATGCCGGTGTCGACACCGTGCTGTTCGACCTGCCTGCCAAGGAAGGTCCGGCCGACGGCATCGTGCTCAAGGCCATCGCCAATCTCGGCAAGCTCAGCCCTGCCCCGCTCGCCAGCAAGGCGCTAGCCGAAGCGATCACCCCGGCCAACTACGAAAGCGGCCTGGAGCAGCTGCGCGACTGCGACCTGATCATCGAGGCGATCGCCGAGCGGATGGACTGGAAGCAGGACCTCTACAAGAAGATCGCTCCGTTCGTGGCCGATCATGCCGTGCTGGCCTCCAACACCTCCGGCCTGGGCATCAATAAGCTTTCCGACGTGCTGCCCGAGCAGCTGCGCCACCGATTCTGCGGCGTGCATTTCTTCAACCCGCCGCGCTACATGCACCTGGCCGAACTGATTCCGGCCAAGGGCACCGACAAGGCCGTGCTCGAAGGTCTGGAAGCCTTCCTGGTCACCACGCTCGGCAAGGGCGTGGTGTATGCCAAGGACACCCCGAACTTCATCGGTAACCGCATCGGCGTGTTCTCGATCCTGTCCACCATCCATCACACGCAGGAGTTCGGCCTGGGCTTCGATGAAGTCGATGCGTTGACCGGCCCGCTGGTCGGCCGCCCCAAGTCGGCCACCTACCGCACCTCGGACGTGGTCGGCCTGGACACCATGGCGCACGTCATCAAGACCATGGGCGACACCCTGCCGGACGACCCGTGGCACCAGTACTTCACCGCGCCGAAGTGGCTGGAAGCGCTGATCGCCAAGGGCGCGCTGGGCCAGAAGGTCGGCGCCGGCATCTTCCGCAAGGTCGGCAAGGACATCGTGGTGCTGGACCTGCAGAAGCAGGATTACCGCGCCGCTGATCGCACTGCCGCGCCGGAAGTGGTCGAGATCCTGAAGATCAAGAACCCGGCGGAAAAGTTCGCCAAGCTGCGTGAAAGCCAGCACCCGCAGGCACAGTTCCTGTGGGCCACGTTCCGCGACCTGTTCCATTACAGCGCCTATCACCTGGCCGACATCGCCGAGACCGCGCGCGACGTGGATCTGGCGATCCGCTGGGGCTACGGCTGGTCGCTCGGCCCGTTCGAAACCTGGCAGGCCGCCGGCTGGAAACAGGTGGCACAGTGGATTGCCGAAGATATTTCCAGCGGCAAGAGCATGAGCAGCGCGCCGCTGCCGAACTGGGTGTTCGACGGCCGCGATGGCGTGCATGGTGCGGAAGGCTCGTACAGCCCGGCGCGCGATGCCAAACTGCCGCGCTCTGCCCTGCCGGTCTACAAGCGCCAGCGCTTCCCCGATCCGTTGCTGGGCGAGCAGTTCTCGCCGGGCGAGACCGTGTTCGAAAACGACGGCGTGCGCATGTGGCATGACGGCGACGACATCGCTGTGGTCAGCTTCAAGACCAAGATGAACACCGTGTCCGACCACGTGCTCAACGGCCTGCAGGAAGTCGTCGGCCGCGCCGAGAAGGACTTCGCCGGGTTGGTGATCTGGCAGCAGAAGGAGCCCTTCTCTGCCGGTGCGGACCTGGCCGGCGCGCTTGGCCTGCTGCAGGCCGGCAAGGTGGATGCATTCGAAGCCTTGGTCGCCAATTTCCAGGCCACCAGCCAGCGCATCAAGTATGCGCAGGTGCCGGTGATTTCCGCGGTGCGCGGCCTGGCACTGGGCGGCGGTTGCGAGTTCCAGATGCATAGCGCCAAGACCGTGGCCTCGCTGGAAAGCTATATCGGCTTGGTGGAGGCCGGCGTCGGCCTGCTGCCGGCCGGTGGCGGCCTGAAGGAAATCGCGGTCCGCGCTTCGATTGCGGCGGGTCCGGGCGGCGACGTATTCGCCGAGTTGAAGAAGACCTTCGAAACCGTCGCGATGGCCAAGGTGTCCAACTCGGCGGTCAACGCCAAGGAGCTGGGCCTGCTGCGTGCCACCGACAAGATCGTCTTCAACAGCTACGAGGCACTGCACATCGCCAAGGCCGAAGCCCGTGCGCTGGCCGAGGGTGGCTACCGCGCTCCGCTGCCGGCCCGTCGCATCCAGGTCGCCGGCGATGTGGGTATCGCCACTTTCAAGATGCTGCTGGTCAACATGCTGGAAGGCCGTTTCATCAGCGAATACGACTACGAGATCGCCACCCGCATCGCCACCGTGGTCTGCGGCGGCGAAGTCGATCGCGGCGCGTTGGTGGACGAAGAATGGTTGCTCAAGCTCGAGCGCAAGCACTTCGTCGAACTGGCCCAGCAGGAAAAGACCCAGGCGCGGATTGGGCACATGCTCAAGACCGGCAAGCCGTTGAGGAACTGAGATTTGGGATTGGGGATTGGGGATTCGTAACAGCGGATCCCCTGCCCTCCAACTTTCTCGCTTCCACCAAATTCATCCGCCGGGCAGGAACATTCGGGCACGCGGATTCGCTTTGACGAATCCCAACTCCCGAATCCCGAATCCCGGCTATCGGAGATAGCCATGAGCAAGCAGATTCAAGACGCCTACATCGTTGCCGCCACGCGTACGCCGGTCGGCAAGGCACCCAAGGGCGTGTTCCGCAATACCCGTCCCGACGACATGCTGGCGCACGTGCTGCGCGCAGTGGTCGCGCAGGCGCCGGGCATCGACCTGTCGCGGATCGACGATGCCATCATCGGTTGCGCCATGCCCGAGGGCGAGCAAGGCATGAACGTGGCGCGCATTGGCGTACTGTTGGCCGGCCTGCCGAATTCGGTCGCCGGTCAGACCATCAATCGCTTCTGTTCGTCCGGCATCCAGGCCGTGGCGATTGCGGCCGACCAGATCCGCCTGGGCAATGCCGACCTGATGCTGGCCGGCGGCACCGAATCGATGTCGATGGTGCCGATGATGGGCAACAAGGTCGCCATGTCGCCGAGCGTGTTTGCCGACGACCACGTGGCCATCGCCTACGGCATGGGCATCACCGCCGAAAAGGTCGCCGAGGAGTGGAAAGTCTCGCGCGAAGATCAGGATGCGTTCGCATTGGCTTCGCATCAGAAGGCGATTGCCGCGATTGCTGCCGGCGAATTCCGCGACGAGATCACCCCGTACGAAATCCATTCGCACCAGCCCGACCTGGCGGGCAACGTCATCGCGCTGCGCAAGCGCCTGGTCGATACCGACGAAGGCCCGCGTCCGGACAGTTCGCTCGAAGGCCTGGCCAAGCTGCGCCCGGTGTTCCGCAACGGCCAGTTCGGCGGCAGCGTGACGGCTGGCAATTCGTCGCAGATGAGCGATGGTGCCGGCGCGGTGCTGTTGGCGTCCGAACAGGCGATCAAGGATTACGGCCTGACCCCGCTGGCCCGTTTCGTCAGCTTCTCGGTCGCCGGCGTGCGCCCGGAAGTCATGGGCATCGGCCCGATCGCCGCGATTCCCAAGGCGCTCAAGCAGGCCGGTCTGACCAAGGATCAGCTCGACTGGATCGAGCTCAACGAAGCCTTCGCCGCGCAGGCGCTGGCAGTGATCCGCGACAGCGAACTGGACCCGTCCAAGGTCAACCCGCTGGGCGGCGCGATCGCGCTGGGCCATCCGCTGGGCGCCACCGGCGCGATCCGCGCCGCCACCCTGGTGCACGGCCTGCGTCGTCGCCAGCAGAAGTACGGCATGGTCACCATGTGCATCGGCACCGGCATGGGCGCAGCGGGCATCATCGAAGCGCTGTAAGTCAGGCATCGCGAGATCGGCCGCCATGCCGCTCTCGTCAGACAGGTCAGATGCTCACCGAAGGCGTGCGAGATCACGCCTTCGGATTTTTTGAAGAGCACGGCTTACCAAGCACGCAAGACGCGTCTGCCTGTCGCGAAGATGCGGCAAGCCGCGACCTAGCGTGCAATCAACCACTGCCCGGCACGCGCACCGGCAAACACCAACGCCAGCCCAGCCACCAGGGTCACCGCCAGATACACGCCGATCAGCGTCGAGCGGTCGCTGCGCGCGAACATCAGGCACTCCATCATCAGCGACGAAAAGGTGGTCAGCCCGCCAATCACGCCGACAATCAACAAGGCGCGTAACGGCCAGCTCGAAGGACCACGCGCCTCCAGCCACACCATCAGCACGCCGGCGACGAACGAACCCACCAGGTTGACGGTCAATGTTCCCCACGGGAACCCGCTGCCAAAGCGCTGCAGCAACGATGCACCGATCGCAAACCGCAGTCCCGACCCCAGCGCTCCGCCGGTCATTGCCAGCAACAGTTGCTGCCACCACACCGGCGCGCTCATGCGGTAACCCCGCAGTCGGCGGCCGGCAGTGTCTTTGAAGAACCAGCATGCAAAAACGGCATCATCCATCCTCGGTCAAGAAGCGATGCCGGGCACGGACCTGCCGCCCCGGCGGGGTGGGCAGGCATCATCAGCGCGCAGAACGCGTGCGGTTCAAGGAGGAATGCCATCTCCTGCGGCCCGATTATGCCGTGGAATTGCCGGCCTTGTCAGCCCGCGCCTGGGCGCGCGCGGCGCGTAATCGATCAAGCTTTTCCTTGAGCTTGATCTCCAGCCCGCGCGGTACCGGGTTGTAATAGACCCGCTCTCCCATCGCATCCGGAAAGCCGGTCTGATCCAGCGCGATACCGCCTTCGGCATCGTGGTCGTACTGGTAATCCTGGCCGTAACCGAGCGTCTTCATCAGTTTGGTCGGCGCATTGCGCAGATGCAGCGGCACCTCCTGCGTGCCGGTGGCGCGCACTTCGGCCTTGGCCTGATTGAAGGCGGCGTAGCCGGCGTTGGATTTGGCGGTGCTGGCCAAATACAGCACCAGCTGCGCGAAGGCCAGTTCGCCTTCCGGGCTACCCAGGCGCTCGTAAATATCCCATGCCTCCAGCGCCATGCTCTGCGCGCGCGGATCGGCCAGGCCGATGTCCTCGATCGCCATGCGGGTCAGCCGGCGCGCCAGATAGGCCGGGTCACAGCCGCCGTCGAGCATGCGGGTGAGCCAGTACAGCGCGGCATCCGGGTTGGAACTGCGCACGGACTTGTGCAGTGCCGAGATCTGGTCGTAGAACTGTTCGCCGTTCTTGTCGAAGCGACGGGTGCGGTCGGCCAGCACCTGCAGCAACGTCTGCGGCGTGATCTCGCCGCCCTCGCCGGTCGCCAGCTCGGCGGCGATTTCCAGCAGGGTCAAGGCGCGCCGCACATCGCCATCGGCGGCGCCGGCGATTTCCAGCAGCGATGCATCGCTGACCTGGATCGTCTCCTGGCCCAACCCGCGCTCCGGATCGTGCAAGGCCCGCTGCAGCGCTTCGACGATGTCCTGCGGCGACACCGCTTCCAACACGTGCACGCGGCAACGCGACAGCAATGCCGAGTTCAATTCGAACGAGGGGTTCTCGGTGGTCGCGCCGACGAACAGAATCGTACCGCGCTCGATGTGCGGCAGGAACGCGTCCTGCTGCGCCTTGTTGAAGCGATGCACCTCATCGACGAACAGCACCGTGCGCCGACCACCGGCAAAGCGCTGCGCGGCTTCGGCAAGCACCTGCCGCACCTCCGGCAACCCCGACAACACCGCAGAAATCGCCTTGAATTCGGCATCTGCGTAATGCGCCAGCAGCAGCGCCAGCGTGGTCTTGCCGCAGCCCGGCGGGCCCCACAGGATCATCGAATGCACGCGGCCGGATTCCACCGCGCGGCGCAGCGCGCTGTCGGCTGTCAGCAGACGCTTTTGACCGACCATTTCATCCAGCGTGCGCGGACGCATGCGCTCGGCCAGCGGACGCAGGTGATCGGCGTCCACGCTGAGCAGATCGGCGGTACCTTCAATGGGGGATCTGGTTCGTGCCACGCCCCATTCTATCGCGCCATCGCGTTAGGGCATTGCGGTGACGGTGCGCGTTGGCGGCATGCACCGTGCCGGCCACGCATGGGTCTTGAATGCGAACGACGATGTGGCGGCAGACGCCTTCCCAAAGAAAGACATCTGCACGTGCAGTGCAAGCGCCCCGTTACTGCGCGTCGCCTACCACATCCACACCCTTGGCCGGGGTGTAGCGGAAGGTGTCGGCGGCAAATGCAGGGTTGCGTTTCCACCCGCTGAAGCTGATCGCGGTGCGCTGGCCGACCGCATCGACGACTTCCATCCTGGCCAGGCCGTCCTTGCCGAACCCGAGCGAGGCCATCTGGAAGCTGGCTTCGGTGTCGACCTTGGGCGTCAGCGACAACCACTGCAGCCCGTCGCGCGGTGCGGCTTCTTCGCTGACGTCGTACTGCTTGTCCAGGCGCGCCGGGTCGATCAGGGCCACCAGCGGGCTGTTCTGCTCTTCGCTGCCCTGCGCACGCACCGTCACCTGCTCCAGGTCGGGGTCAAATACCCACACCTTCCTGCCGTCGGCCACGATCAATTGCTTGTAGGGCTTGGCGTATTCCCAACGGAACAGGCGCGGTGCCGATAAGGCCACCCGCCCGCTCGAGCGTTCCTTGACCCGGCCATTGCCATCGGTGACCTGCTGGTTAAACTGCCCGTCCAAGCCTTTCAGGCCGTGCGTGAACGTATCCAGCTCCTGGCGCGCACCGGCAAACGCGGTACCGGCGAACAGGGCGGTGGCGAGGACGGCATAACGGAGCTGGCGATGCATCGCGGTCTTCCTGAAGGAGTGCGTCAATTCTGAAGCTTCGTAGATGAATGGGCGAGCGCTATCGCATCGACCTGTTCATGCGGCGCACTCGCCCGCCGTCATGGCGCGGTCTGCACCTTGGCGAGATCGCCATACACGATCTGCCCGCGAAAACCGCGTCGCACCTGCTGGTAGAGCTCGCGAAACGCGCGATAGTCCTGCGGCTGGCACAGCGCCTGCGGCCCACGCACGGCAGCACGCTGCAGGCGATGCACCGCCGTGACGGTCTGCCCCTGCCGCGTCCAGTCCACCGCGTACTCGCCCGCGGCATTGCGAAACCTGCTGCTGCGCGGAATGGCGATGATCGGCACCGTCTCCGGGAAGGTCACCACGTAGGTTTCCTCGCGCACGCTGTCATTGCAGTAGAACGGGGTCAGATTGTCTTCGGCCGAGGTGGTGGTGTAGATGCCGCGCGTGGATTCGGCCCCCGGCATGTCGGGCAAGGTCATGCCGCCGACCACCGAGAAATCCACCGCGTCGTCGGCCTGGAAGCGATAGCGATAGTTGAACGGCGCGTCCAGATCCAGCGGGTCGCCCTGGATCAACAGATCGCCGGTGCCGTCGAAGCCGGACTGGGCAATGATCGACTCTTCGATGCGGTTGCGGTTTTGCGCATTGAGCTGCACGAACATCGCGCGCAGGCCCACCTCGCCGGTTTGCCCGCTATCCAGTGTGGTCAGGCCCTGCAGGCCGCCCTGCGGCGTGAACCGGTACTCGGTGCGCGCGACATAGCGATTGACCTTGCGGTCGTTCGGCGGCGTGTGCGTGACCTTGCCGTCGCGCGTGTGCACTACCGGCGCACCGAGATCGCCGGCCGGCAACTGCCCGAAGCGTGCGTACGGGTTGGTTGAATCGACATACAGATCGAACGCCGGGATGTAGGTGATGGCGTGATTGAAGCGCCCCAGCACCGGGATCGGCGGCAGCGTCGGCCCGCCCTCGGCGCCGATCAGCACCGGCGTGCTGGCGATGCCCTTGGCGGCCAGCAGCGCTTCGAGGATGACGGTGTGGTCCTTGCAGTCGCCGTAATGGTTGGCCAGAATGCTGTCGGCGCTATTGGGTTCCAGCCCGCCGTTGCCCAGATACACCGCGACATAGCGGATGTTGCGCGCCACCCAGGCGTACAGTGCCGCCGCCTGCGCGCGCGGGTCGTCGATGCCTTGGGTGACCTGGTCGGCCACTGCCTGGATCGCCGGCGTGACCGCCGCCGCGCGCCCACCCTTGACGTGATAGGCCAGGCCCATCTGCGACCAGCTGTCGAAGGTGCTGGCCATCAAGGTGGGGCTGAACTCCCAGGTCGCCGCGCTCCAGTTCTGGTTCTTCATCGGCACGGCGCGTTGATACCGCCACTCCCAACGTGCCTGATCGCCGCGGACCACCGGCTTGCTGCCGCCCTGCAGGCCGCGCACGGACAAATGCATCGGCAGCGCCTTGGGCGCCACCAGGGTAACCACCGCATCGTCGTACTGCGCAAACACGCTGAAGGTCTCCCACAGGCTGAAATAGCCGGGGAAATACGGGGTGTTCTGCGCCCGACGCACGCGGTAGACGATGCGCGCGCCCGGCGCCAGATTCGGGAACACCACTACCTTGACCTTGCGATCGGCGTACATCGCCGCCGAGGCGCTGGAGTAGCTCTCCTGGGTATAGATCTTGTCGGTCGCCACATCCTGGCGCAGGCCTTCGGCGGTAACGGTATAGGCCGCCAGTACCTCGAGGGTTTCCATCTTCTCGCTATAGCTCAGCCGCACCTGGCTGAACTGCTCCACCGCCGACTTGGTCTTCAGCAGGATCTCGTACTCGTCGGTCTCCACGCTGCTGGCGTCGGCGCGCACTTCGTAGTCGGCGCGATAGCGCACGAAACTGTAGTTGGTATCGGCCTGCGTGCGCGGTGCAGGCGCGGCCGGCTGTTGCGCCTGGGCAAGCAGCGGAGCGGAGACGATCAGCACAAACAACAACAACGGACGACGCAGCATGGGTCTCGATCGCGGCGGGCCGGAGCGGCCCTTCGTCAGACAGGGTAGCCGGTGTGCCGCGCGATGACAGGCACCGACTTCCAACATTGCCGTATTGCCGCGTCCGGTTGCGCTCGCCACTGCGCTGCACGCGGTGGGCCGCGGCGGCCTGGGCAGGCCGCCTCAGTGAGCTGCCAACGCCAAACCAGAATGACCCAAGGCGCAGGCGTCAGGCGTGGCGGCGGGCCGCAATCTGCACGTCCCGTATCGCCGCCGCACTCACTTGGGCGGCGGCGGTGCCAGCACCGTGCGGTCGCCGTTGTGTTCGGGCGGGCTGACCACGCCAGCGGCTTCCATTGCCTCGATCAGCCGCGCAGCGCGGTTGTAGCCGATCTTCAGGCGACGCTGCACGCCGGAAATCGAGGCGCGTCGGGTTTCGGTGACGATGCGCAAGGCTTCGTCGTACAACGGGTCGGACTCGTCGCCGCCACCGCCACTGCTTTCCGGCAGGCCGGTGGCACCGACCACCGTGCCATCGCCCATGGTCTGCACTTCGTCCAGTACGCCGTCCACATACGACACCGGCCCGCTGGCCTTGAGGTGCTCGACCACGCGATGCACTTCTTCGTCGCTGACGAAGGCGCCGTGCACGCGGTCCGGCAGCGCGGTGCCCGGCGGCAGGTACAGCATGTCGCCATTGCCCAGCAGCGCCTCGGCGCCGGACTGGTCCAGGATGGTGCGCGAGTCGATCTTGGAGCTGACCTGGAATGCCACGCGGGTCGGGATATTGGCCTTGATCAACCCGGTGATCACGTCCACCGACGGCCGCTGCGTGGCCAGGATCAAGTGGATACCGGCCGCACGTGCCTTCTGTGCCAGACGCGCGATGAGCTCTTCGACCTTTTTACCGACGATCATCATCATGTCGGCGAATTCGTCGATGAAGATGACGATGAACGGCAGCGTTTCCAGTGGCCGCGGCGCTTCGCCCAGTTCCGGATTCGGCTTGAAGAGGGGGTCCATCAGCGGCTGGCCGGCATCCTCGGCGTCCTTGACCTTCTTGTTGAAGCCGGCCAGGTTGCGCACGCCCACGGCGCTCATCAGCTTGTAGCGCCGCTCCATTTCGGCCACGCACCAGCGCAGGCCGTTGGCGGCTTCCTTCATGTCGGTGACCACCGGCGCCAGCAGATGCGGGATGCCCTGGTAGACGCTCAGTTCAAGCATCTTCGGGTCGATCATCAGCATGCGCAGTTCCTTGTGCGAGGCCTTGAACAACAGGCTCAGCACCATCGCATTGACCGCCACCGACTTACCCGAGCCGGTGGTACCGGCCACCAGCAAGTGCGGCATGCGCGCCAGATCGGCCACGGTCGGGCGTCCGGCGATGTCCTTGCCCAGCGCAAGCGTCAGTGGGCTGGCCGACTTGTCGTATTCCTTGGAGCGCAGAAGCTCCGACAGGAAGATCATCTCGCGGGTGACATTGGGAATTTCCAGGCCGATCACCGACTTGCCCGGAATCACGTCCACCACACGCACCGACTTCACCGACAGCCCGCGCGCGATGTCCTTGTCCAGCGAACTGATCTGGCTGACCTTGATGCCTGGCGCCGGCTCGATTTCGAAGCGGGTGATCACCGGGCCCGGATAGGCCCCGACCACCTGCGCCTCGATGCGGAAGTCCTTGAGCTTGAACTCGATCTGCCGCGACAGCGTTTCCAGCGTTTCTTCCGAATAGCCCTTGGCCTGCGGCTTGGGGTCGTCCAGCAGCGCCAGCGGCGGCAGGTCCGAGCCGTCGGTACTGACGCCCTGGAACATCGGAAGCTGGGTGTCGCGCTTGGCGCGTTCGCTTTTTTCCACCACCGGTGCCGGCGGCGGCTCGATCTTCACCGGCTCGCGTTTGGCCTGCTTGACCGCATCGACCTTGCGCACTTCCTCGCGCTCCTCGCGCATCACCCGGGTCTGCTGCCACTCGCTGGCCTGGTGGGTCTTGCGCTGCATCAGCGGCCCCAGCGCCAGCACCCACCTGCCGATGCGCTCCATCACCGCAAACCACGACAGGCCGGTGGCCAGGGTGATCGACACCAGCAGCAGCACCAACACGAACAGGTTCGCGCCCAGCGCGCCGAAACCGGCGCTCAGCGAGTTGCTCACCAATCGCCCAAGGATGCCGCCCGCCCCCGCGACGTCGCCATTGAACAGGCGCAGGTGCAGAAAGCCGGTCGAGGAGATCAGGAAGCCGACCATGCCGACCAGGCGCAACGCTGGCCCCAGGTCGGCCTCGGCCTGCCCTTCCTTGTCCATGCCGAACAAGGCGATCCAGGCCACCGCGCCCAGCACCACCGGCAGCAGGAAGGCCACGTAACCGAACAGCTGCAGCAACACGTCGGCAATCCAGGCACCGACCCGGCCGCCCATATTGTGCACCGGCGCGACCACGCTGCCGGTCTGCGACCAGCCCGGGTCGGCGGCCGAATAGGTGAACAGGCTGGCCAGCAGATACAGCAGCAATGGCGCTACCGCAATCAAGGCCAGATCGCGCCAGAGCTTTTGCCGACGCGGATTGTCGGCCACCGCCGGCTTGCGCGACGACGACTTGCCCTCTGCGGGCTTGCTGCGTTCGGGAACCTGCTTTGCCACCTGTAGCCAGACCTTAGAAAAATGCTGTTAGTGGTTGATAATAAACGACCGAGGCCACGCTGACAGCTGTTGTATGACCACCGGTTGCCTCGCCGCGTGCGGGTCAACGAAAAACGCCGCACGAGGCGGCGTCGGACATGCACGGCGGGCGGACCATGCCATCTGCGGCTCAAGCAGTTCCATCGCGCCGCCTTGATTCACCGGGTGGGGACCGCCACTCTATGCCGCCACGGGGGCGCGATTGACCTGCGCCATCCCCATCAATTCCTAGATCGCGAGTATACATGAGCGCCTCTTCTGCCAGTCCTGCCAAGCATTCCCGCCTGCTGATCCTCGGCTCCGGCCCGGCCGGCTGGACCGCCGCGGTGTATGCCGCGCGCGCCAATCTCAAGCCGGTGGTCATCACCGGGCTGCAGCAAGGCGGTCAGCTGATGACCACCACCGAGGTGGACAACTGGCCCGGCGACCCCCACGGCCTGATGGGCCCGGACCTGATGAACCGCATGCAGATGCACGCCGAGCGCTTCGACACCGAGGTGATCTTCGACCACATCCACACGGCGGACCTGTCGCAGCGGCCGTTCCGCCTGGTCGGCGACAGCGCCGAGTACACCTGCGACGCGCTGATCATCGCCACCGGCGCCACCGCCAAATACCTGGGCATTCCGACCGAAGAGGCCTTCAAGGGCCGCGGCGTTTCGGCGTGCGCCACCTGCGACGGGTTCTTCTACAAGGATCAGGACGTGGTGGTGGTCGGCGGCGGCAACACTGCGGTCGAAGAAGCGCTGTACCTGTCCAACATCGCCCGCAAGGTCTACCTGGTGCACCGCCGCGATACCTTGCGCGCGGAAAAGATCATGCAGGACAAGCTGTTTGCCAAGGTTGCCGCCGGCAAGATCGAAACCGTCTGGCACCACGCTATCGACGAGGTGCTGGGCAACGATGCGGGCGTGACCGGGGTGCGGGTCAAGTCCACCATCGACGGCAGCACGCGCGACATCGACGCGCATGGCTTCTTCGTCGCCATCGGCCACCATCCCAACACGCAGCTGTTCGATGGCCAGCTGGCCATGAACAACGGCTACCTGGAGATCCGCTCCGGCCTGAACGGCGCGGCGACGGAAACCTCGGTGGCCGGCGTGTTCGCCGCCGGCGACGTCGCCGACCAGCACTACCGTCAGGCGATCACCTCGGCCGGTTTCGGCTGCATGGCCGCGCTGGATGCCGAGCGCTATCTCGACAAGAGCGCCTGAGGTGCCCGCTGACCGCCGGCCGCGCCGTGCGGCCAGCGCCAACGGCAGGCCGCGCACATGCGCGTGACCGCCCGCTGGTTGCGTCGACTGGATGAGCTGCCGGCCGGTGCCTGGGACGCGCTGCACGATGGGACGCACCCCTTCATCAGCCACGCGTTCCTGCAGGGTCTCGAGCGCGAAGGGTGCCTGCGCCCGGACTGGGGCTGGAATCCGCTGCACCTGACGCTGTGGGAAGGCGACACCCTGGTTGCGGCGGCACCGGGGTATCTGAAGAACAACTCGCACGGCGAGTTTGTGTTCGACCACGCCTGGGCGCATGCGTATGCGCGCTATGGGCAGGAGTACTTCCCCAAGTGGTTGTGCGGGGTGCCCTACTCGCCGGTGACCGGCCCGCGCCTGTTGGGCGCAGCCCGGTGGCGCGGACAGTTGCTTGCTGCGATGCAGGCATTGGTCGAGCGCAGCGGGCTGTCCTCGGCGCATGTGAATTTCCATCCGGCCGACGAGGATTCCGCATTCGCTGACGACTGGCTGGAACGCAACGATCTGCAGTACCACTGGCACAACGCCAGCGGCTGGAGCGACTTCGAGTCGTTCCTGGCAGCAATGGATCACAAGCGACGCAAGAACATCCGCCAGGAGCGCGCCAAGGTGCAGCGCGCCGACGTACAGCTACGCGCCGTGCATGGCGACGAAGCCAGCGACGCCGATCTGGACGCGATGTACGGCTTCTATCTCAAGACCTTCAACGAATACGGCAACTCGCCGGCGTTGACGCCGCAATTCCTGCGCCATCTTGCGCAGTATCTGCCGCGCCAGCTGGTGATGTTCCTGGCCGACCTGGATGGGCAGCCCATTGCCGGCGCGCTGTGCCTGCGCGGACGCGACACCCTGTACGGGCGTTACTGGGGCGGCGAGGCGCTGCCCGGCTTGCATTTTGAAACCTGCTACTACCAGGGCATCGAATACTGCCTGCGCGAAGGCCTGAGCCGCTTCGAGCCGGGCGCGCAGGGCGAGCACAAGATTGCGCGCGGATTCCTGCCGACCCTGGTGCGCAGCCGGCACTGGATTGCCGACGCCGGTTTCCGCGAGCCGCTGGCGCAGTGGTGCGCCGATGAGCGCCAGGCTGTCGCCCGGCACGCGCTTGAGCTGGCCGAGCACAGTCCGTTTCGCGACTGACGCGCGGTGATCGCGACATGGATCGCGCCAGCCATTGCCGCGCGAGGACTCGCCCCATGCCACATAAGTGGCCCGCGCAAGGTGGATGGGGCTCGTCGTCAGCGCATGGCAACCAATGTGGCGCGCAGCCGTCAATTGGCCGGCGTTCGGCCCGTGCTCGCCCGGGCCCTGCTGCTTGTGGCCGAGTTGCATGGCATACCGCGCGCCACACGCCACGCTCTAAACTGCCGCGATGTCGCGCCCCCTTCCCTTTCTGCTTCCCGCCGATCCGGCCGCACCGTTTCCGCCGGCCGACCAGGCATTGCGCGAGCCGGACGGCCTGCTGGCCATCGGTGGCGACCTGTCGCCGCAGCGGCTGCTCAACGCCTACGCACATGGCGTATTCCCGTGGTTTTCCGACGGGCAGCCGATCCTGTGGTGGAGCCCGGACCCGCGCATGGTGTTCAGCACCGATGGCGTGCGCCTGTCCTCGCGCTTCAAACGCCAGCTGCGCAACAGCAGCTGGACCGTGCGCGCCGATACCGCCTTTGCGCAGGTGATCGCTGCCTGCGCGGCGATTCCACGTGCCGGCCAGGATGGCACCTGGATCACCTCACCGATGCAGCGCGCCTATATCGGCCTGCATCGGCTGGGCCATGCGCACTCGGTGGAGGTATTCGATGGCCAACGCCTGGTCGGCGGCATCTACGGCGTGGCAATCGGCCGGATGTTTTTCGGCGAGAGCATGTTCAGTGCAGAAAGCGGCGGCTCCAAGGTAGCGCTGGCAGCGTTGGCCGCCGATCTGCAGTCGCGCGGCTGGCCGCTGCTGGACGCGCAAGTGGAAAACCCGCACCTGCTGAGCCTGGGTGCGCAACGCGTGCCGCGCTCGCAGTTCCTGCAGTTGGTGCAGCATCAGGTGGCCCAGGCAGAGCCGGCAGCCAGCTGGTCCGAGCGCTACGGCGAGCGCCCCGCAAGCGCCTTGGGTGAAGTCCGCTTAACATAAAATTTGCGCGCCGGGGAGATGGGGCGTAAAATGCCGTCCCTTACGGCCCTGCCGGGCCAGCCGTGATTGCACAGGATTACATGTCGAAAGACGACTCCATTGAATTCGAAGGCAGCGTCAGCGAGACGCTTCCCAACACCACGTTCCGGGTCAAGCTGGAAAACGGGCATGAGATCATCGCCCACATCTCCGGCCGTATGCGCAAGAACTACATCCGCATCCTGACCGGTGACCGGGTCAAGGTCGAGATGACCCCGTACGACCTGACCAAAGGCCGTATTACCTACCGCATGAAGTAAGCGGTTTGGGTGCTGAGACGCGAGGCGGCCCATGGCCGCTTTTTGTCGTGGCTGAGATTTTTGATTCGGATCGAAGCTGCTATCGCTGGTGGGGCGTTGACGCCTAGGGTATACGCACAAAAAAAAAAGCCGCTCGTTCGAGCGGCTTTTTTGACAGCAATCGCTGCGATCAGTCGACTGTGGCAGGCAGCAAACGCTCCGGCTCTGGATGCGCTTCCACGACCAGCTCGCCGTCCTTGACGTCGATGTTGACCCGCCCGCCTTCCACCAGCTTGCCGAACAACAACTCGTCGGCCAGCGGACGCTTGATCTTCTCCTGGATGACGCGCGACATCGGGCGCGCACCCATCAACGGGTCGAAGCCGTGTTGCGCCAGCCAATCGCGCGCGGTGGGTGTGGCCGACAGCGAGACGTGCTTTTCCTGCAGCAGCATTTCCAGCTCGATGATGAACTTGTCCACCACGCGCAGGATGTGGTCGAAGCCCAGCGGCTGGAACTGCACGATCGCATCCAGACGGTTGCGGAACTCAGGCGTGAACCCGCGGCGGATCGACTCCATCGCATCGGTGGAATGATCCTGCTTGGTGAAACCGATCGACCGACGCGACGCCTGGGTGGCACCGGCATTGGTGGTCATCACCAGGATCACGTTCTTGAAGTTCGCCTCGCGCCCATTGGTGTCGGTGAGGATGCCGCGATCCATGACCTGCAGCAGAATGTTGAAGATGTCCGGATGCGCCTTTTCCACCTCGTCCAGCAACAACACGCAGTGCGGGGTCTTGACGATCTTTTCGGTCAGCAGCCCCCCCTGATCGAAGCCGACATAGCCCGGAGGTGCACCGATCAGGCGACTGATCGAATGCGCTTCCATGTACTCGGACATGTCGAAACGCACCAGTTCGATACCCAATTGCAGCGCCAGCTGCTTGGTGACCTCGGTCTTGCCCACGCCGGTCGGGCCGGCGAACAGGAAGTTGCCGATCGGCTTTTCCGGATTGGCCAGACCCGAGCGTGCCAGCTTGATGGAGCCGGCCAGGGTTTCGATCGCCGGGTTCTGCCCGAAGATCACCATCTTCAAATTGCGCTCCAGGTGCTGCAACACGTCCTTGTCGGTCGCGCTGACCTGCTTGGCCGGGATGCGCGCCATCTTGGCGACGATGGTCTCGATTTCTTCGATATCGATCAGCTCCTTGCGCTTGCCTTCCGGCAGCAGGCGCTGACGCGCACCGGCCTCGTCGATCACGTCGATGGCCTTGTCCGGCAACAGCCGGTCGCCGATGTGCTTGACCGACAGATCCACCGCCGCCTGCAGCGCATCATCGGCATAGGTCACGCCGTGGTGCGCCTCATACTTGGGCTTGAGGCCCTGCAGGATCTCGAATGTTTCGCCCACGGTCGGCTCGACGATGTCGATCTTCTGGAAGCGACGTGCCAAGGCACGGTCCTTTTCGAAGATGCCGCGATACTCCTGGAACGTGGTCGAGCCGATGCAGCGCAATTCGCCCGACGACAGCGCCGGCTTGATCAGGTTGGACGCATCCATGGTGCCGCCGGACGCCGAACCGGCACCGATGATGGTGTGGATCTCGTCGATGAACAGGACCGCGTTGGGGACCTTCTTGAGCGCGCTCAACACGCCCTTGAGGCGCTTCTCGAAATCGCCACGGTACTTGGTGCCGGCGACCAGTGCGCCCAGGTCGAGCGAAAAGATCACCGCGTCGGCCAGCACTTCGGGAACGTCGTTGTCGACGATGCGCTTGGCCAGGCCCTCCGCAATTGCGGTCTTGCCCACGCCCGCCTCGCCAACGTACAGCGGGTTGTTCTTACGGCGGCGGCACAGGACCTGGATGGTGCGCTCGATCTCGTCACCGCGCCCGACAAGCGGGTCGATCTTGCCGTTGCGGGCCAACTCGTTGAGGTTGGTGGCGTACTCGGCCAGCGCATCGCTCTTGGCCTCCCCTTCCCCACCCTCGCTCTTGGGCTCGCCATCGGCCGCCGACGGCTGTTCGCCGTCCTCGCCCAGCTTGGCGATGCCGTGGGACAGGTAGTTGACGATATCCAGGCGGGTGATGTCCTGCTGATTCAGGAAATACACCGCATGCGAGTCCTTCTCGCCGAAGATCGCGACCAGCACATTGGCGCCGGTGACTTCCTTCTTGCCGGAGGACTGCACGTGATACACGGCGCGTTGCAGCACACGCTGGAAGCCCAGTGTGGGCTGCGTGTCGCGACCATCGTCCTCGGCCAGGCGCGAGACCGAGGCCTCGATGGCCTGCTCCAGATCGTTGTGCAGGCGCAGTTGGTCCGCGCCGCAGGCCTTGAGCACGGCTTGCGCGGAAGGGTTGTCCAGCAGCGAGAGCAGCAGGTGCTCGACGGTCATGAACTCATGACGCGCCTCGCGTGCTCGCTTGTAGCACTGGCCGATGGTTTGCTCTAGGTCTTTGCTGAACATTGGTCACTCCGAACGGCTGTTGCCAACAATATGCGGCTTTTGTTGGGATTTTCCACAACCCTATCGGATAGGCATGTTCAGACGGCGTTAGCACGTGATTGCAGCCACACTGTTGCGCTACTGGAATGATCTGGCGAGTTCCTCAGGTCTGTTCCATCGTGCACAGCAGCGGGTGCTGGTTCATGCGCGAAAACTCGTTGACCTGGGCGACCTTGGACTCGGCCACCTCACGGCTATAGACCCCACAGACGCCGCGCCCGCGGGTATGGACATGCAGCATGACCTGGGTGGCCCGCTCCAGGTCGAGGTTGAAGAATTGCTGCAGCACCGTCACTACGAAGTCCATCGGGGTGTAGTCATCGTTCAGCAGGAGCACCTGATAGCGCGGCGGTGGCGCCACTTCAGGCTTGCTGGCTTCGACGGTGAGGCCGTGATCGTGTTCGTGGGAGGTCTTCCGAGGCATCGGGCCATTATACGGTTCATCGCCGTGCGCATTGGACGATTTACGCTGCGCCCCGCACAATTTGTCTCCGACTCCCCGACTGGCCCTCGATGACTGACACCCTGACCGCGCTGCGACCGGCGCCGTCGCTCACTGCCCCCCGGCACGTGGCTCCGGCACTGCATGCGGTGCAAGGCCCCGCACCGCGCGCCGACGCCATGGCGGCGACGGATGTGCTGGCCGACCTTACGTTCGCACAGGAGCGTCACCGATGAGCACCACCGATCCGCGTTGGCACCCGGACGTCACCGTGGCCACCGTGTTGGTGCGCGATGGCCGCCTGCTGCAGGTGGAAGAGACCATCGGCGGCCGCCTGTTGCTGAACCAGCCTGCCGGCCACCTGGAGCCAAACGAAAGCCTGCAGGACGCGGCGGTGCGCGAGACCCTGGAAGAAACCGGCTGGGACGTGCGGCTCACCCACTTCATCGGCACCTATCAGTGGGAAGCGCCCAACGGCCAATGTTTTCTGCGCTTCGCCTTCGCAGCCGAGCCGGTGACCCATCATCCCGAGCGCAGCCTGGACACCGGTGTGGTGCGTGCGCTGTGGATGACACCTGAGGAATTGCGCGATGCGACCGAGCGGCTGCGTAGCCCACTGGTGTGGGAGGTCGTGGCGGATTACCTGGCAGGGCAGCGCCATCCATTGGCATTGGTGCAGCACGTCGCATGAGCACGCCGGGCATCGTAGTGGGCGTGTCCGGCGGGGTGGATTCGTCAGTGGCCGCGTGGAAACTGGCCAGCCAGGGCGAGCCGATTGCCGGGCTGTTCATGCAGAACTGGGCCGATGACGGCAGCGGCGATTGCCGCGCCGAAGACGATCGTCGCGATGCGGTGGCGGTGTGCGGTGTGTTGGGTATTCCGTTTCACTTCCGCGATTTCTCCGGCGAATACTGGAGCGGCGTGTTCGAGCATTTTCTGGCCGAGTACGCGGCCGGGCGCACGCCCAACCCGGATGTGCTGTGCAACCGCGAAGTGAAGTTCAAGCACTTTCTGGACGCCGCCCAGGCGTTGGGCGCCGAGCGTATCGCCACCGGGCATTACGCCCGGGTGGCCCACAGCGGCGGACGCTGGCGACTGCTGCGCGGTGCCGATCGCGGCAAGGACCAGAGCTATTTCCTGCATCAGCTGGGGCAGACCCAACTGGCAGCCACCTTGTTCCCGATCGGCGACCTGGAAAAGAGCACGCTGCGCCGCATCGCCCAGGATGCCGGCCTGCCGACACATGCCAAGAAGGATTCGACCGGCATCTGCTTCATCGGCGAGCGCGATTTCCGCGAGTTTCTGGGGCGCTACCTGCCCGCCCGCACCGGCGAGATCCGTGACCCGCAGGGACAGCGCATTGCCGAGCATCCGGGGGTGTTCTATTTCACCCTGGGCCAGCGCGAGGGCCTGAACATCGGCGGCGTGCGCGGCCGGGCCGCGGCGCCGTGGTACGTGGTCGGCAAGGATGTGGCCAGCAACGTGCTGTATGTGGATCAGGACCGCGACAGCCCGCTGCTGCAGTCGCGCTGGCTGCAGTCCGAGCAGGCCCACTGGGTAACCGGCGCGCCGCCGGCACGCCGCTTCGACTGCACCGCACAGACGCGTTACCGCCAGCCGGATGAGCCGTGCACGGTGGACGTCCAGGACGATGGCAGCGTGCAGGTGCGCTTCGAGCGGCCGCAGCGGGCGGTGACGCCCGGGCAATCGCTGGTGCTGTACGACGGGCAGGAATGCCTCGGCGGCGCGGTCATTGCCGCCACCGACGCACCGCTGGAACGTCAATTGGCAGGATCTTCTTTCTCCCCCGAGGGTGTGGCTTGATGAGTGTTTCCATGGATCACCGTGTGCTGGCGCTTGCCGGCGTCGCCCAGGCCCTGCAGCAGGTGCGGCGGATCGCCGAGACCGGGCATTCGGAGGCCGCGACGGTGCGTACCGCCATGGACAGCGTGTTCCGGGTGGACGCAGCGTCACCGGAGGCCGTATATGGCTCGGCCGCTGCGGTGGCGCCGGGTCTGCGCTTGCTGCACAACTATTTCCGCAACCAGGGCCAGGACGATGTACTGCCACGCCTGGCGCTGGCCGTGCTGCAGCTGGAGCGCCGGTTCGTCCGCGACACCGCAACCGTGGCCACGGTGTCCAGCGGGATCGACGCCGCTGCACGCCAGGCGCAACAGCTGAACGACAGCGCGCACCCGGATGTGCTCAGCTCGCTGGGCGGGCTGTACGCGCAGACCATCAGCCACCTGCGCCCCAAGGTCATGGTGCAGGGCAACCCGCACTACCTGGGCCAGGCCGGGGTGGTCGCCGAAATCCGCGCGCTGTTGCTGGCAGCAGTGCGCTCTGCGGTGCTGTGGCGGCAGATGGGCGGCAGCCTGTGGGACTTCCTGTTTGCCAAGCGCGCGATGAGCGAGGCAGTCGATCGCGCCTTGCGGTGAGAGGACGCAGAAGACGGTTTCAAGCGCCCGCAACGGGCGCTGGCGTGAGCCGCTGACGGCAACGCGGGCGAGACGATGTGGCGATCGTCGCTAAAGACAATGGGGGCAGTGCCGATACAGCAACCGTGACTCTGCCGAGAACGCCCATGTATTCACGTCCACTCATCCGTCTGGCCGCCCCTTTGGCCCTGACCTTGCTGTTTCCCTTCGCTGTCGGATTCGACTGGCCCGCTTCGGTGCGCTGGGCGATCCTGGCGACCATGACCCTCAGTTGGTTGGGTTTCGCTGCCTGGGTGACGTATTCCCAGTTCCGGCGTAATCCGGACCAGACCCGCATCCTGCGCGAGCAGGACCAACTGCTCAACGAACTGCGCACGTTCGTCAGCAACGAAGTCGACGGTTCGCGCTCGGAAGTCGAGCGTGCCCGCGAACTGATCCGCCAGGCCGTGTCCGGTCTGGGTGGCAGCTTCGAAGCGATGAACCGCAAGTCGCGCCAGCAAAGCCAGGCACTGGCCCGCATCGTCGACCGCGCCGGTGACGATGGCAGTGCCGGCGTCGACGTCGCCCGCTTCGCCCAGCACGCCAGCTCCCGCATGGAGCAGTTGGTGGAAGCGCTGGAACAGGTGAGCGGCCAAAGCACCAACACCGTCCATCACATCGATGAGATGGCGCAGCATCTGGATGGCATCTTCGCGCTATTGGAAGACGTCAAGTCGATCGCCGACCAGACCAACCTGCTGGCCTTGAACGCCGCCATCGAAGCAGCACGTGCCGGTGAAGCCGGTCGCGGGTTTGCGGTGGTCGCCGACGAGGTGCGCAACCTGTCCGAACGTTCCACCACCTTCAACGAGCAGATCCGCAAGCTGGCACACAGCTCCAAGGAATCGATCGCCAAGGTGCGTGAAACGGTCTCGCAGCTGGCATCGCGCCACATGGACCGCTCCCGCGAGGCGCGCCATGAGTCGGCCGCCATGCTGGAGAACGTCGCCCAGATCAACGCCTCGTTGGGCGATGGCATGCGCGAAATCTCCGAATGTGCACGCTCCATCGATGGCAGCGTGGCCGAAGCGGTGCGTGCCCTGCAGTTCGAGGACATCGCCACGCAGACGCTCAGCGGCATCCACACCCACCTGGATCGCCTCACCGCGATCAACCGCGAAGCGGTGGCGCTGCAGGAACTGCTGCATCGCAATGGTGGCGTGTACGACAGCGATCTGGTCGCCTCGCTCGCCAAGGTCTCCAACCGTCTGCGCGACATGCGTGTGGAGTGGGAACGCCCGCCGCACAAGCCGGTGGCACAGCAGGGCATGGGTGCCGGCACGGTCGAGCTGTTCTGAGACCAGTGCCGCCGCGCAGCTTCTGATTCCGACATTCCCCGGCCTTCCGGGGATTTGTCGTTCCGCAACGACCTGGTGTTTCGCTCATGACGCTTCTCGCCCCGCCACTCGATGACGCTCCCACCACCGCGCTGCAGGCAGCGGCACTGGCCGCCGCACATGCCGAGCGCATCGCGCAAAGCGCAGCCGCCAAGCCGGGACTGCGGCGTGTCCGGATGCCGGCCGCATTGGAACGACTGGAGCTGGCCGCCCTCGCCGAAGTCAAGGCGCTGATCAACCCGCGCCGCGATTGCAGCGAAGAGGAGCTGCTGTTTGCCACGGTGGCCTGGGATCTCGGGCTGGACGGGGCCGCAGTGGGCGCATCGGGACGCTGATGCAGTGACGGCGGGGCGTGCCTCGGCAGGCGCCCCGCGGTGTTGTGGAACTGCCTGATTCCAAGGGTTGCCTGTCGTCATCTAAGCGTTCCCTGTCGTCGGCCTGGCCGAATCGCCGCCACTCTCGCTGGCGCGCGCGTGCGCCGACCATCCTGCCCTGCCCGACCGGATCGTCGCGCATGGCCGGGTGGCCCCGGCGATCACCTGGATCATCTGGGGATGATTCGTTCCGAATCCTGAGGCTGGGTGTCAGTCAGTCAAAGCGGCGAACTCGCTTTGGTTCTCAGGGTGAGCGTCACAGATGCCATGAAGAACGCTTGTCTGGGTCACTGCCGCGGCAGCACTCGCGCGCGCGTCAGATGCGGCAGACGATGAGCTATCTATCGAATTTCGATGGGACGCCCGCCCCGCGCATTCGCCTGCTCGCCAGCCAATCCGCCAGTTCCCGAGCGATGCCCAGCGCAATCACCAAGCCCGCGTCGCGACCAGCGTTGCCGACGAACTGCATCTGCAACAGGCACCTCGCAGCTGGAAACAACCTGACGACGCGCTCGCACCCGTGAAGACATATTCCAACGATTCGAGTGCAGGATGCAGCGTCAGCGGATTGGTTCGACGTTGCTGACAAGGGCGGCATCAAGGCGTTACGCGCACCTTGCCGCTCCAGCACCCGTTGGGGCGGTCAACGCGAGCATGATCGGAAACTGGCGTTCAAGTCCGCGGCTTTGGTTCGTGGTGCCGGAGCGGGAGGCCCACCCCACCGCACGACGATAGGCCGCCATCCTGCGGCAGCAAGCGGATGAAACGTCTGCAGGGGGCTGCGCGGCATCAGGATGACGGCGCTGGCCTGGCCTGGGCGTCAGCTGGCAATCACCAGCCGCGCGCCCAGCCGCATGCCGGCTTCGGCCTCGCGCAGCCACTGCGCCATGTCGCGCGGCGACAGCGGGCGTGAGTAGAAATAGCCCTGGATTTCGTCGCAGCCCTGCTGGCGCAGCAGGGCATCTTCCTGCACGGTCTCCACGCCTTCGGCGACGACCTGCATGCCCAGCGCGTGGCCCAGATGCACGATGGCCTGGGTCACCTCGGCGGTGTTGGCGTCGCCGAGCATGCCCTGCACGAAGCTGCGGTCGATCTTCAGACGCTGCACCGGGAAGCGGTTGAGGTAATGCAGGTTGGAAAAGCCGGTGCCGAAGTCATCCACCGCCAGCAGCACGCCGTTCTGTTCGAACAGTTCGAAACAGCGCCGCAGCGAATCCGAATCGCGAATCAGGGCCGATTCGGTGAGCTCCAGCTCCAGACGCGACGGTGACCAGCTGTTGTCGCGGCAGATCTCCAGCACGCGCTCGGCAAAGCCGCGCTCGCGTAGCTGCACGGCCGAGACGTTGACCGCGATACGGCTGAAATTGAGCCCGGCACGGTCCCAGACCACGGCCTGACGGCAGGCTTCACCGATGACCCATTCGCCCAGCCGCACGATCTCGCCGCATTCTTCGGCAATCGGGATGAATTCAGCGGGGCTGCAGGGGCCATGGCCCGGGCGGTTCCAGCGCATCAGTGCTTCGATCGCCGGCGAGGCATCGCCCACGGTGTTGACCAGCGGTTGATAGACTAGGGTGAATTCTTCGCGCTCGAGCGCGCCTTGCAGGGCGTGTTCGAGCTCCAGCCGGCGCTGCGCTCGCATGAGCACGTCCTGGCTGTAGTAATGGAAGGTGTTGCGGCCCGATTCCTTGGCCGCGTACATCGCCGCATCGGCGGCACGCAGCAGGCTGTCGAAGTCCGACAGCCCCTCGCCCTGCAGCGCGATGCCGATGCTGGCGCCGAGCTTGAGGGTGACATGATCCTTGCGCAGCGGTTCGCCCAGCGCGCTGATCAGCTTGCGCGCCACGTGGCCGGCATCTTCCGGCTCGGACAAGTCGCGCAGCAGCACGATGAATTCGTCGTCGCTGAAGCGCCCGAACAGGTCGCTGTTGCGCAGATGCTGATGCAGGCGCGCCGAGGCGAGCTTGAGCAGGTTGTCGCCGGCTGCATGACCGAACGAATCATTGATGCTCTTGAACCCGTCCAGATCGATCAACAGCATGGCCAGCACCTGGCCGCGCTCATGCGCTTCGCGGATCGCGTTTTCGGCCTGCTCGCGCAGCAGGAAGCGGTTCGGCAGGCCGGTCAGGCGGTCGTAATGCGCCAGCAGCTCGATACGCTCATTGGCCTCGCGCTCGCGGGTGACATCGCGAAACAGGGCGACATAGCGCGGCGGCAGACCTTCGCGGCGGTCCAGTTCGATCAGGACCTGCACCCAGATGCGCTGACCGGAGTTGCGGTAGAAACACAGCTCCAGCTGCTCGGGCAGGCCACCATCGGAAATGCGCAGCAATGCCGCCTCGAATGCGTCGCGCGAATCCTGGGTGTACAGCGCAAGCGCCTGCTCCAGGGTGATGTTTTCCTTGCGCAGGCCGTGGATGCGGTAGCACTCCTCGGTCCACTGCATGCGACGGGTATCGACCTCGATTTCGCAGCCGCCGATCTTGCCCAGCGCGGACACGCGGTTGAGCAGCTCGGTGCGCCAGCGGATCAACGCATCGGTCTGCCGCTGTTCGGTGACGTTCTGCAGCTGGCCAAGCACGCGCACCATGCTGCCGTCGCCATCGAATACCGGCTGCGCCCATACCCGCAGATGATGCGGATTGACGCCGGGCAGGCCGTTGATTTCCAGCTCGAAATGGACCGGCAAGCCTTCGTGCTTGATCTTGCGCCAGGCGCTGCGCAGTTGCGCCAGCGAGGACCGGGCGAGCAGGCGCAGCAGATCGCGGACGCCGTGCAGGCGCAGCTGGGCCATGCCGAGCTGCTGCAGGAAATCCTGTGAGACCCACAACGCGTCCTTGGTCGAATCCCAGCTCCAGCTGCCCATGCTGGCAATGCGCTGGGCGTCTTCGAGCTGGGCCTGCTGCTCGCGCAGCTGCTGCTCGAGTAATTTGTGGTGATGCACGTCGGTGTGCGTGCCGACCATGCGCAAGGGGCGGCCGTCGGCGGTGCGCGAGACCACGCGGCCACGGTCCAGGATCCAGCGCCACTGCCCGTCGTGCTGGCGCAGGCGGAACTCGGCCACGTAGGTCTCGGTGCGCCCGTCCAGGTGCGCCTGCACCGCCGCGCTGACGTGCGCGTGGTCATCGGGATGGATCAACCCCGACAACGCGGTGAGATTGTTCGGCAGTGGCTGCTCGGAATAGCCGAGCATGCGCGTCCAGCGTTCGGAGCGGTACACCACGTCGGCCGGGATGTCCCAGTCCCACAAACCGTGGTCGGCACTGTCCAGGCCCATTTCCCAGCGGCTGGTGCCATCGGCCCCCATCGGCTCGGGAATGCTCAAGGTGAAGGCCATGACCTGGCCGTGCTCGTCGCAGACCGCACGCAGCCAGCCTTCCAGACGTCCGCCGCCGGTTCCCGGCAGCACGCAGGCCGCCATGCCACCGCTGTCGGCCACCTGGGCGCGACTGCTTTCCAGCACTTCGGCATACGCACCAAGGGTCGCCGGCAGCCCAAGGGACTGCGCAACGCGGTTGGCCGCCAGGGGCTGGCCATGCGCATCCAACAACACCACCGCCGAGGTCAGCGGGTGCTGCAGCACGCTTGCAATGACGCCTGAGTCCACTCTGGAACACTCCGAAGGATCGACCCCTGCCTCGGAGTCGCAATGGATAACGGCCGTTCGGCGGATTAGTTGAGGCACCTGTTTCCAGCGCGACCGAACCGGACCGAGTTACGGCTAAGATGGCCCCATCGCCAGCTCCAAAGGTCGTCCGCGGACCCATGCACCAACCTGTCGCCGTGCCCGCGTTTTCGTCCCCTCCCGTGTCCCGACTTCGCCTCGCCGAGCGCCTGCAGCAGGGCTTGTGGACCCTGACCGGTCTGTACCTGCTGATCGGTGTGGTGTGGCTGCTGCTGGGCAACCGGTTGCTCAACCTGGCCGGTGCGGCGGCGCCGGAACGCTGGTCGGACGCCAGCTTCCTGCTGCTGTCCAGCATCGTCATCCACCTGGTGCTGCGCCGCTTCGTGGCACTGATCGTGGACGAGCATGCGCAGCTGGCGCAGTCGGAGGCCGTGCTGCGGGCCAAGTTCATGGCGCTGCCCAGCCCGGCCTTCATCTATGACCTGGCGACCATGCGGATTCTCGATGCCAACCCGGCGGCGCTGGAATTCTTTGGCTGGGAGCGCGACGAATTCCTGCAGCAGACGCTGCAGGCGATCTGGCCCAATGCCGATGGCGAGCGGCTGGAAGAGATCATCACGCAGATCCGCAGCAAGGGCGAGGTCACCTGCGTCTTGAACGAAGACCTGCTGACCCGCAGCGGGCTGCGCCATGTCGAAGTCCGTAGCAACCAGCTGCATCTTGCCAGCGGCCCTGCCCGCCTGGTGGTGACGGTGGACCGCAGCGAAGAACGCCAGGCGCAGCATCTGCGCGACGAGGCGCTGGAGCGACTGGAAGAAGCGCAAGGTATCGCGCGGCTGGGCTCGTGGCAGCTGGATCGGGCCACCGGTCTGGGCCGCTATTCGTCGGCGGTGTACCGCATCCTGGGGCGCAGCGTACCCATGCACCGCCGCGAACATCGGCTGGAAGAGCTGCTGACCGCCTCCGACAGCGCCACCCAGACCCGCATCGAACGCATGATCGAAGACATGTGCACCGGCGGCGAGGTGCAGATCGATGTGCTGCTGCCGCTGACCGGCGGCGATTCGCAGCCACGCACCGTGCACCTGCGCGCAGAGAGCGTGACCCTGCCCAGCGGCGCCCGCCATGTGCATGGCACCTTGCAGGACGTGAGCGAACGCGAGCAGTCGCGGCGGCTGCTGCGCGAGCGCGAAGAACAATTCAAGGAACTGGTGCGGGTGCTGCCGGACGGCGTGCTGATCCTGGCCGACGAGCATGTGATGTACGCCAATGCCGCCGGCTCCGCGCAGTTTGGCTTCCAGGGCGAAACGATCCTGGGCGAGCCGTTGCAGACCCTGGTCGGCGACTCTGACCTGCCGATGGTGCGCGAGTACCTGCGTGCTGGCAGCGACCGCAACGAGCCGGTGTCCAGTGCGCGCGCCATGCGCCGTCGCGACGGCAGCACGTTCTATGCCGGTCTGTCGGCCGGCGACATCCGCTATGGCGGGCGCAGTTGCAAGTTGCTGGTGGTACGCGACCTGAGCGAACCCGAGCGCATGCGCGATGCGCTGGCCGAAAGCAATGCCGAATTGCAGGCGATGGCCAAGCGATTGTTCTCGCTGCAGGAGGACGAACGCCGCGCCATCTCGCGCGATCTGCACGACGATATCGGCCAGGCGATCACCGCGATGAAGCTGTCTGCACACGCGGCGCTGGACGAGCCCGATGCGCAGGCGCGCCGCGAGGACCTGCTGGAGGTGGTGTCGCTGGCCGACACCACGGTGACCAAGCTGCGCAATCTGTCGATGTTGTTGCGTCCGCCACAACTCGATGCACTGGGGCTGGAAGCGGCCTTGCGCTGGCAGGCCTCAATGTTGTTCCGCGCCTCGCAGGTGCGGCTGGAGCTGGACATCCAGGCGCTGGACGTGCGCCCGGGCAACGAGATCGAACAGGCCTGCTTCCGCATTGCGCAGGAAAGCCTGACCAATGCGCTGCGGCATGCCTGCGCGGGCGAGGTGCGCATGAGCCTGCAGTCGATCGACAGCGAGGGTTTTCGTCTGGAGGTGGTCGATGACGGCGATGGCTTCGAGCCAGAAGGTCCGCGCGGGCTGGGGCTGATCGTGATGCGTGAGCGTGCGCAAACCGTTGGCGGTGTGCTCGCGATAGAATCGGCTCCCGGAGCAGGCACGCGCGTGACGTTGCGCCTGCCCTATCACCCGGCCGGCGAGTCCGTCCACGAAGATGGTGGACGTTGAGTCATGTGGAGCCCTGTAATCCCGCCCGGATTGGAAATCGTCAAACCGACACGCCTGGGCGCAGGCAATCCCGAACTACTGCACCTGGTCGACGCTGCCGCTTCCGGTGGCCAGCCGTTGATGATCTTCCACGTCGATATCGATCACTTCGCGTCGATCAACGAGAACATGAGTGGCGAGGTCGGCGATCAGGCGCTGACGCTGGCCGCGCGCCGGCTGCAGGAGTTCCTCGGCAGCCGCGGCAAGCTGTGGCGGCACGGTAGCGACGAGATGGTCATCGTGGCGGTACGCCGCGACGACACGCCGTTGCCGGAAGATTTTGCCGAAGAGATCCGTCAGCAGCTGGAGCTGCCGTTGTCGGTATTGCCGTACACCTTGTTCATGACCGGCAAGGTCGGGATCAGCCTGTGTCCGGAACATTCGACCTCGCTGTCCACCCTGCTCGACTACGCCGAGGAAGCCAGTTATCAGGCCGCGCGCGAAGGCGGCAACACGGTGCGGCTGTATACGCGCAATTCGGCCACCAACGCGCATAGCGAAAGCATCATCGCGCGGCAGATCGTCGATGCCATCCCGCACGGCGAGTTGCGGCTACGCTACCAGCCGCTGGTCAGCGCACGCGATGGCCGCATCGTGGGCATGGAGGCGCTGCTGCGTTGGCAATCCCCGACCCTGGGCATGCTGGTGCCGGAGCGCTTCATGCGCACCGCAGAGCGCCTAGGCGTGATCGTGCAGATCGGCGAATGGGTACTGCAGAACGCAGTGCGCCAGGCGCGGCTGTGGCGCGACCAGGGCTTTGACGATTTCAGCATCGCGGTCAACGTCTCCACGCTGCAGCTGCTGCGCCCGGGCTTCTTCAACGAGGTGATGGCCATGCTGCAGACCGCCGGCGTGCCGGCGCAGTTCGTGACGCTGGAGATCAACGAAAGCGCGTTGACCAACAACGTCAACTTCGTCCACGAGACGATGGCCAACCTGCGCAACGAAGGCATCAGCCTGAGCCTGGACAACTTCGGCACCGGCGATTCCAGCCTGAGCGCGCTGGTGCGCTACCCGGTGGACCGACTGAAGATCGACCGCAGCTTCATCAAGAGCGCGCCGGCCGGCAGCCGCGAGGCGGCGATTGCACGCGCGATCATTGCGATGGGCCACCAGCTGGGCATGACGGTGATCGCCAATGGCGTGGAGTCGCAGGCGCAGCTGGGCTTCTTGCGCCGCAACGACTGCGACATCTTCCAGGGCTATCTGTTCGGCGAGCCGATGTCGGCCGAGTCTGCAGGCATGGCGCTGCGGCGCCGTTATCTCCGCCCGGAATCGTTTGCCGAAAGCCGCCCGGACCGCACCTTGCTGCTGCTGGACGACGAAGAAAACGTCCTGCGTTCGCTGGTGCGGCTGTTCCGCCGCGACGGCTACCGCATCCTGGCCGCCGGCAACGTACGCGACGCCTTCGACCTGCTCGCCACCAACGACGTGCAGGTGATCCTGTCCGACCAGCGCATGAGCGACATGAGCGGCACCGAGTTCCTGGGCCGGGTCAAGATGCTCTACCCCGACACCGTGCGCCTGGTACTGTCCGGCTACACCGACCTGGCCACGGTGACCGAGGCGATCAACCGCGGCGCGATCTACCGCTTCCTGACCAAACCCTGGAACGACGACGAACTGCGCGAGCACATCCGCCAGGCGTTCCGCACCCATGACGAGCTGCGGAACGGCCGGGAATAGGGAATCGGGAGTGGGGAATCGGGAGCGGGGAATCGTTAAAGCAGAAAGCAGCCTGGGCGAGTTTTGAGCCGCCGCATCGTGCTCCTTACCTTCCAGTGACGACGCAAACGCATCGGCATCGTTCGTTGCAGGAATCAACCGGAGCGCAGCAACCGGCTCCAACGATTCCCCATTCCCGAATCCCGATTCCCCGCTACTTCGGCTGCCGGATCGGCAACACGATCCGGAAACTGGCGCCCTGCCCCGGCGTGCTTTCCACGTCGATGCGACCGTGGTGCTTGTTGATGATGCCGTAGGAAATCGACAACCCCAGGCCGGTGCCGCTGCCCACCGGTTTGGTGGTGAAGAACGGGTCGAAGATGCGCTGCAGCAGATCCGGTGCAATACCGGCGCCACTGTCCTGGAACTGGATCCAGACGTTTTCCGCTTCGTCGCGCCCGGTGGTGACGGTGATCGTGCCGCGCTCGACGATGGCCTGGCCGGCGTTGAGCAGCATGTTCATGTACACCTGGTTGAGCTCGGACGGCAGGCATTCCACCAGCGGCAGCTCGGCGTAATTGCGCTCCAGGGTGACCTTGTACTTGAGCTCGTTCCAGATGATGTTGATCGTGGATTCGAGGCCGGCGTGCAGGTCCACCATCTTCCACGACTCGGACCGGTCCGAGTACGAGAAGTCCTTGAGGTCGCGCACGATGCGGGTCACCCGCTCGATGCCTTCGCGCGACTCGGCCATCAGCTGCGGCAGATCGCGGCTGATGAAGTCGATGTCGGCACGGTTGCGGATCTCGTCGATTTCCGGGATCAGCGCTTTCGGGTCCGGCGCCTGCAGCGCGCGCTCGTAGGCTTCGATGAGGGTGAACAGGCTGCGCAGGTATTCCTGCAGGCTGCCGAGATTGGAGTGCACGTAGCCGATCGGATTGTTGATCTCGTGCGCCACGCCGGCCGCCAGCTGACCGATGGAGGCCATTTTTTCGGACTGCAGCAGTTTGTCCTGCGCACCGTTCAAGCGCATATAGGCCTGGCGCAGTTCGGCATGGCGTTGTTGCAGCTCGCGCTCGTAGTCCTGCTGGCCTTCGATGTTATGGAACAACGCAAGAAAGTGGCCGACGCCCTGCTCTTCGTTGTAATACAGATGCGCAATGACCACGCGCTCGGCCACCGGCAGGCTGCCGGTCCAGCTGCCCTTGCTGCGCGCCTGGTTGAGCGCATCCGACGGCAATACCTGCGAAATCCGCTCGCCGAGATTGCGATCGTCAGCCGGGTCTTCCTTGCACAGGCTCTGACGCGCGATGGCGTTGGCCAGGATCAGCTGCCCGTCAGCGCGGAACAGCAACACGCCCTCGAGCATCTGATCGCCGAAGGCGCGCAGCGTGGTCGGGGACGGCAACAATGCTTGATTGAGAAAGAACTTGGCGGTCACGGGACGAGGCGGCAGCAGGGACACCTCAATATACGCCGAACCCTTGGCACGCCATATCGTCGCTTGGTCTTAGAGGGGCGACCAACACAGGGGAGCGCGGTGGTCATGCGGATGGGTGCGAGGCGTCATCCGGCGTGCTCGAGATGCGATCCGGATGGCGCTGCCTGGCGACAGGCAGGCATGCGATGCGTGCCATAAAGATCAACGCACTTGGGCGGCGGTGAGCACACGTCGCGGGTTGCGAAGTTGGCAAGCGTGCACGGCCGATGTGCGGTGTTACCGGCGGCAGGCCTGCAGTGCGTGCACGCACCCTGGCCTGCGGCGGACCATCAGCAGCGGCCGGCGCGCGGTTGGCGCAGCGCGGGCAACTCAGGCAACGGCCAGCGAACGTCCGCCGCGCAGCACGTTGGATTGGCCCTTTGCGTCATACGACGGCGCACTTTCAGTGCGGCCCAGGTGACGCAGTGCCCAGTTCACTTCACGGCGCCGGCGTGCCAGCAGCGCGCCATTGGCGCGGTTGGCTTCGGCCAGCTCACGCAGGCGCTCTTCTTCGCCTTCGGGCATTGCCGCTTCCAGCGAGCGCAGTGCCGACAGCTTGTCCTGCGTGTGTCGCATCAAGCCATCGATGTCGTTCTCGAGTAATGCCTGGCGTTCGCCGGCCAGCGCATCGCTGAGACGTTGCAGGAACTCGTTCACGTTCATCCTTTCAGTCGGGAATCAACCCGCCAGTTGCTGATTCAGATCCATCATGCGGCTGGCGATGGCATCCGGGTTGATGGAGTAGCTGCCGTTCTGCAATGCCTCTTTCACCGCCTGGACGCGACCGGTGTCGATCGCCGAGGACTGCGAAAGCTCGCGCTGCAGGTTCTGCAGATTGGTGGCCTCGCCGGTCAGCTTGACGCTGTCGGTCGGCGGGGTTGCGGCAACCGGGGACGCGCGATCCTCGCCAGCCGAAGCGATCTTACTGCTCGTGGCCGCGGTGCGAAGGGTGGCAGCGGTCGGTAGATTACCTTCGATTTTCTGGGTCATGTCAGGAACTCCTCTACAGGTCGTAGGGGATAACGGCACCCAGAAAAAAAACTTTATAGAAAATTTTTACCTGGAGACCACAACGGTTCCGCTCGCTTCGACAATGCCCTGCACCACCCGGCGCGAGGACGAATTCTCCACCGACACCCGTTCGTTTTCGCCGGCATCGGACAGCGCGCGACCGCTCATGCGTACTTCCAGGCCACCGTTGCGTGCCACCAGCGGGACGGTGTCGCCGCGCCGTACCAGCCGCTGCGTCACCAGATCGTTGGCCGAGAGCAGCGACCCGGCCGGCAGGATGCGGCGGGCCGACTTGCCCACCGCGGCCACCGGGTCGGCCAGCACTGCGCCGACGATGCGGGCGGCGTCACGCTTCTCGATACTGATATCGGCCAAAGAGATGGTTTCTCCAGCGCTGATGCCGCGGCGCAACACCAGCACATCCTGGTTGCGGCGCACCTTCAGCGGCACGAACAGGCGCCAGCCAGCCGGCTGCGGGCAGGCCACTTCCACCGTATTGGTACCGGTGGGCTGGGCCTGCAGCGCGATCGGGCAAGCCGGCATGCGCAGACCCGGATCGAGCGTGGCCTCGGCCTCCGCGTCCGGGCCAACAGTGGCCAGCGCCGCCGCACGAATGGAATCGACAGACTGGTAGCTCTGGGCCCAGGCCGGAGCGGCAGCCAACAAGATGAGAAGCAGGAGCAGGCGCATGGGACCAGATCCGGAGGAAGACGGGACAGACAGTGCAAGCGGCGTGCCTGTTTTCGAATCGGGAATGGGGAATGGGGAATCGGTTGGTGGCTGAGAGGTGGTCGGCCTTCGTTGCCGCCGTGCGATTTACTAGGTGAAAGTTATCAGCAAGCAAGGTCACTGCCCTTCGCCTCGGGCTTGCTGCGGAAAGCCCACCCCTCGCTTTTACGATTCCCCATTCCCGACTCCCCATTCCCAACAGCGCCCCCAACCACCCATAAAGCCCTCAAGTTTCCCTGGGGCGCTGTCGATATCTGCCCCATGACCCACGATCTGCTCAACCGCATCGACCAGCGCACCCGACTGGCTGGCCACAATCGCCTGGCCCTGCTGCTGTTTCGGCTGGGTGGACGCCAGCTTTTTGGCGTCAACGTCTTCAAGGTGCAGGAAGTGCTGCGCCGACCGGAGCTGTTCCAGGTGCCGGGCCTGCCGACCGAGTTCGCCGGCGTGGCCGACGTGCGCGGGCGCTCGGTGCCGGTGCTGGACTTGGGCCTGGCCATCGGCCACCCGGAGCGCGATTCGCACTCCGAGAACGGGCCTGGCTACCTGGTGGTGGCCGAGTTCAACCGCTCGGTGCAGGGCTTTCTGGTCAGCGGCGTGGAGCGCATCGTCAATATCGCGGTGGAAGACATCCACCCGCCACCGGAACTGGGCGCCGAAGCCACTTATTTGACGGCAGTGACGCGCTTCCAGGGCGAACTGATCCAGGTCATCGACGTGGAAAGCGTCCTGGCCGACATCGCCAAGGTCAGCAAGGACGTGCAGCTGGACCCGTCGCTGCAGCTGGTGGCCTACGACCGCCAGTTCCAGGTGCTGGTGGTGGACGATTCGCGCGTGGCGCGCCAGCAGATCCGCAGCGTGCTCGACCAGCTGGGCGTCTCGGCCACCCTGCTCTCGGACGGCCGCCAGGCGCTGGACCACCTGCTGCAGGTGGCCGCATCCGGCGAGAACCCGGCAGACCGCTATGCCATGGTCATCTCCGACATCGAGATGCCGGCCATGGACGGCTACACACTGACGACGGAAATCCGGCGCACGCCGGGCCTGCAGGGCCTGTATGTGCTGCTGCACACCTCCTTGTCGGGCGTGTTCAACAACGCCATGGTCGAGCAGGTCGGTGCCAACGCCTTCGTGGCCAAGTACAGTGCCCACGAGCTGGCCGACTACGTGCTGGCGCGCCTGAAAGTAGTCGCCGAAGCGGCCTGATCCAATTGTGCGGCCGTTCCACCCTACGGGTGACGGCCAGCCCCCACTTCCGAAAGACCTGGGAATACAGTGGTTGCCGTACGCAAGCACACGCCTTGAACAGGCGACGGCGCAGCTGATCGCACGCTGCGCTGAGCTAGTTGCTGCCAAACAATCCTGGTTGGCCTGCAAGTTGCACAGCCAGTGGCAGCATCTACCCGAGCAGCAGCTCGCTTGGTGATTTCTGGCAGCCAAGCGCAGCTGACATATCCCCTGCGCAGCTGCCAGGCGAGCGCGGCCGCTGCGCGAATCGGCCTGTACCACGCTTGCACTCCGATCTGCACGACGGCCGCACCTACCTGACGGCTGCTCGCGAGGTTTGTTAGCCGCTCCAAGACCGTCCGTCGGGCACTGCGGATGTGTTTGCCAGCTCGGCACCCGTGCCATCCTGTGTTTGGCACAAACATTGCTTTCTCCCTGGCAACACTTCGCGGGAGAGCACCGTGTCCAGTCCCTTCTCTTCATTCCTCGGCGTCCATGGCGACGCGTTGGCGCTGCGCGAGCAGCGCATGAAGCTCATTGCCAGCAATCTGAGCAATGTGGACACCCCTGGCTACAAGGCCAAGGATCTCAACTTCGAAGCGGCGCTGAAGTCGGCCCAGGGCGTGCAGGACGGCGGCCTGATGCAGGCCACCGATGCAAAGCACTATGAAGTGGGCGGCGCGGCCGGGCTCAACCCGTTCCAGATCACCCGCGAATCCGATCAGCCCAGCCTCGACGGCAATACCGTCGATCCCGATGCCGAACGCGCCGCCTACGGCCGCGCCGCGCTGGAATACCGCGCGTCGCTGAGCTTCCTCGAATCCAAGGTGCGCTCGATGCTCACCGCGATCACAGGCCAATAAGTCATGAGCAACCTTCCCATCTTCGATGTGGCCGGCTCGGCGCTGCACGCGCAGTCGGTGCGCCTGAGCACCATCGCGTCCAACCTGGCCAATGCGGACTCTGTCGCGGGCTCGGCCGAAGCGACCTACAAGCCGATCGAGCCGATCTTCCAGGCCCAGCAGAGCCGTCAGGACCCGAGCCTGACCTCGGTCAACGTTAAGGAGATCACCACCACCAATGCGCCGCCGATCCGTCGCTACGAGCCCGGTCATCCGCTGGCCGATGCCGACGGTTACGTGTTCTCGCCCGACGTGGACCCGGTCTCGCAGATGGTCAACATGATTTCCGCCTCGCGCAATTACCAGGCCGGCGTGGAAATGCTCAATACCGCCAAGGAACTGGCGCTCGCGACCCTGACCATGGGTCGCTGACCCGTCCTAGCCATTCCCTAACGGAACACTCCAGATGAGCACGATCGGTAGCGATCTCTACAAAAGTCTCGGCCTGAGCACCGGCAGCACCGTCGCCAAGAAGGAAGAAGCACTCGGCCAGGCCGACTTCCTCAAATTGATGACCGAGCAGCTGCAGCACCAGGACCCGCTCAAACCGATGGAAAACAGCGCGTTTCTGGGCCAGTTGGCGCAGTTCTCCACCGTGCAGGGCATTGGCGATCTCAATACCAAGGTCGGCAATTTCACCACCTCGATGAACAGCGACCAGGTGCTCAAGGGCGCGGCGCTGGTCGGCCACAACGTGCTGGTGCCCTCCGCGCAGGTGGCGATCGACGCCACCGGCTCGGCCAAGGGCGTGGTGGCTGCGACCTCGGCCGGCACCGTCAACTTCGAAATCACCGATGCCAACGGCGCGTTCGTCAAGCAGCTCAGCGTGCCGGCCAGCGCCGCCGGTGAGGTGTCGTTCGCCTGGGACGGCACCGACGCCAACGGCAACCGCATGGCCGCGGGCAAGTACGGCATCACCGCGACCCAGACCGACACCGCCGGCTCCAAAAGCAAGTTGTCCACCTACGTCGATGCACCGGTGGACAGCGTCACCATCGGCTCGGACGGCCTGTATCTCAACCTGACCGGGCTAGGCACCTCCCCGCTCGCCAACGTGCTCCGCGTCAGCTGAGCCGGCAACCGACACTTAAAGGACCTCATCCATGGCTTTCAATACCTCGTTGTCCGGCATCAACGCAGCCAATGCCGATCTGAACGTCACCTCCAACAACATCGCCAACGTCAACACGACCGGTTTTAAGGAATCGCGTGCCGAGTTTGCCGACATGTTCCAGAGCACCAGTTACGGCCTGTCGCGCAACGCGGTGGGTTCGGGCGTGCGCGTCAGCAATGTGGCGCAGCAGTTCTCGCAGGGTAATATCGACCCGACCGGGCGCAGCCTGGACCTGGCGGTCTCCGGCGAAGGCTTCTTCACCGTGACCTCCAACGGCGCCAAGATGTACACCCGCGCCGGCAACTTCCAGACCGATGCCAACGGCTACGTGATCAATCCGCAAGGCGCGCGCCTGCAGGTCTTCGCCCCCAACCCGAGCGGTAACGGCTTCGACGTCGGCCGCCTGTCGGACCTGCAGCTGCTGACCACCGACAGCCCGCCCAAGTCGACCTCCACGGTCAACCTGGCCTTCACCCTGCCCGGCAATGCCACCGCCCCGTCGGTGACCCCGTTCAGCCCGGCCGACGACAAGACCTATAGCCACTCCACCGGCGGCATCAACGTCTACGATTCGCTGGGCGTCAGCCATGTGCAGACCTCTTACTTCGTCAAGACCGCCAACCCGAACGAGTGGCAGGTGCACAACTACGTGGACGGTGCCGCGGTCGGCGCGCCCACCACACTGCAGTTCTCCGATACCGGCGCGTTGACCACCCCGGCCAACGGCATCATCACGATGGACCCGTTCACCCCGAGCACCGGCGCCGGCGTGCTGAACATGCAGCTCAACGTCAGTGGCTCGACCCAGTACGGCGAAGCCTTCGCGCTGCGCGATACCCGCCAGGACGGCTATGCCAGCGGCAAGCTCAACGAGATCAGCATCGACACCAGCGGCGTGGTGTTCGCGCGCTACTCCAACGGCGCCGACAAGCCGCTGGGCCAGGTCGCGCTGAGTACCTTCGTCAACCCGCAGGGCCTGCAGTCGCAGGGCAACAACATGTGGGCCGAAAGCTACACCTCCGGCGCCGCCCGCACCGGCGCACCGGACACCTCGGACCTGGGCCAGATCGAATCCGGCTCGCTGGAAGCCTCCACGGTGGACCTGACCGAGCAGCTGGTGAACATGATCGTGGCTCAGCGCAACTTCCAGGCCAACTCGCAGATGATCTCGACCCAGGATCAGGTCACGCAGACGATCATCAATATTCGTTAACGGCTGGGAATCGGGATTGGGGAATAGGGAATCGTAAGAGCTGGCATTGCGTGTATCGGATGCCGGCCTTGCCCCCCTCTTCCAGTCTCCAGCAATCCCGCCTTTGCGATTCCCGATTCCCGACTCTCCATTCCCCAATCCTGGTGCCTCATGGACAAAGCTCTCTACGTTGCGATGACCGGTGCCCGCGCCTCCCTGCAGGCGCAGGGC
>NZ_JSZE01000042.1 GCF_000802365.1 Xanthomonas cannabis pv. cannabis
TGCCGGACCGCCTCGATCTTGAACTCATCCGTATACCGCTTGCTGCTCATAGACACCTCCGAATCGACCATTTTCCATGGCCATGAGATGTCTAGGAAACCCTGGGCGTATCAGGAATACTGACGATCACAGCCATTCGTTGGCTGCGCGATCCCCGAGGGAAGCCAGGTGAGTTCAATGGATGAAGTAGCAACGGAACACAGCGCCGACATCGATGGAGAAGCGATCAAGCTCACAGACCCGAGCTTTCCATCGCTCTCTTCAGCAATGGCTCATTACGCACAGGTGACCGAGCAGAGCCGCGCCGGCCCAGTCGAGCGCTGGAGCTTGACGATTGGCCTGATCGGTGCCGGCGTCGGAATCTTGTCCGGTGCTCTGTTGGACGGCAAAACTGGCAGCTATTTAGCTGTCTTCGGACTTTTGACTGAGCTGACAGGCTTCCTGATTTCGGCAGCGCTAACCGTCAAGCGCGAATGGCCGGGCTTCCGTCGCCCCTATGCGGATCACGCAGAGCTGATGGAGCGGGAGTTCCATCAGTATCAATCGATGGTCGCGGCGCTTCGCAGGTTTCCGCTGGAACAACGGCGTCGACGCGAGGCATTCATGCGTGATCGTCGCACCAACATGCACGACCGCCTGGGCCTGTTCACCGGTGGCATGGAGAAGCTTGGCTTCATGCCTGTCCTGCTTGCCCTCTATTTGCAGTTGAAAGACTGGCGTTTTGGCGACTGGACGGTACTGAGCAAGATCACCTTAATCCAGGGCGTGCTGGCCTTCACGCTACTGTTTGCCTTTGCGATGTCATGGCATCTCATTCGCCTACGTATACGCGTGCAGTCGTACGAGCAATTGTTGGCTGAGGCTAATCGTCAAGACAGCGCCCCCAACAAGTAGATGACCGTCAAGCGCTGCAGCTCGAGCCGTGGCGTAGTAATGAGCCCAAACTGCCATGGAGACATTGCATATCTACTGGCTTGTTGTTAACACCCAAGCGTGGCTGCGAGCGAGTTTTAATATTCTGACTTCTAGCTTACCGAGGTAGCAGGTGCTAACGTACCTCGTCAGATCCCATGCTGGGCATGAACATGGATATGAAAATTAGACTGATGTTTGCTACGGGATTACTCGCACTCTCAACCTTGGCTGCTTGTGCAGGAGGAAACATGCGCTCTGATTACAAAAAGAATGATGTTCAGCCGGTCAAGATCGAAAAATCAGGCGATTCACTTCAAATCACGTACCACATGCCTGCAGAAAGCCTGTTTTATTCTCCCGGTATTGATTTCCTAAATGAGGGCGGCGTATTGCGTATCGCCATCCGCAGATGTGGCATCAAAGAGAAGTGTGATGCCATGGCGAAGGCTGCCTTGCCACCCGCTGAGCCTTGGACACCGAAGGTCACCGTACCGTACGGGGGCGAAAAGGTCGTACTGGTCTACGCAGATACCGAAGAGACGTTGACTCCATAATTCCAGTCAAGGAGCGATGCAATGGGCACCGAACCGGCTAGTGAGCGCGTTGTGCTTGGAATACACAGCAATGGTGGACAGGGCGGGCTGACCGATGGCCATGCGTGGATTACGGTCAAGCGAGGCGATTCGCCTACGGAATACTATGGATTGTGGCCCGACAACCATCCGATGGTTAAAGATAACGGGGGTGGCACCGATATCCGTTCTGGAGAGGAAGAACGACAGCGTTCTGACGCCGACCGCTACTACGAACTCTCACCGGCTCAAACCAAAGTTCTCGACCAAGCACTTCGCGAGAACGTCACGTGGGAACTGAATAACAACTGCTCCTCATGGGCTAGCGAGACGGTGTCTCGCGTCACCGGAAAGCAGATTGATGCAGGCACTTGGTTACCCACCGTGGAAACGCCCAACGCGTTGATCGACACTATTCGCGAGCTGGAGTCTCGACATCCGACGTCCCCGTCCACGCCTGAAGTGAATGAGCCTACGCACGAAGAACGATCAATTAACTCACTTGGGCAGAATGACTCATCACAAGAACGTAGCAACCCTCCGACCAAGGCGATGACTGATCCAGGGCATGCTGGAAATCGTCTTTTCGCTGGACTACGGGGAGGGCTGCCTGAGCACATCTCCGATGAACGAGTAGCCTTCGCTGCTCAGCGTGCGCACGAGGCTGGAATCACCGACATGTCAAAAGTGAGCCGCGTCATTGAACGCGACGGCGACGTGTTCGTCGCAGGAACGACTCCTGGATTCCGCGCATCGGTACTTGCGAGTGAGCAACCTCCCACCATCGAAAATTCTAGTGCAGCGCTGGCCCAACGTGCTGCTACACAGCCAACAATGGAACCCGATGCTCAGGCCATCAGTCCCCGAATGGTTTAGGGAACTTTTCAGACAGCCCTGTTCGTGCTCGCCTGATCAGCCACCCGGCGATGTATTGCTGGTTCAGTTGCCCAACCAATCTTGACCAATATGGACACTCCGTACTAACGACGCATCTCTCTTGGCTTTCCCTGGCAACGACCCCGGCGAGCGATCCCACGCCTGCTGCGCCCTTCTAGATGGAGCTCTGTACAACGAACTGCTCACCAGCATGCGTCTTCATCTACGGCAGCAGCGAGCCTTGGCCGTGATGCCTTCCGCGCAATGGTCGAAGCCAAGACCAACCGCTTTGAGCTCATGAGGCCCGCCAATTTGGCCATCCAAAACCGAGCGCCGCTGGGTGATAAGTGAATCTCTCCCGGCTACTGACTTCGCGGGAATCTATGAACGCCCTGCTTTTTAATTTACCCCGACCCAGCGATCAAGAATCAACACTTTCGGCTACCAGGACATTTAATGACTGAAGATACGCAACAGCAGCTAGACTCGATTTTTTTCATATTTAAAGAGATGACAGAAGACAAACGCCCACTATATGAAGCATCGACGCCGAAGCTCCTAGCCAGAATCGAATCAACATCATTAAAGTTCTTTATATTCTCACTGTTGCTATTGATAGCTTTTTCAGCTCTGTCAAATGCGTTCTCCGCAATTAAGGAACATAAAGATTTTGTCTTCCTTATATTATCTGCCCCCATGGGAATTTCTTGGTTTACCTACATTTTATCAGTAGTTGCGGGCGTGATTTTTATATACTTTCGACAAAGAAAAATACCTGGGAAGCACAGCTTAATAATGAAGCGAATTCAGCGCGACATCGAAGAAGATTACGGCCATGTTGTCAGCCTGAAAAAATATCCAAAGCACCTTCTGGAGTATGCCTTTATGCAGTACAAAGCTACCTGGAACGTAATGAATGATAGAACCGCCTTGATAGTGGGAGATTTGAAGAAACTAGGGCTCATGCCCGCACTCGCTGCAGCTGCCCTCTCAGCCTCTCGATTGATAAAGGAGGACGCCAACCTTATCCTTTGGCTACCGGTCGCTATGGCTACTTGCATGTATCTTGTAGCGTTCATAGCTATGGCATCTAGAGAACGGCTGCATTACGTCACGGAAATCATTTCCTACGTGATCTCCCAAGCCGAAGGTGCTACATGTGCGACAGAGGATGATCGGCTAAAAAAGCAAGCGCAAGAACCGGTAATAACTCAGCGGTGAATTCTGCTTGACTATTTTATGCAGTGACAAGGCCGCTCGCGGTTTTTCTAGGTAATGGCGACCAATTACATCACCAACAGATCTCACCTGTGGCTTTACGCGCCACAGGCTGCCGGCTGCATACCTATGCATTAATGGACCACTATGCGCATTGCCACTCCTTCTGCAACGGAAGGATCAGGTAGCTGATGCAGCGGTAGGGGCGCAACTACGTGGTGCCATTTAGAAGCATCCCCTCAGCGCACCGGTACTCTTTGGGAAGGGCGCTGCGAAGCTTGTCTTGTGACAGTACTGATTACGTCATTCGCTGCTACAGCTACATCGAACTCGACCCGGTGCGGGCTCACTTGACCGACGGCTCTGCGGCGTATCGTTGGTCGAGCTGTACGGCCAATCTAGGCCAGTGCGGGCACTCCGCACACCCCCCCTGTTGGCTTCCGCTTAGGAACGAGCCGATGGCGCAACGCAACACCTACCGCGCCCTGCTTGACGAAGCCCTGTCTGACGACCTGCTTGCCAGCATCCGCCTTTATCTACAGTAGCAGCGCGCCGTCGGCTACGATGTATTCCTCGTTATGGTTGAAGCCAAGACCTGTCACTCCACGGCCGTCAGGCCCGCACATGCGCCATGCTAACCGAGCGCCACCGAATGAATATTGGACCTGACACGGTTATTGCCGAAGCGGCGATGTCTCGTCGGCAGAGTTCACTGCCCGATGTGCTTCTCCACCTCAAGCAGACTCTTCCTGTTATGCGGGTGCTTGACGCAGGGGGAGGCCCGGGGCCCTAAACTCCACATCGCTTTCGAAGTTAGAATTACACTGCGGGTAACCGCATCGCCCCAGGGGGAAAAGAAGGTATGGAAGCTAATGATTATATTGAAGAAAGGGTACAAGACCAGATATATTGGTACGATAAAAAGAGTAAATCTGCACAAAGGACCTTCAAAGTACTCCGTCTTGCAGAAGTTGTTTTTGCAGCCATTATCCCACTAATAGCTGGTTTCGGAATTTTCGGTGGATCCAGCCCGTTCGTTGTAAGCATATTAGGCGCATGCATAGCAGTCTGCGCCGCGCTCATAGGATTGGGTAACTATCAAGAGAACTGGGTGGAATATCGAACGACATGCGAATCATTGCGGCACGAGAAATATTTGTTTTTAACAAAGACTGAGCCATATGACGTTGACCAAGCGTATGGGCTTTTTGTAAAACGCGTCGAGGGATTGGTTTCAAAAGAGAACAGCGTATGGTCTCAACATATACGCACACAGAGCACGAAAGGGTCGACGCGCGATACCAAAGCGTGAGACAAATTCCAGTTTATTTTGAGCGCAAATCAAGGAATAGAAATGGGGAAGTCTATATCGCAACGCAGACACCTATTCATTAGCCATCGTTTTGTAGACGATGCATTAGTTGGCAACCTGACCAAAATGCTAAATCGTGCCGGGTGGGATATTAGAAATAGCTCGGTAAGACTAAGACAAGCCAATGAGCAACGCCGCCAAAATGGCGAAATTCCGGAGCGAGCACTGGAGCGACTTCTGCGAATGAAGGTTTCATGGGCACAAACTGTGGTTGTCGTCATTGGCAGAACTACTCATCGAAGTAAATGGGTCGATTACGAGATAGAGCAAGCAAATAGGTTGGGCAAGCGAATTGTTGGCATCTATGCTAGGGGAGAGCGGGAGGCAAAGCTTCCCGAGTCGCTAGAAAAATATGCTAGTTCAATAGTTGCCTGGAGTACGCAGTCCATACGCGAGGCTATAGATAACGGTGAGAATAAATTTGAGACACCTGACGGCGCGAGCCGTGAGCCAACTAACAACTCAGCTAGGCAAAATTGCTAATGCCACGCGCGTTCATTTACGTTGTTGACCGTGACTTTGGCTTCGCGCCAAATCCGTTTCATGGATTCTGTACTCTCGCCACATGCAAACCTCGAATAAGAAGCGCCGCACGCCCGAGCGACTGGGTCATCGGACTTGGCGGGTCGCGACTTAAAGCCACAAATCACTGCATATTTGCGATGCAAGTAAATGAGCGGATCAGCTTTAACGACTATTGGGATAACCCAGAATTTTCAGATAAAAAGCCAGTACGCAATGGAAGCGCGCGCATGCTGGTCGGAGACAACATATATAGACTTACAAACTCCCAGTGGGAGCAGGCCGACTCCCATCACAGCTTGAGCGATGGATCCAAAAATTTATTTAATTTAAAGAAGGATATTAGCTCGAACTCCGTATTAATTTCTAGACACTTCTTTTACTTCGGAAAATCTGCAGTGGAGATACCCGCGCACATCCTTGAGGGAATGGGTTACGTAAACGCAAGAAATCATCGTACCTTCAACCTCAATGAAGCGGAGCGCCTGATAGAATTCATCAAGAAATTCCCGATGAATCAAGTCCTAGACGACCCCTTTGATTTTCACATCGCTGCTTCGCGCTACACCGGCGTCGGAAGTAAGGTAGACCAACTTTGAAAGTTAATAGTAATAATCTACGACCGATGCGGTAGTAGAAGAGGAGTGGGCCTTAATTCTCTCGATTTATAAAGGGGATGCCCCGGCGACCCATCTCTCAGCATCGTCAAGCAGTACGGACTCTTAATCAACTTCAAAACCTCAGTCTCTCGATTCATATGCCTGCCAAGCGATGTCCAGCAGCATACAACTACATCGGCGCCCTTAATCGCTTTCTTTAACCACCTGTCGTTTTCGGGCCCGACTGGGTCTGATGACTTCAGAAGACCTTTTGGGTCGGTTGATCGAAAGGAGAATAGATTGGCAATGGCCATGGAATCGAAGCCCCAGCGTACTGCATAGTTCCTGCATACACGCGTTGTTGCATCATCCCGCTCATGATCAGCCGTCGATGGGTTCAATCCAATGAAGAGAACTGATTTCCCCCCATCTCCCCATGACCTCTGCAAAACATATCTATAATTATCGCAACTGGATAAGACCGCTCCCCGCTTCGAAACTAAATTAGTAAATAGCTCATTTTGCATCGCTTTCATCCGCTTTGCTTGCGCTACCAGATTGACCTTCAAGCTTCCACACATAGTCAAGCATCACCGGTGGCAATGGCTGATGCTGGGCTTGAGGAATATTATTTTCTGAGGCGCTGCTAGCGCCGCCAGGCTCATGGAGAATCTTCCACAGCCCCAAGCTCAAAGTCAATGCAGTCAACAAGACGCCGGACGCCCAGATTACCCTGTGTATTTTACTTTCAGCCTCAGTGAGTCGAGCGTTTAAAACCGAAAGCGAAAGCGACTCTTCCGAAAGCCCATGAAGTAATGTTGAAGGAATTGACTTGAAGCCCTCCTTCTTTTTTGGCCTCGTACTCTCTTCATCCAACGATGCAAACCATATTAGAAATGCCCGCTCGTCGCGATGAAGTTTTACGTCCGATGCCCCCGCGTTGAAAACGGAAAAGACGAGACGACCGTCGTAACCGGGATCCACGTGGAAGCCGGAGACATTAACAAGGCCGCGGAATTTTATCCCCGCCTTTATTGAAATGAAAGCAATTGCGTTTGTGGGTACGCGAATTTTTTCATCAGTAATGAGAAAAGCAAATTGTCCTTTTGGGATAAGCACTGACCCGTCAGGGTCTAACTTTTGTTTAATCCTCTCAGACACCTTTGCATCGTGAGCCGGGGTGACATACGCCTCCTCCCCCAATCCGAGCTCATATGAAGAGCAACTTATATTATCGTCGGAGTAGGGAGAGATTAAATACGGAAGCTCTCGCTGAAGAGTCGCGTCACTCCAGAATGCCATGCTTGGCCTCAGACATTAATTCCAAATAAAACGGATTTTTTTTCCTGACAAAATCGAGCCGAGCAAATATGGACTGGATGACATCCGCACCCCAACCCTCGATCTGCCTTGCAGCGCAGGCGAATATCTTTGGAAACTCTTCGCTCCACACCCTCCGTGATGGAAAATCCTCGACATGGTCTAGCGCTTCAACTGCCTTTGCCAGCTTCCCAACTGAGATCACCATGACGTCTTCGAACTCGAAATCGTCTTCACAAGAGAAGGCAAATTCACTAACGCTTAAATCAATATGCAGGGCAGTTGCCGCCGATGACGCAATTATTGCGGAATCGACAATAGCTCTACGATAACGACTCTCGTCTCCTTCAAGTGAAGCGGCCTTGATATCCCCACAGTATTTGGCAAGGTGCAAAGCCAGGTGCGCGATGCGCCGGCCAGCTTCTAGACGAACAATCTCAGGATGGAACAGCTCGTCATGAAGACGCTGCGCTGATTGCATCCTCCGAAGGTGAACGCTCATATCCTCTGCTTTCAAAGCAATTTTGGCGGACATGGACCACTCCTTAACTCCGGCTCGATAGAGCCGGGAGGGCATGATTGCGCCTCTCCCGGATTGCTAGTTCTGACTATACCGATTTATTCCCCTCAAACCCCAACCGGATTACTCTTCTCAGGATCAATCTTGTACTGCTTGATCGCCCGGGCCACATCCTTGCCCGTCATCTTGCCATCCTTCGCCAGCGCGGCAATCGCCGCATGCGCGATGTAGTAGCGATCAACCTCAAAGAACCGGCGCAGATTCGCACGCGTGTCCGAGCGACCGAACCCATCCGTGCCGAGCACGGTGTAGGTCATCGGGACGAAGGCGCGGATCTGGTCGGCGAAGGCGCGCACGTAGTCGGTGGCGGCGATGGCCGGGCCCTGGCGGCCTTCCAGCAGCTGGGTGACGTAGGGCTTGCGCTGTTCGGCTTCCGGGTGGAGGCGGTTCCAGCGCTCTACGGCATAGCCGTCGCGGCGCACTTCGTTGAGGCTGGGGCAGGACCAGATGTCGGCGGTGACGCCGAAGTCCTTGTCCAGCAGCTCGGCCGCGGCAATGGCCTCGCGCAGGATGGTGCCGCTGCCCAGCAGCTGCACGCGCAGCTCGCCCTTCTTGGGCTTGCCGGCGTCCTTCAGCAGGTACATGCCCTTGATGATGCCCTCGGCTGCGCCGTCCGGCATGCCGGGGTGGGCGTAGTTCTCGTTCATCAGGGTGATGTAGTAGTACTCGTCGATCTGGTCTTCCATCATCGCCTTCATGCCGTGCTGCATGATGACGGTGACTTCGAAGCCGAAGGTCGGGTCGTAGCTACGCACGTTCGGGATGGAGCCGGCGATGACCTGGCTGAAGCCGTCTTCGTGCTGCAGGCCTTCGCCATTGAGCGTGGTGCGGCCGGCAGTACCACCGAGCAGGAAGCCCCGCGTGCGCATGTCCGCTGCCTGCCAGGCGATGTCGCCCACGCGCTGGAAGCCGAACATGGAGTAGTAGATGTAGAACGGCAGCATCGGCACGTCGGACACCGAGTAGCTGGTGCCGGCGGCCATCCACGAGGCGATGGCGCCCGGCTCGCTGATGCCCTGCTGCAGCACCTGGCCGGTCTGGTCTTCGCGGTAGTACATCAACTGGTCGGCATCGACCGGCTTGTACTTCTGGCCGAACGGGGCATAGATGCCGATCTGGCGGAACATGCCTTCCATACCGAAGGTGCGCGCCTCATCGGCCACGATCGGCACGATGCGCGGGCCCAGTTCCTTGTCGCGCAGGGCGATGTTGAGGCTCTGCACGAAGGACATGGTGGTGGAATAGCTGCGCTCGCCGCTGTCCTTGAGCAGGCGCTCGAACTTGTCGAGCGTGGGCGCCACGAACGACTTGCTGGCCTTGGGACGGCGCGACGGCAGGAAGCCGCCCAGCACGTTGCGGCGTTCCTTGAGGTACTGCACTTCCGGGGAATCTTCGCCGGGGTGGTAGAACGGCACCTGGCCGTCTTCCAGCTGGGCGTCGGTGACCGGGATGTTGAAGCGGTCGCGGAAGTGCTTGACCGCCGCGTCGTCCAGCTTCTTGGTCTGGTGGGTGGGGTTGAGTGCCTCACCGGCCGAGCCCATGCCATAGCCCTTGACCGTCTTGGCCAGGATCACGGTGGGCATGCCCTTGGTGTTAACGGCCTGGTGGTAGGCGGCGTACACCTTGTGCGGGTCGTGGCCGCCACGGTTCAGGCGCCAGATGTCGTCGTCGGACAGGCCGGCGACCATGGCCGCGGTCTCCGGGTACTTGCCGAAGAAGTTGGCGCGCGTGTAAGCGCCGCCGAAGGCCTTGCAGTTCTGGTATTCGCCGTCGACGGTTTCCATCATCAGCTTGCGCAGCACACCGTCGGTGTCCTTGGCCAGCAGCGCGTCCCAGTAGCCGCCCCAGAGCAGCTTGATGACATTCCAGCCGCCGCCACGGAACACGCCTTCCAGTTCCTGGATGATCTTGCCGTTGCCGCGCACCGGGCCGTCCAGGCGCTGCAGGTTGCAGTTGACCACGAAGATCAGGTTGTCCAGCCCTTCGCGGCCGGCCAGCGCGATGGCGCCGAGGGTTTCCGGCTCGTCGCTCTCGCCGTCGCCGATGAAGCACCACACCTTGCGGTCGGACTTCTCGATCAGGCCGCGGTTTTCCAGGTAGCGCATGAACTGCGCCTGGTAGATGGCGGCCAGCGGGCCCAGGCCCATCGACACGGTGGGGGTCTGCCAGAACTCGGGCATCAGCCACGGGTGCGGGTAGGAGGAGATGCCCTGGCCGTCCACTTCCATGCGGAAGTTGTCCAGCTGGGCTTCGCTGATGCGGCCTTCCAGGAAGGCGCGGGCGTACACGCCCGGGGCGCTATGGCCCTGGATGAACAGCAGATCGCCCGGGTGCTGGTCGCTGGGCGCGCGCCAGAAGTGGTTGAAGCCCACGTCGTACAGCGTGGCGCTGGAGGCGAACGAGGCGATGTGGCCGCCCAGGTCGCCCGGCTTGCGGTTAGCCCGCACGACGGTGGCCATGGCGTTCCAGCGGATGATCGAGCGGATCTTCCACTCCAGCGCGGAGTCGCCGGGGTTCTTGGCCTCGTTGGCCGGTGCGATGGTGTTGACGTACTCGGTGGTGGGCGAGAACGGCAGGTAAGCGCCGGCGCGGCGGGTCTGTTCGACCATGCCTTCCAGCAGCTGATGGGCGCGCTCCGGGCCTTCGACGTCGATGACGGCCTTGATCGATTCGAGCCACTCCTGCGTCTCAAGCGGGTTCGGATCGTTGTGCAGCACTTCGTTCAACCAGTTCATTAGCGCTCCCGGGGGGACACACCCCGCGGGTGTGTCGACATCGTGAATTCGTGAACCCCCAAGTGTACCGCACGCACCTGTTGCCATTCCTCGCTACGGGTGCGTATGGAATGGGACGGTGTTGTGCGCGGGTGGGCTACCGATGCCGGCTGGGACGACGATCCGGTGCAGCGGGCGCTGCCGGTATACGACCAAAGGATAAGGGCCACCGGCCGGAATGGACCGGCACGCCTGCCCCGTAGGAGCGCACCCGGGCGCGAGAGGCGTTACCGACAAAGCCCGGTCGCGCCCGGGTGCGCTCCTACGCCTGGTGCTCTGTAGGAGCGCACCTGGGCGCGAGGGGCGTTACCGGTGAAGCCCGTCGCGCCCGGGTGCGCTCCTACGGCGGTGGGGTGGTCAGAACGCTTGTAGCGCTTCGGTCAGCTGGCCGTTGTTGTTGACCGCGCCCATGGTGTAGCCCTGCCAGCCGGGGTAGGCGTTGGGCTCCCAGTAGAAGATGCCGAGCACGCGCGATCCGATGGCGCTGCTGCGGCTGAGCAGGTTGGTGAGCATGGCGCGGGTAGTGGCGGCCTGCTGCCAGTCCATACCGACCTCGGCCACGATCACGTCGCTGCCGTAGCGGGAGATCATGTCGCGCATATTGGTGTCCAGGCGGTTGTTGTAGTCCTGCCAGCTGCCGACCGGCGGGTAATGCGACATGCCGATGACGTCCCACTTGCCGCCGGCCGAGCGCAGGTTGTCGAAGAACCAGCGGAAGTTGGCGTTGTCGTAGCCGTTGGCCAGGTGCACGATGACCTTGGCGTTGGGGTACACCGCCTTGGTGGCGTTGTAGCCGCTATTGATGAACTGGCCCAGCGTGGCGAAGTTGGGCGTCTTGCCCTCGTTCCACAGCATGCCGCTGTTGATCTCGTTGCCCACCTGCACCCAGCTGACGGTGATGCCGTTGTCCTTGAGGTATTTGAGGATGCCCTGGGTGTGGCTGTAGACATCGGTATTGAGCTGGGCGACGGAGTGGCCCGCCCAGGCGGCCGGCTTGGTCTGCTTGCCGGGGTCGGCCCAGCTGTCGCTGTAGTGGAAGTCGATCATGATGCGCATGCCCTGCGCGGCGGCGCGCTTGGCCTTGTCCAGGGTGTCGCGGCCATCGTTCCAGCCGCCGGACGGGTTGACCCACACGCGCAGGCGAATCGCGTTGCCGCCCACATCCTTGAACAGCTTGATGAAGTCGGTGGTGTTGCCGGCCGCATCGCGAAATACCTGCGGCGGATTGTTGGCGGCCTGTTGGTTGAGCCAGCTGACATCGGCGCCCTTGGCGATGCCCTGGGCGCTGACGCCGGCGCTGCACAGGCACAGCGCCAGCACGAGCAACACGCGGTGGTACTGGATGCGAAAAATAGCCATGAAAGGTTCCTCGATCGATGGATGTCGCGCCGGGCGGCGCCTTGCGTGATTCCCCCTGCGTTGCGGTGTGCATGCGGCCACGGTGCGCGCGAGCGTTGCTGCTTCACCGTGTGCCGCTGCACAGCGGGTGCGATTCAAGCACGGCAGTACAGCTCGGTTGAGGCCGCTATAGGTGCAAGCGTGTTGCGGCATATCTCGAGGCAGGAAAACGTTGAGTCCACGTGCGTTGTGGAGGCGCGCGGTTGTGCGGGTGCAGCAGCACCCCTGCGTATTACTGCGCAATTGAACGCGAAAACGCCCGGCAAGCCCGGCGTTTCGGTAAACCACGTGATGCGAGTGGTGAGCAGGTTGGGCGCCGCCGCAACGCGCGCCGGGGTGATGCACACCCGCGCACTCATCCGCCGCGGCAGCATGCCACGCGCACCCATCAGCCCATGGCGCGCGCACCTTGCTGCTGTTGCTGGGTCTGCGCCTGCTGCTGCTCCAATGCCACCGCCTGACGTGCGGCGTTGTCGGCCACGCGCTGGCTGCTCTGCTCCAGCGGTGTGTTCATGGCGGTCATCGTCTCCACGCTGACGCGCAGTTGCGCCGGGTCGTCCACGCGCCCCTGCACCGCAAAGGTCCGTGCCGCATCCGGGGTCATCATCACCGCGTCGATGCGCTGGCCACCGGCGGCGTGCATCTCCGAGGCGAGCGCGCCCGATAGTTGCGCGCTCTGCTGGTCAGGCGTGCGGCCGGCGCGGGCATCCTGCGCATGCACGCCGCGCTGGGCATCCTGGAACAGGGAGTTACCCACGTGCCCGGGTTGATCGATGCGCAGCGAGGTGTGGTCGTTGCCATGCTCGCGCGCGTCGCGCTTGGCCGGCTCGCCCGGAGCGAGCGGGCCACGGATGGCGTCGATGGCGTCCTGGCCGAGGCCCTTCGGGCCACGACTCAACAAGGTGATGCCGGCGCGGATCTCATCCAGATCGGATCGATACTCGTTGATCATTCTCTTGTTCTGATCTGCAAGCTGACGTGCTTGCGGGTCATTGAGCGGGGAACGCTCATCCAAGAAATTTTTGATGGTGTGCGACCCCAATGAATTGACGGCAGAGGCCACCGGTGAATCGGGAATCAGAAAGTTCACCTTGCTGTTGCTGTAGCCCATGGCGCTCAGCGCCGCGATCTCGCTGGGTCTGGCGTAAACGCGCACTTCTCCGTAATGCGGGGAGGCTGCACTCACAGGATCGGCGGCCATCACGTGATTGACCACGCTGGTGCCGCCTTCTGGAATGCGATAGGCCAAGCTCGCCGCGCCATACGCATTGAAGGTCTCACCTTTCAAATCGAAGTGGTGCGCGCTGACCTGCGCAAGCGCTCCACCTAGCGAGTGGCCGGTGACGGTGACCTCGGGCGCGTGCCCGGTGCGCTGCTCCTGCTTTGCCGCATAGCCAAGCGCACTTTTTGTCAGGGCTATCGCATCTTCGGCCTGGGGGTTAGCGCGCTGAAAGACCATCGAGCCATCTGCCTGCAGCGCGTCACGATAGATTTCCTCCGTACCCCGGTGAGCGACGACAATGTCTCCGCCGCCAACGCGTTGGTAAATCGTTCCCTGGTAGCCCGTCTTTCGATTATTGACGTGCTCCAGAATTTCGTAACTCACGCCACCAACATCCACTCGCTCACGGTCGCCAGGGCCGCGCTTGCCGACCTTGTGGTCGACGTAGCCCTCATTGGACAGAATGGCGTATTGCTGCGAGGTCGGCTTCACGGTGAAACCTCTTTGGCGACCAGGGTGACCGAGAACAACTGATCACGCAGCTCCGGCTTGAAGTCTGAAGCCGAGGGCAAACCATTGTCGGCGTAGTCTTCGATATCTTCCTTGGGGTAACCGCCTTTCCAGAAATACAGCGTGACCGGCTTGCCTGCCACGACATCCTTGGTTTCAATGAACGGCAGAAACGCGGTCTCCTCTTTTTTTCCATTGGCCTTCAGGGAAACACGTGCGCCGGTCATTTCCCAATGACACGTCCCGCGCCCGTAGTAGTCCTCATCCAGCATCAGATCGAGGTAGACGATTCCTTGATATTCCTGCTCTGAGACTTTTTTCAGCACGACCGGCTCATTGCTGGTGATGCGCTGCCCAACGCCGGTCTGGGGATGAATCTGGCCACACTCGCTGTCATTGCTGACGTCGTACTGCGCATACCCATTGACAGCTCCGAACGCTCCCGGTGCTTTGTCGATCTTGACGGTGACCTCATACGCCTTGCGCGGGCTCGGATTCAACTTGGCAAGGCCACGGCCGCCGGCCTCGACGTCGGCTTCTGCGGTGGCCTCGGTGGCGGGGGAAAGGGTCTGGGTCATGCTGGTCTCCGGGGCGTTACAGGCCGTAAGCAATAGGGCCAGCAGGCTTGGGGTCAGAATCTGGCGCAAGGCCGGCCTCCGTGGCAGTTGGGCCGCCAATCTAGTCCGCTTGAGTTCGGGTGGTCAATTGGACGCTTGTGAGGATGAGGCCGCTCGCCGCGCTTGTGGATGAGTGCAAAGCTGCCATGATCGGGCGCAGCCGCCGCCAAGGAGCGCGCTTCATCGCCACCGTTGCCAGCCCGCCCGCACGGCCATCGCCGGTCACCCCGCGTGTGCACTGGCGCAACAGCCTGCGCACGCGGGTGATGCTGGCGGCAACTGCCGTGTTGCTGGTGTTGCTGGTGGTGCTGGGGACGGTGTTCTACGTCGGGGCGCGCACCGAGTTGGTGGAAGCGGCGCGCACCGAAGTGGACGGGCTGACCGAGCAGACCGCACGCAGCCTGGCGGCGATGCTGGATTCGGTGCAGGTGAGCGGGCGCACCTTGGCCGCGAGCAGCAGTGCGGTGGGACTGCAGCCGTTCAATCTGCGTGCCTTGCTGCTGGCCACGCTCAGTGGCGACCCGGATATCGGTGCGGCGCGCCTGATCATCGAGCCGCGCACGCAGAAGGCCGACGATACCGGGTTTGTCTGGTACGTGCGCCGCGATGGCACCCATCTGGTGGAGAAATCGGCGCTGGAGCTGGGCTACGACTACCGCACGATGCCGTGGTATGTGCGCACCCAGCGCGAGGGCCGTGCGTGGTGGTCCGAGCCCTACCTCAACCGCAATGGCGGCAATGCCCTGTACACCAGCTACAACCTGCCGCTGCGGCGCCCCGGTGACGCGCCGGATGCGGCGCCGGTGGGAATGGTGAGCGTGGATCTGCCGCTGCAACATCTGCGCGAGATCATCGACCAGCTGCCGCGCGACATCGGGATCCAGCCGATGCTGTTGTCGCCGGAAGGCATGCTGGTGTTCAGCCCCGATCCGGCGGTGAATCTGCACCACAGCCTGGACAGCTATGTGGCGCGCTCGCGGCCGGACCTGCGGCCATTGCAGCGCGCACTGGCAGCCGGCCAGCCGATTTCGTTTGCACACACCGCGCCGGACGGCGAGCGGTTCCTGACCCACAGCGCGGCGGTGGGCCGCAGTGGCTGGACCTTCGTGCTGTCCGCCTCCGAACGCTACGTGCTGTCCGGCCTGAACTGGCTGGTCGCGTGGGTGGCGATGGCGGCGTTGCTGGGCGCGGGCGTGTGGTGGTGGTTGATGGGGCGGATCACGCGCAAGTTGACGCGGCCGATCGAGGAACTGACCGACACCGCCGAGCACTTCCGGCGCGGCGAATTCGAGTACCCGTTGCGGCATATCGAACGCGACGACGAGGTGGGCGTGATGGCGCGCGCGTTCGACACGGCGCGCGATGCGATCCGTCAACACATCGGCGAGATCGGCGAGATGACCGCTGCGCGCGAGCGCATGCACAGCGAGCTGCAGATTGCGCGCGAGATCCAGCAGGCCATGCTGCCGTCCGGGCGCACCTTCGACCGCGCCAGTTCGCATCTGGAAACCTGCGCGTGGCTGGAGCCGGCCAAGGCGGTGGGCGGCGACTTCTATCATTTCTTCGAGACCGAACCGGGGCTGCTGTGGTTCGTGGTGGGCGATGTGTCCGACAAGGGCGTGCCGGCGGCCTTGTTCATGGCGCGCGCGGTGAGCGTGCTGGAGATCGCTGCGCGCCGCTATACACGTCCGGACGGGATCCTGATTGCCGCGTCCACGCGACTGGCCGAGAACAACGACACCTGCATGTTCGCCACCGTGTTGTGCGGATTGATCAATGTGGTGAGCGGCGACTACTGGCTGGCCAGCGCCGGGCACGAGCCGCCGTTGCTGATCGATATCGATGGCAAGGCACGCGTCCTGCCGCTGGAGACCGGCGCCCCATTGGGGATCGAGCCGCAGGTTTCGTTTCCGGTGCTGCACGGGCGCATGACCGCCGGCCAGACCCTGCTGGGCTACACCGACGGCGTGACCGAGGCCATGGACGAACACGGCGCCAGCTACGGGCTGGAGCGGCTGCTGGCCACGCTGCACCCGCGCCGCAGCGCCGCCGCGCAGTGCAAGGCGGTGGTGGCCAACATCGCCCGTTTCACTGGCCAGGCCGCCCCCTATGACGACATCACGCTGCTGGCGATCCGGCTGCGCCAGGAGCATGCTGGACGGGTCGCAGAGACCGGCCGGGGCGTTCCCGGAGAGGTGACGGCTCCATGAAGCTCGATCTGGCCATTGCCCCGTCGCTGGCCCAGCTGGCGGGCGCCAATGACGCGCTGGAAGACTCGCTGACGCGCGAAGGCCTGCACGCCGAACGCATCGGCCAGGTGCGGCTGATCGTGGAAGAGCTCGGCTGCAACGCGCTCACCCATGGGCAGTGCGCCGAGCAGCCGCTGCGCCTGCAACTGCAGCTGGACCCACAGGCGCTGGTGCTGGAAATGCACGATGCCGGCATCGCGTTCGACCCCTGTGCGGCGCACATGCCCGACATCGCCAGCGAGCTCGACGACCGCCAGATCGGCGGGCTGGGGTTGTTTTTGGTGCATCAGTTCGCCGATCACATCGACTACCGCCGCGATGGTGCATACAACATCGTGCGCGTCACCCTGCTCCACCCGTACGCCCCTGTCCCCGAGGCCCTGTCATGACCACGCTCGCCATCCAGATCGACCCGCCGCAAGACACCCGTCAACGCGTGATCCTGACCGGGCGGCTGGACACTCACACCTATCAGGACCTGGACGCGGCATTGTCGCCGTTGCTGGGCACCCGCATCACCACCCTGGTGCTGGACCTGAGCGCACTGGAATACATTTCCAGCGCCGGCATCCGTTGCATCTTCAAGGCGCGCAAGGCGCTGGCCACGCGCCAGGGCAAGGTGCTGGTGAGCAACCCGCAGCCGCAGATCCGCAAGGTCTTCGACATGGTCAAGGCGGTGCCGTTGAGCGATGTGTTCGCCTCCACCGAAGAGCTGGATGCCTACCTGGCCGCGATGCAGCGCAAGGTGATCGAGCAGAGCGCGCAAGGCGATACGCCGATCGTGCCGCATTTCGCCGAAGCGTAAGCGGCATCGCGTGCGCGTACACGTGGGGACGTGTGCGCGTGCAACAGCTGCACGCATCTGGTTAGGCTATGGCGCCCCGCTGCGTGCGTTGCCATGGCTGCACTGATCATCTTCGATTTCGACGGCACGCTGGCCGATTCGTTTGATTTCTTTCTGAGCACACAGCGCGTTCTCGCCAGCCGGCACGGATTCCGCGCCGTGGAAGCGCACGAAGTGGACGCCGCGCGCCGCCTGAGCACGCGCGAGCTGGTCAAGGTTTCCGGCCTGAGCGCATGGCGTCTACCGCTGGTGGCGGCCGACTTCATCCGGCTGATGCGCGCCGCACCACCGGTGGCGCTGTTTGACGGTATTGCCACGGCGCTGACCGAATTGCACGCAGGTGGCACGCGCCTGGCGGTGGTGTCGTCCAACTCGGTGGAGAATGTGCAGCGCGCGCTGGGGAGTGCGTTGAGCGCAAAGTTTGCGGTGATCGAAGGCGGCTCGCATCTGCTGGGCAAGCAGCGCGCCTTGCGTCGGGTCTTGCGCGCAACCGGCTACCGCGCAGCGCAGGCGGTGTACGTGGGCGACCAGGTCGCCGACTGGGAGGCGGCGCAGGCGGTGGGCCTGCCGTTTGCTGCGGTGGCGTGGGGCTATGCGCATCCGGAGGTGTTTGCGGGATTGGCTGGGACGTTGTTGATCGAACGCGTGGATGCGTTGCTCGGGTTGGCGGAGTAGCCCGTTTTTTTCGGCTGGGATTGGGGATTGGGGATTGGGGATTCGCAAGAGCGAGAAGCGTCCCGGTGCTGCGTGCGCACGTACCCTCATCCGCCCTTCGGGCACCTTCTCCCCCATGAAGGAGGACAATGTCCCGGTGTGAGAAGGGATGTGCGATCTCGGTGCGTGGGGTGATGCGCCCGGACAGCGCCGACGTCTAGACCCCGCCTACCCTCGGTAATGGTGCCGGCACATTCAACATGCCACCCGCCGCCACGTACGCGGCCAAGGCCTGACCCTGGCTCAGCAGATGCCCATGCATGGTGCGCTCGGCGCCTTCGGCATCGCCGCGGCGTACACAGTCCATCAGTTCGCGATGTTCTGCCAGCGATTGCGCCATGCGCCCGGGGGTCAGCAATTGCCGCCCGCGGTGCATCTTCAAGATGCGGTGCAGATCGTGCGTCACCCGGATCAACCACGGATTGCCGGCGTACTGCTGCACGGTTTCGTGGATCAGATAATTGTTGCGGTAGTACTCGGCCAGATCGCCGGAGGCCGCAGCCGCTTCCATCGCCGCATGCAGGTCTTCCAGCCGTTGCACGCCGGCCGCATCCAGGCGCTTGACCGCATCGTGCGCGCAGCGGCCTTCCAGCATTGCCATCACCGGGAACAGCTGGTTGAGGTCTTCCAGCGTCAGCCGCGTGACCCGGCTGCCGCGGCCGGCATCCAGCTGCACCAGGCCTTCGGCCGCGAGCAACTTCAGGCTCTCGCGCAGCGGGGTGCGGCTGATGCCCAGTTCCTCGGCCAGGGCCGGCTCGTCGATCCATTCGCCCGGCGGCAGCGCGTAGTCGTAGATCTTCTGGCGCAGGCGCTCGGCCACTTCCTCGTACAGCGGTACGCGCTTTTTGGACACGCGCGAATCAGGGGCGAGGGTCATGGCAGGCAGGTCGTCGGCATCGGGTCTGGGGCGCCCATTCTAGCGGGGCGCCCCTTGCACCTGCCCGACGCTGCCACCCTCACAGCCAGCCCGGCACCACGAACAGCAGCCACGCCGCCAGCGGCCCCAGCAACACCACCAGCCCACTGTAGACCAGGAAGCGGCGGAACAGGCCGTCGCGCTCTTCCTTGGCGGCCGAGGCCACCACCAGCGCGCCGTTGGTGGAAAACGGGCTGACATCGACGATGGTGGACGACACGGCGAGCGCACAGATCACTCCGGCGGCGCCCAACTGGCCCTGCATCAGGAACGGCACCGCCAGCGGGATGGTGGCGCCCAGCACGGCCGCCGACGACGCGAACGCAGACACGATGCCGCCCACATAGCAGACCAGCAAGGCGCCCAGCAGCGGCATGCCGATGTGCGACACGCCGGTGCCGATGTAGTCCACCGCACCGGCCTTTTCCAGCACCGCGACATAGGTGACCACGCCGCTGATCAACAGCACCGTGGACCAGCTGATGCCGTCTACCGCACCCTTCTGCGCGTTGGGGGAGATCAGCGCCAGTGCCACCGCAACGGTGATCGACACCAGCCCGACGTTGAGGTTGTAGACCAATGCCGCAACGCCCAGGCCCAGCAGGCCGACCAGGGTGATCACACGGTCGCGGGTGATGGAGACCGCTTCCAGTGCCAGCGGGTCGGTGGACAAGGTGCCGCCGCCCGGTGCCACCAGTGCGCCATGCCCTTCGATGGCGAAGCGCCGCTGCGAGGCCTGATCGCCGCTGACCGGCACGTATTGCGCATCGGCCAGCGAGACCTCTTGCCGGCGCATCAGCTTGAGCCCGCCGAAGGCGCAGAAGCAGATGATCGCCATCATCAGGTTGAAGCCCAGGCTGGTGAGGAACACCGCCATTTCGGTGACGTCCAGCCCGGCCTTTCGACCACCTTGTTGGTGATGCCGCCATACACGCTGATCGGCGAAAACCCGCCGCCCTGCGCGCCGTGAATCACCAGCAGGCCCATCATCAACGGGTTGATGCGGTACTGCTTGGCAAAGCGCAACGCCACCGGGCCGATGATGGCCACCGCGGCCGGGCCCAGCGCACCGAAGGCAGTGAGCAGGCCGGTGATGACGAACATCACCCACGGGATGGCGACGATGCGCCCGCGGACCGCGCGTACCGCCCAGTGCACCAGCAGATCGATGGTGCCGTTCTTCTGCGCGATGGCGAACAGATAGGTGATGCCGACCAGGGTGAGGAACAGATCGCCCGGAAAGCCGGCCAGCACCTCCTTGCCATCCAGCCCCACCCACACGCCGCCAACGATGAACGCCAGCGCGAAGGCCACCGCACCCATGTTGATGGGCAATGCGGTGGCGACGATGAACATGATCACCAAGCCAAGAATCGTTGCAATTTGCGGGGTCATGCGCCCTCCCAGACACCTGATACGCGTACAGCACGGATGGCCACCCGCCATCCCAGGGTCACACCGTGTGCAGCACCTGCCTGATCGTCATGCCGCACGTTCGCACGCGGCGTTGACCCACTCCACAACACCGTCGGTGCTGTGGAAGTCGTCCACCGAGCGCGCCTCGCACGCCGGCAAGATCTCACGCGCCGTGCGCGCCAATGCGCTGCCGGGCCCGAGTTCGAGAAAGACGCGCGCACCGCGTTCGGCGGCCTGCACCAGCACGTCGTACCAACGCACGGTCTGTGCGATCTGCGCGGCCAGACTGTCGACAACCTGCGCCTGCGTGCCAACCGCACGTGCATCGATGCCGGCGAGCACGCGCACCTTCGGGGCACCGATGCGGGCAGTGTTCAATTCGACGGCGAATGCAGCGGCGGCGCTGCGCAGCCACGGGGTGTGCGCCGGCACGCTCACCGGCAGCAGCGTGACGCGTGCGCCACGCGCCTGCGCTGCGTCGCCCAGCGCCTGCAGTGCAGGCCGTGGACCGCCAAGCACCGCATGGTCATCGCCATTGACGATGGCCAGCGCTGCGCCGTGCGCGGTGCACAGGGCAGCGAGCGTGGGCAGTGGCAGACCGATGACGGCCATCAGCCCGGCGTCGTCGGGGCTGGCGGCATCCATCAGGCGGGCGCGGGTGGCTGCAAGCTGCAGGCAGGTTTCGATGTCGACGCTGCCGGCCACTGCATGCGCCGCCAGCTCGCCCACGCTGTAGCCGAGCACCAGCAGCGGCACGGGGAGCTGCTGGCGCAACACCTGCCACTGCGCCAGGGTGCCCGCGCACACCAGCGGCTGCGCGATGGCGTTGGCATAGCGGCCCGGGTCTGCGGCAAGGATGTGCGGCGCGGCGCCAAGCACCTGACCCGCTGCAGCGAGTACGCCGGCCGCGGCAGGCGCATCGGCGACACGCGCAAACATCGCGGCATGTTGACCGCCCTGGCCGGGACAGAGCACGGCCAGGCTCATGGCGTGGCCTGCGTGCAGGTAAGGCCGTGCGCCATGCGCGCATGGCCCGCATCCGCGCTTCGGGCCTGTTCTTCCGCGCGCCAGCGCAGGACGCCGTTTCCTGGGGGAGTGGGTTGGGCGCCATTAGCGCTCATGTGCACGCGCAGCGTCTTCGCCGCTGCCGGTGGCTGCTGCGTGCTCATACGGCCTCCTGACAGTGCAGGAACCAGGCGCAGGCCAGCAGATCGGCGCTGCCACCCGGGCTCAGACGACGCGCAACGAATTGCCTGCCGATGGCGTTCAAGCGATCACACCACTGCGCTTGTGCGATACCGCCCGCGGCGAGAAATGCACGTGCTTGCGTCCTTGCGTAGGCCAGCCCTGGCTGCCCGCCGCGATGCAACAGGTTGAGATCGTCGACCTCGGCAATCAAGTGCATCAAGGTCTGCGCCAGTGCGGCCTGGCGCGTGGCGCCGCTATGCAGTGCGCCGCGCAGCAACGGCAATGCGATCTCGCGCAGCAATGGATAACCGTCTGCGGCCTGCTCGCGCACGCCACCGATCTGCAACGCTGCACGCACGCGCTGGCCATTGCTGTGGGGATCCAGCGGCGCGGTGCGCAAGGCGTCGCGCCAGACCTGCACCGCGGTGCAGACGGCTTCGCCAACGGGGCGGCTCCCGTGCGCGACACGCAAGCGCGCGGCCTGCGCGGTGAGCAGGCCCAGGCTGAAGATCGCGCCGCGATGGGTGTTGATGCCGCCGGTGGCACGCAGCATCGCCGCTTCGGCCGTGATGCCGAGCTGGCGCAACTGCTCGAACGGCGCGTTGTCGATACCGGCCTGCGCAATCGCAACGAAGTAGCCGCGTAGGGCGAACAGGCTGCGCAGAAACGTCGACGCGTCCATATCGGTATGGCTACCGCAGTCGAACGGCGTGACCAGGCCGGGCTTGGGTGCACAGCTCAGTTCTGCATGCAAGGCGGCGACCGCAAGCCGGCCCAGCCGATGCGCCAGCGCGCTGGCGGTGCCGGCGGCCGCATGCGATGCGCCTTGCAGCACTGCGTTGTGCTGCAGATCGCCGCGCGTGGCCGTAGCACGCGATGGCGCATGCATGAGGCTGCTGCCGCCGTCTGCGAGGGCAGGACCCGGCCCTGGTTGCGACGGCGAGTCCTGCGGTGCTGCAGGTAGCAGTACCGGTGCCGACGGGCGCCCCGCACGTGCCAGGCCTGTCGAAGGGCGAGCCGCACCAGCCAGGTGTGGTGCAACACGGCTGTCTGTTGGCGATGGTGTGGCTGGCTGCCGCCCGGCCGCATTGCACTGCGTCCCCGAGGGCCTGGCATCGGCGGTGGGTTCGACAAGCGTCCTCATGCCGCGCACCCCACCGGAAACAGCGCGCTGC
>NZ_JSZE01000043.1 GCF_000802365.1 Xanthomonas cannabis pv. cannabis
ATCGCCCTGATCCTGTTGAACGGCTTCTTCGCCATGTCGGAGATGTCGTTGATGACCTCGCGCAAGAGCCGCCTGAAGCAGATGGCCGGCTCCAGCAAGCGCGCCGCACGGGCGCTGGCCCTGGCCGAAAGCCCCGAGAACTTTCTGTCCACGGTCCAGATCGGCATCACCCTGATCGGCATCCTGACCGGCGTGTTCGGCGGCGAAGCCATCGGCGAGGCGATCAGCAGCTGGCTGCAGGGCGTGTTCCCGGCGTTGTCTGCCTCGTTCGAGCTGGTCGGCAAGCCGCGCCCCTACTCGGTGGTGATCGGCAGCACCCTGGCCGTGGCGCTGATCACCTTCCTGACGTTGATCTTTGGCGAGCTGGTGCCCAAGCGGCTGGCGCTGCGCAACTCCGAGGACATCGCCGGGGTGGTCGCGGTGCCGATGACCTGGCTGGCCAGGATCGCCGCGCCCGGCGTGTGGGTACTGGCACGCTCCACCCGGCTGGTGCTGCGCATGCTGGGCATGGGCAAGGACGAATCGGCATCGGTGACCGAAGAAGAGATCCGCATGCTGGTGGCCGAAAGCCACGAGGCCGGCGTGATCGACGCGCACGAGCGCGACATGATGAATCGCGTGATGCGGCTGGGCGACCGGACCGCCGACAGTCTGATGACCCCGCGCAACCGCATCGCCTGGCTGGATGCCAATGCCGAACCGGAACGTAACTTTGCGGTGATGCGCGAGCACGAATTCTCGCGTTACCCCGTGTACCGCGGCAGCGACCAGGACATTGCCGGGGTCCTGGAAGTCAAATCGCTGGTCACGCGCATGGGCGGGCACGGCGAGAACCTGTTCCAGGCGCTGCGCGAGACCCTGTTCGTGTCCGAATCCACGCACGCGATGAAGCTGCTGGAGATCTTTCGCGAAGAACAGCAGTCGATGGCCCTGGTGGTCGACGAATATGGCGAGATCCGCGGCCTGGTGACCATCAGCGACCTGATGGGTGCGGTGGTCGGCCGTCTGCAGGCGGTGGAAAATACCGACGAAGATGCGCTGGTGGTGACGCGCGCGGATGGCTCGCTGCTGATCGATGGCTCGCTGCCGGTGGAAGAGCTGCGCGAGGTGCTGGGTGCCGAACTGCCGGATGCCGACGAAGGCGACTACCACACGCTGGCCGGGCTCTGCATTTATTACTTCGGCCGGATTCCGCAGGCCGGCGAATTCTTCGACTGGGCGGGCTGGCGGATCGAGATTGTGGATCTGGACGGGGCGCGCGTGGACAAGTTGTTGCTGAGCCGCGTCGGCGACGAGGGCAGCGATGACATCGTCGGATAACGGCGCGCCGCCTTCGGAGGACGCCGGCAGCGAACAGATGCGTTACCGCAATGAAGGAATCCGCAGCCTGCTGGCGGCCTTCAGCGACGGCGACCCGGAGCACGTGCTGCGCGTGCGCGAGATCCTGGCCGATCTGCAGCAGAGCGCATTCGGCGTGTTCCTGTTCCTGGCGATCCTGCCATCCTTCATTCCCATTCCCGGCGTGGCCGGCGGCATCAGCGGCCCGCTGACGGTATTGATCGGCCTGCAGATGATGTGTTGCCTGCGCAAGCCCTGGGTGCCGGGGTTCATCGGCGACCGTGGCCCGAAGCGGCGCACCAGCCAGCGCTTCGTGGCGAAGCTGGCGCCGACCCTGCAGCGGCTGGACCGTCTGCTCAGGCCACGCCTGCATGGTGTGCTGGACCGCATGCCGGCGCAGGTGTTCACCGGGGCGCTGCTGGTGCTGGTTGGCGTCCTGCTGACGTTGCCGATCCCGTTCACCAACTATCTGTTCGGGCTGATTCTGCTGCTGTTTGCGCTGGCCCTGCTGGAGCGCGATGGCGCCCTGATGCTGGCGGGCTGGGCGGCGGCATTGATCTCGATTTCCGTGTTCGGCGTGACCTCGGATCAGTTGGTGGACCTGATTCGCGGCTGGTGGCCGGTGGCCTGGCGTTGAGACTGCGGTCACCGGCGGGCATTGGTGTGCGCTCGCTGATGTAGCTTGGCTGCGCGTGTGTCGGTGGTGGGGCGTGCGGTGTGCTGGCCTGCGGAGGTTTGGCGACGGTGTTGACTGAGCTGGCTTGGTGGAACTGTCTTGACCGCTCTCCGCAGCGCCGATCTGTTTCCCGGCGCTGACGTGTTGCGAGCGACCTTACCCTCACCCCAACCCCTCTCCCGCAGGAGAGGGGCTCACACGCGTTGCGCGCGGTTGGGCGATCTGGTTTCAGGGCTACGCCACGCGCCTTGCGCGCAGTCTTGCGCTACACGTACCAGGAACGTGCAAGGCCCTTCGCTCTTGCTTGGCAAGGGGTTGATCGTCGTCGCTACACCCGCTCAGGTGTTGCTTACTTCAGATCGACCACGCGGTTGTCCGAAAGGCTGGCAGTGTCGTCGGTCACGGCGGTCATGACGAAGTACAAGGCCTTGCCGAGCAGGCCGCTCGGGCCGTCCCAATATTCGGCCGATTCGGCGCGCACATGGATCAGGCGCAGGTTGGGGTCTTCCTTGCCACCGGGGAAAAATACCTTCATTGCCGGCGACCACAATGCATCGATCTTGGCGCGGTCGTGGACGACGCGCGCGGTTCCGGCGACCGACACATAGGTGTTCCTGGAGGCCGACGCGTAGGCCACGTTGACGCGCGGGTCGGCGGCGATCTCGGCCACCTTCGGGCTGTCGGCCGCGGTGGCGAACCACAGGTCGCCATCGAATTCCACTTCCTGCGTGCCCAGCGGACGGCTGACCAGCTTGCCGTCCGCCGACACGGTGGTGAACATCGCGATGTCCACACCGCGAATTAATTCCGCCAACTGCTTGATGCTGTCGCTGCGATCCTGAAATTGCATGCCTGCCTTCCTGATGGAGATGCACGCATCTGAGCGGATCGCCGCGCAAAGCGACGTGAATCACGCAGTGGTCACGTCCAGCTCGCGGCAGGCAGCGGCCGCGAGCTCGAACGAGCGCAGACGTGCGCTGTGGTCGTAGATGTTGGCAGTGAACAACAACTCATCGGGCGCATGCCGCTCGATGAAGGCCGCCACGCCGTGCGCCACCTGCTCCGCATCGCCCAGCACCGTGCATGCAAGCGCGCGCTCCACGCCGGCGCGCTCGTGCGGCTGCCAGAAGGCGTCGATGTCATCGATCGGCGGCGGAATCTTGCCGGGCCTGCCACGTCGCAGATTCACGAAACTCTGCTGCTGGGTGGTGAACAGGCGCCGCGCCTGCGCCTCGGTGTCGGCCGCCACCACGTTCAGCGCAAGCATCGCGTGCGGCTTGGCCAGCTGCGCGGACGGGCGGAATTCGCGGCGGTAGATCGCCACCGCTTCGTCCATCGCGTCGGGCGCGAAGTGCGAGGCAAATGCGAACGACAAGCCCATCGCCGCCGCCAGCCGCGCACTGAACAGGCTGGACCCCAGCAGCCACACCGGCACGTCCAGGCCGGCACCGGGAACCGCCTGTACCAGCTGTCCCGGCACGGCGGGCGCGAAGTAACGCAACAACTCCGCCACATCCTGCGGGAACTGGTCGGCGCTATCGAAATAACGGCGCAAGGCACGCGCGGTCGGCTGGTCGGTGCCGGGCGCGCGGCCCAGCCCCAGGTCGATGCGCTGCGGATACAGCGAGGCCAGCGTGCCGAATTGCTCGGCCACCTGCAGCGGGGCGTGGTTGGGCAACATGATGCCGCCGGCACCGACACGAATGGTCTTGGTGCCCCCGGCCACATGACCGATCAGCACGGCGGTGGCCGCGCTGGCGATCCCGGGCATGTTGTGGTGCTCGGCCAGCCAGTAACGCTGGTAGCCCCAGCGCTCGGCGTGTTGCGCCAGATCGAGCATGTTGGCGAAGGCGTGGGTGGTGTCGCTGCCTTCGCAGACGGGCGCCAGGTCGAGCACGGAAATGGGCGTCATCGGATGGCTCCGGAGGAATGATGTGCAGGAAATGGGGCTGCCCGGCGGGGATTGCCAGCGGTTTCACGGGCGTTGAGGGGATTACAGCATTCCAGCAGTCGGACAACGGGTGGGTTGTGGGACCGAGTATTCTCCGGCGGGAGGGGCTATCCCTTCTCCCTCCGGGAGAAGGTGGCGCGTAGCGCCGGATGAGGGTAAGGGCGAAGCTTGGTGGACCTTGGATGCACGCTTGTCGTGCTGTCCGCTGGTGTTCGCATGCCCAGCGCCATCTTGCCTGCAGGCGAACGCCTTGACTGCGCCGCGAAGCGTTGCCGCTGTGGGTTCTGGGCACTGCCTATGATGGCGACGCTCCGTCTACGACTGGCTGCACATGTCTCCGATTGCCGCGCCTGCCCCTGTACCGCCCTCGCCTTCCGCGCAGATTGCAGCGAGGATCGATCGCTTGCCGGCCAGCGCCACGCTGTGGCGGCTGGTTGGCCTGCTGGCGCTGGGCGGCTTCTTCGAGCTGTACGACCTGTTCCAGACTGCCTACATCAGCCCCGGGCTGATTGCCGACGGCATCTTTGCCAGCGGTGCCGACGGCGCGTTTGGCATGTCCGATCAGGCCGCGTTCGCGGCGGCGACCTTCCTGGGCCTGTTTGTCGGTGCCGCGCTGCTGAGCCCGTTTGCCGATCGCTTCGGGCGCCGCCCGGTGTTCACCTTTGCGCTGGTCTGGTACACCGCCGCGACCGTGGCGATGGGGCTGCAAAACACCGCCACCGGCGTGATCGTGCTGCGCTTTCTGGTTGGCATCGGGCTGGGCATCGAGCTGGTCACCATCGATACCTACCTGTCAGAACTGGTGCCGCGGCACATGCGCAGCGCGGCGTTCGCATTCGCGTTCTTCGTGCAGTTTCTGGCGGTACCCGCCGTCGCCCTGGCCGCCTGGCTGCTGGTGCCGCACGCCCCGCTGGGCGTCAGCGGCTGGCGCTGGGTAGTGCTGCTGAGCGGCGTGTTTGCGTTGGCGATCTGGTGGTTGCGCAGCCGCCTGCCGGAATCGGCGCGCTGGCTGGCTGCGCAGGGCCGCCACGCCGAAGCGGACGCGGTGCTGGCGCAACTGGAAGCCCGCTGCATGCGCGATCTCGGCGCGCCGTTGCCGGCACCGCAGGCGGCCGCCGCGCGGCCGACCGACCGGACACAGGTCTCGCGGTTGTGGCGCGCGCCGTATCGCGGCCGCATCGGCATGCTGGTGGTGTTCCATATTTTTCAGGCCATTGGCTTCTTCGGCTTCGGCAACTGGCTGCCGGCGCTGATTGCCGCACAGGGCAACGGGGTGAGCAGGAGCCTGGGATATTCGTTTGCGATCTCGCTGGCCTACCCGCTGGCGCCGCTGCTATTGCTGCGCGTTGCACAGCGCTGGGAAAACAAGTGGCAGATCACCGCATCGGCGCTGGGCGCGGTGGTGTTCGGGGTGGCGTTTTCGCTGCAGCAGCAGGCCATCGGCATGGTCTTGTGCGGCGCCATGATCGCGTTCTGCAATGCCTGGATGAGTTTTGCCTATCACGGGTACCAGGCCGAGCTGTTCCCCACCACACTGCGCGCGCGTGCGGTGGGCTTCTGCTATTCGTTCAGTCGCCTGTCCACCGCGTTCAGCAGCGTATTGATCGGCTGGTTGCTGAGCCGGGTCGGCAGCGACGGCGTGCTGGGCTTCATCGTGATCAGCATGTCGATCGTGGCGAGCGTGATCGCCGTGTTCGGCCCGCGCACGCGCAATCGTGCACTGGAAGACATCGCCGGTTAGCGGGCGCGCGGCGGCGCTGCGCGCATCATGCGCCGCGCGTGATGGCGACCGCTGCCCTGCGCCTGCCCGTCAGGCACGGCGCCCAAGGCCACCGTGCGGTCGGCCACCGCGGCCAGGCTGGTGCGGTGCGAGACCACGACCAGTGCCGTCTGCGGCAGACGCTGCCGCAGCATGCACAGCACCTGGTGCTCGGCATCCGCATCCAGCGCGCTGGTGGCTTCATCCAGCACCGCCAGGGCGGGCTGGCGCAGCAACACCTGCGCCAATAACAACCGCTGTACCTCGCCCCCGGACAGACGGCTGGGTTGCCCGTGGATGACGGTCTCAAGCCCCTGCCCCTCGCGCTGCAGGCGTGCGCGCAAACCGACGTCGCTCAGCGCGTCCCACATGCGCGCCTCCGGCACACCCGGCAGCGCCCAGTCCAGGCAATCGCGCACGCTGCGCTGCCACGGCCGCACGCCCTGCCCGAGGTAGGCGCCATGCCGGACCAGCTGCTGGTAGGCGGCAAAATCCAGCCGACGCCCCCCCATGTGTGCATCGAACAGCTGCGGTGATGTCTGCCCGGACAGCACGTCCATCAGGCTGCTCTTGCCGATGCCGGACGGGCCCACGACCAGGGTCATTTCACCCGGCACCAGCACCAACGCGGCGATCTCCAACCGGGCCAGCGGCGGCGCCAGCGCAATGCGCTCGATCTGCAGCGCGGCGGGCAGCGAGCGGGCGGCGACGGCAGACGCCGGGGCACGCGCGGCGCCCAGATCCACATGGCGCTGCCAAAGTTGCAGGGCCGGCCAGGCAGAGCGCAGTTGCTGCACGCTTTGCCGCGTGGTGACCAGGTACGGCAGCAGCCGCCCCAGCAGCAGGCTGACCGTGATCAGAGCGGCACGCTCGCCGCCTTGCCATAGATTGGCCAGCACCAGAATGCAGGCGATGGCGGCCACTGCCGTGAGTTCGAGCACCAGTCGGCTGCTGGCCACCAGTGCCTGCTGTTGTGCATAGCCCTGGCCCAGGCGCGCGGAGATGCGCTCGTAATGCCCGATTTCCACGTCCTCGCGCTGGAACGAGCGCACGTGGCGCAGACGCCGTGGAAAGTCCTCGCTCAACCAGAACAATTGCGTCATGTCGGCCACGTAGTCGCGGCTGATGCGCGCCTGCGCCGCGCTGCTGGAAAGGCGCAAACCCAGCCACGCCAGCAATGCCAGCAGCGGCGTGGCAAGCAGCAACGATGGTGCGATCAACACCGCAATGCACAGGCTCACGGCGGCCGTAATGCCGGCCACCAGCAACTGCAGCACGGCACTGAAGCCCTGCGTTGCGATCTCGATGTTATAGGTCAGCACGTTGGCGATTTCGGCGGAGCTGGTACCCGCCAGCGCGGGCAGCGGCGCATCGATCAGAGCGGTATGCACACGTCGGCGCAGGCCCAGCGCATAACGACTGGTCAACCTCGCCGCCAGCCGGGCGCCCTGCCAGCGCAGCGCGGCGAACACCAGGCTCACCAGCACAAACAGGCCGGCCTGCACCGGCAAACCACCCGGCACGGTGAGTCGATAGCCGGCCAGCTGCACGCCATGACCGGGCTGCACCAGCGGAACCAGACACACCGCCACGATGCTGCCGACGCAGGCGGCCGCCAGCGACAACGCCACGTACGTCATCATCGATGGCACATCTGCCGGCACCAGCGTGCCGGCGAAGCGGCGCAGCACGGCCACGACGTCATGGCGAACGATGGCCCTGTGCATCAGCAGCGCGCAACGTAGTGCAGCGCCGCGTCCGCAGCACTGCGACGTGCCGGGGCGGGCCGCGCGCAGTCTGCGCACGGCCATTGCGGCGGTGGGTTCATCGCAACACCTGCAGCACCGCCTCCAGCGAGGCCTGCGGCTGGGCGCCACGACGCAGGGTCGACATGCCGATACGCTGCACCTGAGCGACAAACCGTTGCCACCCCGGCTGCCCGGCCGCGTACGGCTGGTCGCGCGCCAGGCACTCGGCGATCTGTGCGGTGGGTACCGGAACCAGACCCGGCGCGGAGGTGCTGGCCGATAGCGGGGAAAGCATCACCACCGCACACAGCTGCAACGGTGTGGGCGCCAGCGTGGCCTGACCATGACGGATGTCCACTTCGAACTTCTCCACGCCGCTGCGACGGACAATGGTGGGCGAAGCACTGATCCAGGCACGCGTGCGCGCATCGACCAGCGCAAGCGCCTCGGGCCGCAGATGCAGAAAGTTGGCCACGCCGGTGGTCAGCAGGTTGTCCGGCGCGACGAACACGCCGTCTTCGGCAACGAACTCCAGTCCATGCAGCAGGCAATGCAAGGCGAGCGTGGATTTCCCCGCGCCGCTGGCGCCCAACAACAGCACGCTGCGCCCACGCCGGCCGACGCAGGCCCCATGCAACGGCACCAGCCCCATGCCACGCGCGGCCAGCAGGAATACGGCGAACTCGATCAGTTCGTAACGTACGTGATAGGCGTGCGCCAGCATGTCCTCGGAGACCACCAGCACCGCGCGGCGCTCGGGCACCGAGAGCATCAGATAATTGCAGGCATCCATGACCCCGCAGACCAGCCCGCCGACGGCGTGCGTGCGCACCGGCGGCGGCACGGCAACACTGCCGTGCGAGACGCGCGGCAGCAGATCCATGCTGATGTGGAACTGCGGCGCGCCGGGCAGGTGATGCGCCGGCAACCCGGCATACGCGGTATCGACCAGCGCCAGCAGCGCGTGACTGTCACTGCTGAAGTGGAACAGCGCACCGAGAATCTGCCGCTGCACGCTGAAACGACGCGGCCGCTGCTCGCCAAACGGATCGGCGGCCAGCACGCCCGGCGTGGCTGCGTGCGCGCCCGGCGGCATGTGTTGCGCCAATGCAGCCGACTGCGGCATGCCTGTCCATCCATTGCTTCGATCAGCCGGTGGGTGCCGATTCGCTACACAAAGGTTGCATCGACACAGGTGATGCATCGCCGCGCCACCGTATCGCCGCTGGCAGCGCGACAGCGCAACCAAAGCCGCCTGCATGCGCACCTACTGCCGAGCCGAATGCCGGTGTCTGCGCACGCCGCCGCTGCGCGCCACCTGGCGACAGAACGAGAGCCTTGTGCAGATGCTAAAGATCCAGGTCAGTCATTCGTATTTCCTGCGTTACGACCCCAAGCAATGGGAGCGCGGCAAACCGTACCCGCCCTTGGCGACGCTGCAGATTGCCGCGCTGCTGCGCCAACGTGGCCATGCGCTGAGCCTGTTCGATGCCATGCTGGCCGACGATGTCGAGGAGTACGCCGGTGCGCTGCAGGACGCGCAGCCGCAGCTGGTGGTGTTCTACGAGGACAACTTCAACTTCCTCACCAAGATGTGCCTGAGCCGGATGCGCGAGGCGGCCTGCCGCATGATCGGGCAGGCGCACGCAGCCGGCTGCCGCGTGCTGGTGGCGGGCTCCGATGCGTCCGACAACCCGGATGTCTTTCTGGCTGCCGGCGCGCACGCAGTGCTGATTGGCGAAGGCATCGCGCCACTGATCGAACTGATCGAACGCCTCGAGGCCGACCCGCAGATCGCCACGAGCGAGTGGCTGGCCGGCGTTGCGCGCATCGCCAGCCGCGATCCTGCCGTGGTGCGCGCGCATCCGGGTGCCCAGCCGCCGGACGCGCGCCTGAGTGGCCTGCCCGCCTGGGACCTGGTCGACATGCCGCGCTATCGACAGTTCTGGCAGCAGCGCCATGGCTATTTCAGCCTGAACATGGCGGCCTCGCGCGGTTGCCCGTTCCGGTGCAACTGGTGTGCCAAGCCGATCTGGGGCAACCATTACAACCGCCGCGGCGCCGAGGACGTGGCCGCCGAGATGATCCATCTCAAGCGCAGCTTCCAGCCCGACCATCTGTGGATGGCCGACGATATTTTCGGCTTCCACATCGACTGGGTGGAAACCTTTGCGCAACGCCTGACCGAGGCCGATGGCGCCATCCCGTTCACCATCCAGACCCGCGCCGACCTGGCCAGCGAACGCATGGCTGCGGCCCTGGCGCGGGCCGGATGCGCGGAAGCCTGGATCGGCGCAGAAAGTGGCAGCCAACGCGTGCTGGACCGGATGACCAAGGGCACGCAGGTCGCCGAGGTGATCGCGGCGCGCCAACGCCTGGGAGCACAGGGCATCCGCGTGGGATTTTTCATCCAGTTGGGATATCTGGGCGAAGACCTCGACGACATCCTGGCCACGCGTGCGCTGGTGACGCAGGCCAACCCAGACATCATCGGCGTCAGCGTGTCTTATCCCCTGCCCGGCACCAAGTTCTACGAAGAGGTCAAAAACCAGCTGGGCGGCAAGACGCATTGGCAGGACAGCGACGATCTGGCGATGATGTTCCATGGTGCGTACGACTCGGAGTTCTATCGCAGCGTGCGCGACCTGCTGCATACCCAGGTCGATCTGCAACAGGCACGCGCCGGCATGGACGCCGATGCGTTTGCACGCGCGGCCGAGGCACTGGAAGCACGCTGGTCTGCGCTGATCGCCGTTGAACATCGCCACCGGACCGAACCGCTTGCCACGCTGGCCGCGCGACAACCACGGGCGTTGGCCACCGTGCTGGTGGGCTGAGCACATCCGTGGCGCGAGCGCGCTGTGCACGCCATGTTGCCCCCTTCATCGCGGCACCCTGCGAGCCGCTTGACCGCACCAACACTGCGACGCGTTTCAGACAACGACGCGTCGCGACACCTCCCTTCGACCTTCCGGATCATGCCCGCATGCAGCCTTCGCTCCGTACCATCAAACACGGCTTGCACACCGCCACCGAACAGCTGGCGCACGAGCTGGCACAGCCGGGCGACAGCGCGCCGCAGTGGGACCGGCTGCAGTGGCAACTGGCGGCGGCGGCGGCGGCGGCACACGGCGTCTCCCCGTTGCTGCAGCGCCGCTCGTTGTGGCAGGACGCCCAATGGACGGCCTTTCTCACCAAGCAACGCCGCCATGTCGAAGACCGCCACCGGTGCATTGCCGTGCTGCTGGCCCGTATCGACAGCGCTGCCCGCAGTGCCGGCATTGCCCTGGTGGGATTGAAGGGCACCGCCTTGCACCGGTTGGGGGTGTACCTGCCCGGTGATCGCCCGATGGCCGATATCGATCTACTGGTGGCGCCGGACGCTGCACCCGCGGTTGCAGCGGTGCTGTGCGAGCTGGGCTACACCGCCTCGTTCGAACAGTGGAAGCACCAGGTCTTCAAGCCCATCGGTGGCGATGCGGTGGCCGGGCTGGGCGAGCATCGCGATGCCCCGATCAACATCGAGCTGCATACGCGTATCCAGGAGCGCCTGCCGGTGCGCGGCGTGGACATCACCGCACGCATCTGGCCGGAGCATGCGCAGCCGGGCCTGAACCCGTATCCGTCGACTGGCGCGCTGATGGGCCACCTGCTGCTGCATGCCGCTGGCGGCATCTGCCATCGCAGCATCCGCCTGATGCATCTGCACGATCTTGCGTTGCTGGCCACCCGCATGGGGCCGCGCGATTGGCAGGAACTGTGGGAAGACCCGGCGGTGTCGCCCTGGTGGGCATTGCCGCCGTTGTTGTTGCTGCAACGTTACTACCGCACGGTGGTGCCGCCTGCGGTGATGGCCCGCCTGCACGCGGAGTGCCCGCGGCTGCTGCGCAGGCGCGCTGCGCGACAGACCCTGACCACCGCGTCGTGCTCCAACCTGTGGTTGTCCGCACTGCCGGGGATCGAATGGTCCGGCTCCTTGCGTGAAGCGCGGCAGTATTTGCGCGAGCGCGTGGTGCCCTCGGCCGAAAGCCGCAAGGAGCGCGCGGACATGCTGCAGACCCAGCTGTGGCTGCAGGACCAGCCATGGGTGCGCCAGACCCAGGCACGCCGCCTGATGACGCGACTGACCCGGCCGGTGCCCCGCACCGACATGCTGTATGTGGTGCGTGCGGCGCTGGAGGGCTATCTGCAGCCGGCGTAGCAGCCAAGCGATTGCGTGTGTGCCATGCCGCGCGGCGTCTGCTGCGGCTGAAGGTGCGGCTCAGCGGCGCGGTGTTGTGCGCGCTAGTCGGCCCATTGCCGCCGCGTGCCGGCTGCCACGTGCTGCGCCACGGCCGCGATCAGGCGCGATCGCCCGCCGGCCAGGTACACGACGCACTCCGCAGCTGCGCCGCGGTTGGGCACGCCCCAACGCCGACCGCCCTTCGGCGCTGCACCCGACCGTCAAGACAACGGTCGTGCGTCGCATACCTGCCGATAGAGCTGCTCGAACAGGCGGGTGGTGAACGCGGCATCTTCGCGCACTGCGCGGCACTGCGCTGCCCAAGCCAGGCGCAGGCGCAATTGGTCATCGCCGAGTACCTGCCGGACCGCCTCGGCCATTCCGGCCCAATCGCCGGGCGGTACCGCCAGTGCCGAAACCGGCGCCCATTCGACCAGATGGCCGACCGCCGTGCCGACCGTCGGCACACCGGCCACGGCCGCTTCCAGCAGCACCATGGGCCCGGCTTCGTGCAACGAGGACAGCAGCAACAGATCGGCCGCCAGCATGATCGGGCGCAGCTCGCGCTGGGTCTTGAAGCCTAGAAAGCGCACCTGATCCTGCAGGCCCAACGCCTGCACCAGGCGCTGCATGGCGCCATCCAGGGTGTCCACGCCGACCATGTCCAGCGTAAAGGCGACCCCGGCGCGCTTGAGCGCGGCCATCGCCTGCAGCAGGGTGCGCTGGTCCTTGACCGGGTTGAGGCTGGCCACGTGCAGCAGGCGCGCAACCGCACCCTGGCGGGCACGTGGTGGCGCCACCGGCCAGGCACGCAGATCCACGCCCAGCGGCACGCGCGTGGCAGCGATGCCCAGCGCCTGCAGCGAGGCGATGATGGGTTCGCTGGCCGCAGTGACCCGATCAGCCAGCCGCAGGATCACCGCTTCGCGTAGGCGGCCGCGCCATTTGCGACGGCCGCCATAGCCGATGGCATGCAGCGCCGCCAGCTCGCCACCGGCGATGTGCACCGCGCTGGGACGCCGCAACAGGCGCGCCGCCGCCACTGCGATGAGGCTGCAGTAGCCGGAAAAAACCGCCTGGACCACATCGAACGGGGCGCGACGATGCTCCGCCACGATGGCTGCGACCGCACGCAGGCGCGTGCGCCGCGCGCCGATGTTGTGCACCATGGCACCGCGCAGCATCCAGGTATCCGGCAAGGGCTCCTGGTGCAGCACGAACACATGCACCTGGTGACTGCGCGCCAGCCAGTCGATCAGGGTCAGAAACACAGGGATCACCCGCACCTCACCGCTGCGGTCCACCCCACCGGGCACCACCAGCGCCAGTTTCATGCCGCGCTCCCGCGCGGGGGTTTCAGCAGGCTGGCGTAGGCCTGCGCCCAACCCTGCCCGACTGCGGCAAACGACAGCCGCGCATCGAAATGCGCCCGCACCTGCGCACGGGCGGGCCGCTGCCGCGACACGCGCAACAACAGCTCCGACAGCGCACTGGCATCGCCCACCGGCCACAGTTCGCCCATGCTACCCCCATCGCTGAGCGCGCAGAATGCGGGAATGTCGGTCAGCAACGGCAGCGTTCCGCAGGCGTAGGCCTCAAGCGCCGCGTAGCCGCAGCTCTCCGCATGGCTGGCCGAGACGAACAGGTCGCTGGCCCGCAGCAAGTCCTGCACCTGCGCATGATCGACCTTGCCCAACAACTGCACGCAGCGCGCCAGCCGCGGGTCCTCGCGCAGGCGCTGGCGGACCTGGTCCATCAACGGCGCCTGATCGAAGACGCAATACAGCCGCAGGCCGGGCAGCACGCGCGCGGCCATGGCCACCGCGTCGAGCACGCATAACGGGTCCTTGGCGGCGCTCAAATGGCCGACCCAGAGCACGCAGGGGTCGCCCTGCAGCCGGGTCTGTTCGCGTGCCAGCAGGCGATCGCCGGGAGTGAAGCGGCTGCTGGATTCGGGAATGGCAACCACCTGCGTCTGCGGGCGAAACAGACGCGCGCGCACGAATGGCTGCGCCAGCTGCAGCGAGGTGAACGCAATCCCGGCAGCGGCGCTGTAGCGCGCGCGCCACAGCAGCCTGCTCCACCAATGCGGCGGACGATTGGCATGGTCCTGCAGCAGCAGTGGCACATGCGGCAGCCGGCGCGCCAGCCGCCGTGCATCGCCGGCAAATTCCAGCCCGTGCACATGGATCACGTCGGCGTCGATCTCGCGTAGCAGTTTGCATAGGGTGCGCGCCCGTGCGGCGCTGCCACGCGGGCCAAGTGGCGCGAAGCGATAGTCGATGCCGCCCTGGACGATGTGCTGATCCAGCGCCGAGGCCTGGATCACCGTGACCCGCACGCCGGCACTGGCGACGGCCTCGGCAATGTCGGCCAGCGACGGCCATTGCGCGAACACCTGCGCCGCGCTCAGACCGTGCGGAGTAGGAACCAGATTGAGCTGGACCACGTGCAGGCTCATGACGCCGGGATCTCCCGTGTCGCATGATGCGTGCGGCGGCAACCCGCAGCCGCGCAAGACACGACGTGGCCGCAGTGCAGCCTGGTCCGGCCACTCAGCGTGCGGCCGTACACGGCCACTGCAACCGCACCGGTCACGCGACGCGACGCAGGCGCAGCACCAGCGCCACCGGTACCTGCAACGCGGTGCGGTCAAAATTTGCGCCGGCAGGAATGTCGGCCGGGTCCAGCATCGGCTCGGCCACCGCTTCGATCGCAAAGCCCAACGCGGCGCAGGCCGCATGCCAGTGACTGTACAGATGCTGGGTATGGCGCACGGCGTAGTGCTGGCCATCGGCCTTGAAATCACGACGCCACCCCAGCGCATGGCCGATCGGATGCACGTCACTGCACATCACCAGGCCACCGGGACGGGTCACCCGATGCAGCTCTTCCAGCGCCGGCCACAGGCGCTGCAGGTGGCCCACCACCAGGCCGCAGACGCTGAGGTCGGCCACCGCATCGGCCAGCGGCAACTGGTCCAGGCTGCCCTGCTGCAGGCTGACGCGCGCGGGCGGCCACTGCTGTGCCAGTTCGGTCCCGGCGCGCTGCAACATCTGCGGCGACAGGTCGACACCGGTCACCTGCCGTGCGCCGCGGCGCAATGCGTGCTGCATGTAACGGCCGCTGCCACAGCCGGCGTCCAGCACGTGCTGGCCCTGCAAGCTGGACGGCATCAGGCCCAGCATGGCGCGTTCTTCGGCCCGCATCACCGGGTTATGCGCATGCGGCGGATACGCCTGTGCCCACAGCGCGTATGCGGCAGCGGGTTCGAGCACCGGAATGGTGTTCACGACGCCGCTCCCATCGCGCTCACTGCGCCAACGGCCCTGGTGCTCGCAGGTGCGAGCGGCTGCACACGGTGCAGACCAGGCTCCAGCGCCAGCACGGCGGGATCGGCCAGCGCCGCATCCAGCAGCTTGGGCCGGCCATCCAGCACCACCGGCACGGCCGGAACACCGGCTGCCGCGAACCACGGCGCAAAATCCGGGTCGGCAATGCGCGGCTTGCCGTTGCGGATCACCGCACGCAGCTCGCTGCGTTCACAACCGATGACGCTGTCGGCGGGCTCGCCGCCGCGGTCGCGCACGATCACCAGATCCGCAGCGGCGCCCGGCGCGATGCGCCCGCGCCTTGGCATGCGCAGGATGCGCGCGGACCGGTCTGTGACCAGGCCCAGCAGCAGGTCGGGCGCCAGTCCGCTGTCGGCGGCGATGCGCAGTTCTTCGAGCAGATCGCGCGCGCCGCTGACGCGCGAGTCGCTGCCCAGCGCCAGCCGCCCGGCCATGCACAGCCGCCAGGGGTCGAGCGTACGACCCAGCAGCGCCAGATTGCTCGACGGGCACCACACCACTGCCGCACCGCGCGCGATCACCCGTTCGATCGCCTGCTCGCCCAGGCCCACGCCGTGGATCAACACCGTGTTGGCAGCCAGGCAACCGAGGCGGTCCAGGTCGTCCAGCTCCGCCCGCGCCACCGCATCGGTGCCTTCTGCCAGATGGATCATCCACGGATGCGTGGAGGGCGTGGCGGCAAAACTGGCTTGCACCGGCGGGCCGTAGCCGGTCCAGCCGAGTGCGTAACTCCAGCCAAATTCGTTGAGCACGCCGACCGGGAAATCCGCCTCATCCAGGGTGGCATGCCAGGGGTCATGCTGGGCCACACAGGTGACGCCGGCCAGCAGGTTCTTCAGCCCGCCGTGACGCAGCCGCACCGCCTTGGGCACGCGCAGCGCCGCAGCGACGGCCGGATGCTGGAAATGCGCCTGAAATGCTTCGATCCAGGCGTAGCTGTTGGGGAAAGGCGCACGCTGCGGCAGCGGCGGCACGCAGTTCACCTGCAGATGCTCGTGCGCATTGACCAGCCCCGGCGCCAGCACATGGCCGGACAGATCCAGGCGCAGGGTCGCGGTGCCCACGGTGCCGCCGAAGCGGCCTGCGCGCAGGTTCAGCGCCGCGCGCGACGGGCCGGCCAGCGTGATCGAGCGCGCACCCTGCAGACAGACGTCGGCCATGGACATCGGCGTCTCCACTCAGCGCTTGCGCATCACGATCAGGAAGTGATCGCCCATGTCGCGCAGCAGCGGCAGGCCGCCGAACCGGTCGTCGAGCCGCCCCAGTCGCTCGGCCAGGCGCGGGTGCCGCTGGCAGACATCCACCAGATAGGGCGGTGGCAGAAACAGGCTCAGCGCACGATAGCGGTCCAGCACGAAGTGGGGTTCGAACGCGCGATAGAACTCGCGCGGCAGGTGGTACCAGGTCCAGATGGTGTGCCCGTTCATGCCTACCGCCGTGGCGCCCCTTGCCGCACGCACCGCCGCGCGCCTGAAGCGCCCACGCAAGGCGTAGTGGCCGATTTCCCAAGGGCAGATCCGCCCGATCACCGAAAACACCAGGCAGCCATCGGCCCGCAACAGACGTGCGCACTGGGCGGCTACCGCCGGCAGGTCCGGTGCGCAGTTGAGCGGGCCGAAGTTGGAGTACATGCCGTCGAAGGTGCCCTGCAACTGATCCAGCTGCTGGATGCCGACATGCGCGGCCGCCAGGCGTTCTTCCAGGCCCTGGGTGGCCGCACGCTGGCGGGTGCGCTCGACCATGGCCGGCGACCAGTCGGTGGCCAGCACGCGATAGCCGCGCCGGGCGAACTCGCCGGCATCCAGACCGGTACCGCAGCCCAGATCCACCAGCCGTGCGCCTTGTGGCAACTCGGCAGCGACCGTGTCCCACAAGGTGGTGCGCATGCGCTGGATCAGCGCATTGTTGCCGCGCGGGCCGTCATAGTCGGGGGCGACGCTGTCGAATGCACGCTGCGTTTCCAGCAACTGTTCCGGCGCGACCGTGCCACCGCGCGCAGCATGCTCATTGACCAACGACATGCATCGCCTCCCACACCTGTCCTGCTGATTCCACGGCACTCTCCGGACGCAGTGCCGCCAGCGCGGCATCGCTTGATAGACCCGTGAGTGCGTCCGGCTGCCGGTTTGGTTGCAGTCGCACCGCCTGCCAACCACGCGCCGGGCCGGGGCAACGTGCGCGTGCTGTGACCAAGGACCGAACGGGGATGCGCTTACGCGCGCGGCGCACAAGACCTGGAGCTGGCAATGCTGCGATCGGTCTGCGCTGCGACGCGTTGCGGGGCGTGGATGCCCAACACTCAGCCGGCTGCGGTGACGCCTGCCAGGCGGTGGCGACGCCACGCATTGCGCAGCACCGCCACCACCGTGCCCAGCCCGGCACCGCCCAGCAGGGCGACTGCCCACACCATCACGGCATTCGGGAACGCCCGCTGTTCCGGCACGTACAGCGGCCACGCCAGCGAGGTCTGGTAGGTATACCGTGCGGTCAGTCGCGCGATCAGATCGTCGCGCTCGGCCTTGATCGCGCGAATGGCGGTGGTGTTCTCGGTCAACAGCACCCCGGCCAGCACCTGCGCAGGTGTCGCACCGGACCCGCCCTGCCCCGCGTGCAGCTGCTGCTGCAGCTGCTGGCGGGTGAGCGTGGCAACACGCAGGTCTTCGCTCAGCCCCTGCAGGCGGGTACGCGCCAGCGCGAGCGCGGCGGTGTTGGTGTCGCCGTGCAAGGTCTGCAGGACGGTCACGGTCGCCATGGCCAGGGTGCGCGCCTGCTGCGCCGATTCGGCACGGACGGTGATGCCGATCAGGTTGGCGTACGGGTCCGGATCCGGCTTGAGGCTGCCGCGGTATACCTGCGCGGCGCGGCTCTTCAGCGGCACGCCGGCCTGGCGCAGCACTGCATCCTGAAACAGCCGCGTCTTCATGCGGTCGATCACCCGCTGGAACGGCTCCACCTTGGGGTCGCGGCCCGCCGGGGTCGGGCCGATCTCGCCCACCTGGATCCATGCAGTGGCTTCCCATTGCGGGGTGGCCACGCGCAGGAAAACGAAAGCCAGACCAAGCACCAGCACCAGTGCAGCCAGCACCCAGCGCCATTCGCGCCGGAGGATGCGCCACAGGTCGATCAGATAGATTTCGTCGTGTTGATTCATGGTGCGCAGGCTCTGCAACGTGAGGGAGGACGTGGCCGTGTACTTACACGGCAGACGGGCATGTGGCATGGCGGTTGGGCAGCAGCACGGTGCAGGCATGCAACACCAGGCACAGCGCAATGAAGCCGAAGTTGGTCCAGGTAAACGCCTGTGGTGCAAAGGGCGACATCACGCAGGCATAGGCGATGCGCAGAAAGATCAGCACATGGAAGATCGACAACGACCGGTTGAGCCGGCGCACGCTCCACACCAAGCCCGCATACAGCGCCAGCAACGCCAGCAAGGCACCGGGGGCGCCCCAGGCCATCAAAAACGGGAAGAACTCGGTGCCCACGTTGATGTTGGGCGCGTCCAGCGGAATGCCGGTGCCGGCAGTGGCAATCGAGCCGCTGAAGGGCACCAGCTGGTTGATCAGGAAGCTGGCGTTGACGTAGCCCTTGGCGAGCATCGCGCCGAAGTTATAGGGCCCGGCGCTGATGTACAGCAGCAGCCATTGCAGCCCCTGCGGCATGGCACGGTAGAACGCACTGAACGGCAGCGCCACCGTGGCCAGCGAGCCAGACCGCAACGCGCCAAGCACCGAGAACACACCGCCGCCTGCCAGCAGCAACAAGCCGATGGTCTTCCACGGCAAGCGGCGTGCCGCATCGCGGCGCAGCAGCATCACCAGCACGAAGGAAAACAGCCCGGCAAAGATGCGGTTGCGGTCGATCACCACGATCGGGAAGACAAACCCCAGCGTCACCATCGCCGCGCGCAAGCCGCGGTGGCGTACGCACAGCAGCGCGATCGGCGGCAGGATCCAGCACATATTGGAGATGTGCCGCACATGCGAGCGCGCCGGGCTCAAGGTTGCGTAAGACGCCGGATCGCTGAACAGCGGAATCGGAAACAGCACCACATCGGCGATGCAGAACACGGTGACTACCGCCGCCAGGGTCAGTGCCAGGAAAGCGTCGCGGGTGCCGGCGTAGCGGTAGCGGCGGAAGTGCTCAGAGGTCGGTATTTTCGGCCCAGTGAGCATGTCCAGGACAAAGATCGCCGCCGCTCCTGCAACCAGCCATACAAGCCCTTGCGTATATCCCGTTGGCAGCTCATAAGTGGCAACCGTAATAAAGCAGCTAACGGCCATTGAAGGTGATAGATAGACACATGGCCTCCGCACCCACGTCATGAGCGAAGGCATCAAGACGCTCTCCTGATGGTGGAAAGCGCCAACGCAACAACACGCTTTTTTAGATACATCGACAAATGCCACGCCACAACAACGTAGCTTTTTTCTAGAAACGCGATCTTTGCGCGTATCAGGCTCAACCGAGCCTGCAACAGCTGACATTCGACACCGGAAAAAAAAGCACAGCTGCGTTCCGCCACCCGAGCGAATTCGCTGAGATTCGCCAACCGTCTTTGCACATCACGTGTCTTACTGACATTCGTTCCATGCAGCCGATACGCACAGACCTTGACATCAATGAAACCAAGAGAATTACTAGCAACCAATCGTAGGAATAAGTCCCAGTCCTCAATCCTGAGCGTCTCGTCCCACGTCATCCCCCTGTCAAAGGCACTACGCCTGAGCATTGTCACCGCACCGCTGACAGCCCAGTTGCAGATGACAGCGCGACGGATGCCCGGGTCGGATGCGTACAACCGCTTGTCGGCGCGATGAAGGTCGCACATGGCGCTTGCATGCAGCAGCCTGCCCTCGCTATCGACAACGGATGCATCGCCAATCACTGCGAATTTATAGGGTGTGGCATCGAGATAGGCTACCTGTGCCTCGATTCCGCCGGGGATCAAATAATCGTCGCTTGCGACCACACGCATGTATTCGCCCCGCGCGATTCGCCCGGCTTCATTCAGTGTGCCTGCAACACCCCGGTTCTCCCGCTGCACAAATTGCACCGGCAGCCGATGCCCGTGCTCCGCGACCCATTCCCCGATCTTCTCGGCAGTGGCATCGCTGGAGCCATCGTCGATGATGACGATCTCCTTGCACGGGTAAGGCTCTTCCAGCACGCTGTCCAGGCAGCGCTGGACGAAGCGCGCGTGGTTGAATGCCGGGATCAGCACCGACACCAGCGGCCAGTGTGCACGCTCCGACGGTGGCATTCGGTCGCTCACGCCGGTTGCACCAGGTAGCGACGCACCACCACGATGTTGAACAGCAGATAGAGCACGTAGTTGGCGACGAACGCGTACATCGCACCGACCAGGCCGAAGTGCGCGGTGAACAGGTACACCAACCCCAGATAACTGGCCGCAAACACGCATTCGGACAGCACGAACACGCGCGTCATCGCCTTGGCCAGCATCACATACGACAACACGAAGGCGGCGATCTTGACCACGTCGCCGAGCAGTTGCGGCGCGTACAACGCCCTGGCCGGGGAAAATCCTTGGTCGAACAGCACCCAGGTTACCCAGTCGCGGCAGATATAGACGCCCAGCGCCATGACGATCACCGCAGGCATCACATAGCGGTACGCGGCGCGCAGCTCGCGCCCCAGCGCGGCACGCTCGTGCAACGAGGCCAGCTTGGGCAGGTAATACACATTGATGGCGGTGGTGAAGAACAGCAGGTATGCATCCGACACCCGGCTCACGGCCTGCCAGTAGCCGACCTGCTGCCAGCCGAACTGCGCGACCAGATGGTCACGCACCAGCATGACCACCATTTGCGGCACCAGCGTGGAGGTCAGCGTCATCACCGAAAACGCGGCCAGACGACGCGCCATCGGCGCATCGAAGCGCATGCGCAACATCTCGCGTCGAAAGTACGGGCTGGCCCGCAAGGCCGGCACGCCGGCCAGCAGCCACAGCACCTGTCCCAGCACCAGCGCCAGCAACGCGCCCTGCAACTGGGCCCGGCTGGACAACCACGCCACCAAGGCCACGCTCAATACCGCACCGCTCACCTGCACCACGGCCAAGCGGCGCACGTCCATGAAGCCGTTGATCACGGCAAGAATGTAATTGACCACTGCGATGCCCAGCTGCGCGATCGCCAGCACGCAGATCAGCGGCCGGTAGCCGGCATCGCCCAGCAGGCGCTCGGCGAGCGCTTGGCTGAACAGCAGTGCCAGCACGGCCAGCACGCAGGAGGCGCAAAACGCATACCACAGCGCCGTGCCCAGCAGGCGTGCCTGGGCCTGCGGGTCGCCGCGATATTCGGCCACATACTTGACGATCCCGGCGCTGATGCCGCCACCGGCCAGCACCGCCAGCACCGACATCAGATTGAGGAACTGCCCGAGCCGGCCCACCCCTTGCGGCCCGGCATGGATGGCCACCAGCTTGACCACCACCAGTGCAGCGAGCAGCTTGGCCAACGTCGCAACGCCGGTATAGGCGCTGCTGCGCAGCAGATTCATGTGCGGGCGCCGAAGGATTGGCATGCGTCAATCACCCGCTGCACCGACGCGGTATCAAGCGTCGGGTTCATCGGCAGACTGAGCACCTCCGCATGCAGGCGCTCGCTGACCGGCAGGCAGGCATCGCCCAGGGTGGCGTAGGCCGGCTGCCGATGCGGCGGCACCGGGTAATGAATCTGGGTGTGGATGCCATGGCGCAGCAGATGCGCCTGCAACGCATCGCGCTGCGGGCTACGCACCACGAACAGATGCCAGACATGCTGCTCGTCGCTGACCACAGTCGGCAGCGTGATCGAGGGGTTGTCGATCCCCTGCAGATAGCGCTGCGCCACCTCGCGCCGCAGCGCGATCTCTTCGTCCAGATAGCCAAGCTTGACCCGCAGCAAGGCGGCCTGCAGCTCATCCAGGCGCGAGTTAACGCCCTGATACAGGTGGTGATACTTCACCTCCGAGCCGTAGTTGCGCAGCGCGCGAATGCGCTCGGCCAGATGGGTATCGGCGGTGACCACCACGCCGCCGTCGCCCAGCGCACCAAGATTCTTGGTCGGAAAGAAACTGAAAGCGGCGGCATCGCCGAAGGCACCGGCGCGCCGGCCGTGCGCCATCGCACCGTGCGCCTGCGCCGCATCTTCGATCAACAGCAGCCCGTAGCGGTGAGCCAGCGTCTGCAACGCCGCCATATCGGCCAGCTGACCGTACAGGTGCACTGCCATGATGGCGCGGGTGCGTGGCCCGATCGCCTTTTCCACACTGGCCGGATCCATGTTGAAGGTGGCCGGATCCGGCTCCACCGGCACCAGCACCAGATGGTTCTGGCTGATCGCCAGAAAGGTGGCAATGAAGGTGTTGGCCGGCACGATGATTTCATCGCCCTCGCGCAGCGCGCCAAGCTCCCGATAGCCACGCAGGATCAACGACAGCGCATCCAGGCCATTGCCCACGCCCACGGCATGGGCGGTGCCACAGTAACTGGCAAACTCTTCTTCAAAGCCGGCCAGCTCCTGGCCCAGCACGTACCAGCCGGCATCGATCACCCGCGCGGCGGCGGCCTTGAGTTCGTCCGCATAGCGCGCGTTGACCGCGCGCAAATCCAGGAAAGGCACCTCCATAGAACCGATCATCTACGACTGCACTCCTAGCAAGGCGCGCTGTTCGGAAGGAACCTGATGTGTATTCATCGGATCTTTGCCACCACGCACTTCGCTCAGGAATTGGTCGTAGTCCAGGATGTAGTCGCCCGGGTCGTAGAACTGGTCGGCCAGCACCATCAGCACGCAGTCGGGGCTGAAGTGATACAGGTCGCGCCACACCATGCGGCCAAGCAGCAGGCCTTGCGCCGGGTCGTCCAGCACCACTTCGGTCGGCCCATCGCCCTTGCCTTCGTCCAGCAGGATCCTCACCGAGCCGTGCAAGGCCACCGCAAGCTGATTGAGCTGGCGGTGCGCGTGCTGTCCGCGGTGCACGCCACTGCGGGTGCCGAACAGGTAGTACACGCGGCGTATCTCGAACGGGACATCGCGCTGCTGCTCCAACGACACGAGCAGGCCGCGATCATCACCGTGGGTATGCAACTGGATGGGTTCGAAGGCCATGATCCGGGGGCGTTACCGCTGACTGCACGTAGTGCGACATGCCTGAGTGCGCCGCGATGCGCGAAAGGTTGCGCCACGCCGGGGCCCTGCGAAGCGGCGTGCGCGCAAGCGCAGCACCAGGCGTGGCGCAGCGCCGATGCCCCGCCGCCGCGATAAAAATTCGTTGTGGCGATGCAACCTTTCATCGGCATCGCCGCACATATCGGTGCACGTTCACCTGGCCGCAGCTTGGCCGGCGTGGGGAGCCAGGCCTGGCAGCGCGACACGCATTGCCGGAACCAACGACCACCACCGGTGAGGACACCGACCAGATGCGTTCTTCCCCTCAGGCTTCCGACCCGGCGGGCAGCGCCGATGCCACCGCGCTGCCCTCGGCACCAGACACCGCGCCGGCCACGCGCGTCATTCCGCTTCCTAAACCGATGCGCGTGCTGCACTGGCTCACGGTGCTGTGCCTGGTGATGGCGGCCAGCCTGATCCTGCTGCGCGCCGAACTGGATGGTCGCGCAGTGCGTCAGTGGCTGTTGGAAGGCCACCGCCACTTTGGCCTGATGGTGTTGCTGCTGTTCGTGTTGCGCGTCGGACTGCGCCTGCGTCTGCGCAAGCTGCCGCCCGGCCCGCCCTCCCCGCTGATCACCCGCTTGCTGGCCGGTGCCACCCACCTGGCCATGTACGGCCTGATGCTCGCACTGCCGCTGATCGGCTGGTCGCTGAGCAATGCCTTCGGCAAGACGGTGTATCTGTTCGGCCTGCCGCTGCCGAACCTGATCGAGGTGGACGCGGATCTCGGCGACACCCTGGGCACCTGGCACCTGAACGCGGCCTGGGCGCTGCTGGCGCTGGTGCTGCTGCACATCGGTGCCGCGCTCTGGCATCACCTGGTGTTGCGCGATGGCCTGTTGCGCCGCGTGTTGCCGGGCAAGCACGCATGAGCCCTCGCCCGTTCTCCGCACGCATCCATTCCGTTGCATTCCGTCCCGCCGAACAAGGACTTTCCATGCCCAACTCCCAGCCCGCTCCGCGCCGCGCCACCGCCTCGCGTGCCGCCTCCCTGACGTCGTTGCTGTGCGTCACCGGCCCGTTGCTGCTGATGGCGAGCAACCAGGCGCAGGCGGTTGCCGCCTTCGCACGCCAGACCGGTTCGTCCTGCGCTGATTGCCACATCGGCTCGTACGGCCCCTCGCTCACGCCGTATGGCATGCGCTTCAAGCTCGGCGGTTTCACCGATACCGACGGCAACGGCACCAAGATCCCGGTGTCCGGCCAGCTCACCTGGTCGCGCAACAACCCCAGCCGTGGCGACAGCACCGCACGCCTGACCCAGGCCGACCTGTATCTGGCCGGCCGCGTCAGCGACAACGTCGGCGGCTACTCCAAGATCCGCTCCAACAACAGCGGCAATGCCACCTTCGATACGCGCCTCGACGACGTCGATCTGCGCTTCGTGACCAAGCCGTTCCAGCTGGCCGGCAAGGACACCATGGTCGGTGTCAGCGTCAACAACAATCCGGGCATCTCCGACCCGATCCACGTGTTGCCCAATGCCTCCACGCTGACCCCGGCGTCCAACGGCGGCGCCTCCACCATGCTCAGCTCCTCGTCGCTGTCCAACCGCGTCATCGGTGCCAGCGTGTACGGGCTGTACGACAAGAACTGGTACGGCGAAGTGGGCAGCTACAGCGCCTTGTCGCCGTCTGCGCAGGACCGCCTCGGCTGGCCGATCAACGGCGACCCGGGCAAGCTCAGCGACACCACCTACGCGCGCGTGGCCTACATGAAGGACATGAAGCGGCAGTTCTTCTCGGTGGGCCTGACCGCGCTCAACACGCGTCGCCAGCGCCCGCGCAACGGGCCCAGCGACGACCTCACCGACTTCGGCTACGACCTCACCTACCAGTTCCTCGGCACGCGCGAGCACGTGGCGTCGCTGGCCTACGTCAACATCTACGAGCGCCGCAAATATGGCAGCCCGCTGATTCCGTCCGACCCGACCATGCCGGCGCTGGACCGCGGCAGCGTGCGCGATCAGACCTTCAGCGTGAACTACGCGTTCAAGCAAACCTATGGCGTGCTGGCCGCGCACATGATCAACACCGGCTCGTTCGATGCGGCGCGCTATTCGCCGGTGGGCATCCCCGACACCACCAGCAATCTGATCCTGCTTTACTGGAGCCCGTTCGGCCGCGAAGGCACCTACACCGCCAACGCCAACCTGCGCGTTTCCGCTGGCTGGTTCCGGTTCGACAAATTCAACGGCAGCACCTCCAACGTGTTCCGGGGCCCGCCGATCACCAATCCTCGCGATCTCGACAGCTTCTCGCTGTCGGTCAACCTGGCGTTCTGATCCCCCACCGTTGCACGCAACCGTACGGACTCATATGCACCCATTCCACAAAACGTTGTTATGCGCACCGCTGGCCGGCCTGTTGCTGGCCGGCGCAACCCTGGCCACGCCGGCGCGTGCCGCCGATGGCAAGAGCGTCTTTGCGACCGAATGCGCCGAATGCCATAGCGCCACGCAGGGCAAGAACAAGAAGGGTCCATCCCTGTTCGGCATCGTCAATCGCCCCGCCGGCACGGTGGCGGACTTCAGCGGCTACTCCCCTGAGCTCAAGGCAAGCAAGCGCAGCTGGGATGCGGCCGGCCTCAAGGCCTTTTTGAGCGCGGATTCGAAGAAAGCGATACCGGGTACGAAGATGAAGTACGAAGGGCTTGAAGACGCGAAGGAGCTGGACGCCCTGATCGCCTACCTCAACACCCTGCACTGAGACGAACGGCAAGCCATGCCGGAAACGCCGGCCGTCGGGGGTGTCCCTGCCGGCACGGGGACGGCAAGGCAGTCGAGTCTGCCCGAGCCATCGCTGCAGGTGTCTGAAGACCGCGCTCAGGCAGGGGCGATCGCTTCAAGCCAGGTACAGCCTGCCGGCCGCAGTCTCCGCGGCCAGCAGCCGATCACATGCCGCACTAGGACAGGTGCAAGGTATCGCGTTGCCTGAGCCGACACCTTCGCGTATACGGACGGAACCGCCACAACCGGGGCGGTCTCGCCCTGCGTGATGGGTCACTATCGCGCCCCGCTTCGTGCCCACGTCCTACGCCCTTGCCGAACCTGCTGTCCGCCAAGCAGTCTCCGTATCTACCGCGACGCCATTGCGCCTGCGAGGGGCAGCCGTGGGCCGCATCGCACGGCTGTGCACCGCCGTACTCTTCGCCGCCTCGATGCTTGCCCTGCCTGCACGCGCATTGCGGAAGGCCGGCACCGCAGGCCCAGCGCTTACAGCTACACCATGCAGTCATGCTCGCCTTGCTCCTGGGCCCCTGCGGCAATGCACTGGCGGATAATGTTGGCGGTGCGGTCGCAGTCGCCTCCTCCCTGATCGATCGCGGCATTGCGATTGCGCCCAACCGCGTCACCCTGCAGACCGCCGGCTACTGGCTGCCGTCGCCGGGCTGGTCGGCCTCGGTCTCTGCCGCGCTGCAATCGCCGTCGCTGAGCAAGCCGGTGGCATTCACCATCCAGGGCGCGCGCGCCTGGATGCTGGACGACCGCTGGCAGATGCAGGCCAGCCTGCTGTACTACGCCTACCCGGCCGACCGCCAGTCGCGCACCTTCGACCGCCAGGAAGCGAGCCTGGCCTGGTCCTACCGCGACATGCTGACCTTTTCGCTGTCCACCTTCAATTTTCCGCGCGCGCAGCGCTCGCCCTGGAACACGGTGATCGACGTCACCGCCAGCGTGCCGCTGTCGTCCAGTTTCAGTCTCTCCGCCGGCGCCGGCATCTCCGATTTTCCGGCGATGACCTACGGCGCCGCCAGTTCCGGCCGCTATCGGTATGGCCAACTGGGCCTGAAGTGGAACCACGCCGCATGGACCGTGAAGCTGGACCGGATCCTGACCAGCAGCAACACCCCGCGCGCGCAGGGGGGCCCCGGCGAAACGCCCTGGGTGGGCATGGTCTCGCGCGCGTTCTGATCCACCCGCAACCTTTTGCCCGCCTGCGGGCACTCAAAGGTGTCCTACGCCATGCCTGCCTCGATGAATGACACCGACACCCTGGGCGATGCCACCGACCGCATGCTGTTGCGCCGCATGGCGGCGGGCGATCGCGACGCGTTGGCCAGCATGTACACCAGTTATCACGGGCGGTTGTGCCGGTTTCTGTCGCGCCTGACCCGCCGCCCCGACATCATCGAGGAGGCCATCAACGACTGCTTCTGGATCGCCTGGCAGAAAGCCGGCGACTTCCGCGGCGATTCGCAGGTGTCGACCTGGATCATGGGCATCGCCTACCGCTGCGGGCTCAAGTGCCTGCGCCAGCATGACGGTGAGGCCATCGACGACACCGCGGTGGTGGAAGAGCACGCCCCCAGTGCAGACGACAACGACGACCGCGAGCTGCGCGACTGGCTGGACAAGGGCATGGAGCGCCTGTCGCCGGATCAGCGCCTGGTGATCGAACTGGTCTATGGCGTCGGCCACAAGCTCGAAGAAGTTGCCGACATCATGCAGTGCCCGGTGGGCACGATCAAAGCCCGGCTGTTCCATGCACGGGTCAAATTACGCAATGTGCTGCCCGGCCTGGCCGGCAGCGCGCCTTACACGGAGACCATGCAATGAAGACGTTTTTCATCGCGCCTGGCAAGGAATGCTCGCACGCGTGGGAGCTGATGCCAGCCGTCCTGCTGGACAGCGCCACCGAGGAAGAACACAGCTGGCTGATTGCGCACGTGGCCAAGTGCGCCTCGTGCAGCGCCGAGTTCGCGCAGCAAAATCGTCTGCGCCAGGCGCTGGCGCTGCCATCGGCCGTCACACTGGACCCCAATGCCGGGCTGCAACGCCTGCTCGGCCGCCTGGATGCCCCCGAACAGCGCACCGCGCCGGCACCGGCAGTACGCCGCTCCGGCAGCTGGACGGTGCGCGCACTGGCCGCCGCCGCGTTGGTGCAGGCCGTCGGCCTGGGCGTCATGGGCGTCAAGCTGGCCTCGCCGGCCCCCACGCACGACTACCGCACGCTGAGCAGCGCAACCGCGTTGCCGTTGCCGCAGGGCGCCATCCGCGTGGTGCCCGATGCCAGGATGACCGTGGCTGACTGGGATCGCCTGCTGCGCGCGCAGCAGTTGCAGGTCATCGCCGGGCCCAACGACCTGGGCGCCTACACCGTGGTGCCGGCCGCGCCGCAGCCGCAGCCGCAGCCGCAGCAGACCGTGCAGCAACTGCGCGCCAATCCGGCTATCCGGCTGGCCGAGATCGTCTCCGCCCCATGAGCCGTCTTTTCGCCATCGGCCTGTGCGTCACCCTCATCGGCCTGGGCCTGCAGGGGAGCGCGCACGCTGCCGCGCCCGCGCAGGACCCTGCAAACACGGCCGCCATCGCCGCGGCATCCGCCCCGGCCGATGCGCATACACCCGATGCCAGCCGCGACATCCTGCTGGCGGTGGCCAATCCGCTCAGCGCACCACCGGCGCGTGCCGGCTCCAGCCTGATCGGCTACGCCTCCAGTTACTACGGTGCCGGGCAGAAGGCCGCCGTGCGCATGGAAGACATCAAGCGGCGCTACAAACTGCGCGAGGTCTCCGGCTGGCCGATCACCTCGCTGGGGCTGTACTGCGCGGTGCTGCAGCCGCCGGAAGGCGTGTCGCGCGATGCACTGGTCAGCACGCTGTCCCACGACGACGGCGTGGAGCTGGTGCAGCCGGTGCAGGATTTCTCGGTGTTTTCTGCCGATGCCGAAAGGAGCACCCCGCTGTCGGGCTACAACGACCCGTACGTGGACATGCAGCGCGGCTTTATCGACACCGATGCCGCCAGCGCGCAGACCGTCACCCAGGGCCGTGGCGTGGTGGTGGCCGTGGTCGATACCGGCGTGGATACCAGCCACCCCGACCTGAAGACGCGCATCCGCGACGTGCACGATCTGGTCGACGACACGCCGGTCATGACCAGCACCGATTCGCACGGCACCGAAGTGGCCGGCATCATCGCCGCCGGCAGCAACAACCATCAAGGCATCGTCGGCATGGCGCCCAAGGCCATGCTGAGCATCTATAAGGCCTGCTGGTATGCGCCCACGGTCGGCGCCACCGCCCGCTGCAACACCTTCACCCTGGCCAAGGCGCTGGCGGCGATCAACAACAGCTCCGCGCGGGTGGTCAACCTGAGCCTGGGCGGCCCGGCCGACCCGCTGCTGAGCAAGATGCTGCTGCACCTGGTGCAGCAAGGCCGCATCGTGGTGGCCGCCATGCCGCCCAACGGCCGGCTGGATGGGTTTCCCAACGACGTGCCGGGCGTGCTGGTGGTGCGCAGCAGCAGTGCCAGCGCGGCGATGCCCGGGGTGCTCAGCGCACCCGGCAAGGACATCCTGACCACCCAGCCCAACGGCCGTTACGACTTCACCTCCGGCTCGTCGATGGCCACCGCGCACGTCAGCGGCATGGCCGCGCTGCTGTTGTCGCTGTCGCCGTCGATGGACGCCAGCGCGCTGCGCGAGCTGTTGCAGCGCACCAGCAAGGTCTCCGATGGCCAGTTGCAGGTCAATGCCGGCGCGGCGGTCGACGCGTTGTCGCCTTCCAAACACTCCAACTGACGACACCGGCATGGCCAAGTGGATCCCGTTGTGGCTGCACAAGCTGAGCTCACCGCCGCTGTTTTACCGCTTTGCCGGGCGCGTGCGTCCGTGGGCGCTGGCGCTAGCGCTGTTGCTGGGCGCAGTGGCCGCCTACGGCGGGCTGGTGCTGGCACCGCCGGATTATCAACAGCACGACGCCTACCGCATCATCTTCATCCACGTGCCCAGCGCCTGGATGAGCCTCTTCATCTATGCGGCGATGGGCGTGTCGGCCTTTATTGCGCTGGTGTGGCGGATCAAGCTGGCCGAGGTGGTGACCATGGCGTCGGCACCGATCGGCGCGGCCTTTACCTTCATCACCTTGTGCACCGGCGCGCTGTGGGGCAAGCCGATGTGGGGCACCTGGTGGACCTGGGACGCGCGGCTGACCTCCGAATTGCTGCTGCTGTTTCTGTATCTGGGCGTGCTGGGCCTGTACTACGCGGTGGAAGACCGCCGCCAGGCGATGCGCGCAGCCGGCCTGCTCGCATTGGTGGGCGTGATCAACCTGCCCATCGTGCATTACTCGGTGGTGTGGTGGAACACGCTGCACCAGGGCTCCACCGTGCGCCTGCTCGGCCCCTCCAAGATGGGCGCGGACATGCTATGGCCGTTGCTGACCATGATGCTGGCCACCAAGTGCTACTACATCGCCAGCCTGTTCGGGCGGGTACGGGTGGAGCTGCTGGCGCTGGACGGCGGCAAGGACTGGGCACGCCGCATCGTGCTTGCGGAGCGCACCACATGAGCAGCTTCCTGGCGATGGGTGGCTATGGCCATTACGTGTGGACTTCTTATGCGGTGTTCGTGCTGGTGCTGCTGGCCGATCTGGCATCGCCGTGGTTGCGGCGCCGGCGCCTGCCGCGCGAGCTGCGCGGTCAACTGCAGCGGCAGACGCCGCGCCGCCAGCGCAATGCGCCCTTGCCGTTACTGGAGCGCGACGTCCCATGAATGCCACCCGCAAACAGCGCCTGTGGCTGGTCATCGGCGCGCTGGCCGCCGCCGCACTGGCCGGCACGCTGATCGTGTTCGCATTGCAGCGAAACATGAGCTATCTGTTCACTCCCAGCCAGGTACACGCCGGCGAAGCGGCCGGTTACCAACAATTCCGGTTGGGCGGCATGGTCAAGGCCGGCTCGATCCGGCGCGCCAGCGACTCGTTGAACGTCAGCTTCACCGTCATCGATAAACACGCAGCCACCCAGGTCGAGTACACCGGCATCCTGCCGGACCTGTTTCGCGACAACCAATCGGTGATCGCCAACGGGCGCATGCAGGGCGGGCGGTTTGTCGCCAACGAAGTGCTGGCCAAGCACGACGAAACCTACATGCCCAAAGAACTGAAAGACGCGATGGCCGAAGGCCATGTCGGCAAGCCGATTGCTGCCACCGCCGTGCCGCTGTCTGCGCCGCGCTGATGCGTTGTCGGCTGGCGCAAGGCACTGCAATGACTCTTCTTGGTTACACCCAGCGACCTATCCATGACGCCTGAACTCGGCCAGATCGCATTGATCCTGGCGTTACTGCTGTCGCTTGCACAGGGCGTGTTGCCACTGATCGGTGCCTGGCGCGGCAACGCTGCACTGATGGGGATTGCGCGCCCGGCCGCGCTTGGCCAGGCAGTGTTCGTGTGGATGGCCTTCGGCCTGCTCGCGTGGTCGTTGCTGTCGCTGGATTTTTCGGTGCAATACGTCGCCGCCAACGCCAACATCGCCCTGCCCTGGTACTACCGTTTCGCCGCGGTGTGGGGCGCGCATGAAGGCTCGCTGCTGCTGTGGATCGCCATCCTCGCCACCTGGACGGTGCTGCTGGCCGCCTTCAGCCGGCATCTGCCGCAGCATTTTGCCGCGCGCGTGCTGGCGGTGCTGGGGCTGGTGTCGGTGGGCTTTCTCGCCTTCATCCTGCTGACCTCCAATCCGTTCGCGCGGCTGTCGCCGATTCCGCTGGATGGCAACGAACTCAATCCGGTGCTGCAGGACCCGGGCATGACCTTCCACCCGCCGGTGCTGTACACCGGCTACGTCGGCTTCTCGGTGGCGTTTGCGTTCGCGGTGGCGGCCTTGCTGGGCGGCGAGCTGGAACAGGCCTGGGTGCGCTGGGCGCGGCCGTGGACCAATGTGGCCTGGGCCTGCCTCACCGCCGGCATCGTCGCCGGCAGCTGGTGGGCGTATGCGGAACTGGGCTGGGGCGGCTGGTGGTTCTGGGACCCGGTGGAAAACGCCAGCTTCATGCCGTGGCTGGTCGGGACCGCGCTGATCCACACCCAGGCGGTCACCGAAAAACGCGGAAGCCTGCGCGCCTGGACCATCCTGCTGTCGATCCTGGCGTTCTCGCTGTCGTTGCTGGGCACCTTCCTGGTGCGCTCGGGCGTGCTGACCTCGGTGCACGCCTTCGCCGCCGATCCGCGCCGCGGCCTGTACATCCTGATCTTCCTGGTCGCGGTGGTCGGCGGCTCGTTGTTGCTGTACGCGCTGCGCGCGCCCCGGATCGCCAGCGGCAAACCGTTCGCTGCCGCCTCGCGCGAGACCGCCATCCTGATCGGCAACCTGCTGCTCACCGTGGCGGCGGCGATGGTGTTGCTGGGCACCTTGTTCCCGCTGATCGCCGATGCCTTCGGCCTGGGCAAGGTCTCGGTAGGGCCGCCCTATTTCGGCCTGTTGTTCCCGTTGTTGATGCTGCCGGTGGTGCTGTTGCTGCCGTTCGGCCCCTACCTGCGCTGGGGCCAGGCCGATGCCGCGCCATTGAAGGCGCTCGGCACCCGTGCGGGCATCGCGGCGATTGCCTGTGCGCTGGTCGGCAGCATCGTTGCCGATGGACAGGCCAAGGCCATCGCCGGCATCGGCATGGCGACCTGGGTGGCCGCCGGTACCGCGCTGTACGTTTACAAGCGCTGGCGCGAGCTGCCGCGCGGCCGGCGTTTCCCGGCTGAAATGGCCGGCATGCTGATCGCGCATGCCGGCGTGGCGGTCTTCGTTGCCGGCGTGCTGGTGTCCGAAAGCCTGTCGGTCGAACGCGACGTGCGCCTGGCACCTGGGCAAACCGCCGAGATCGCCGGCTACAGCTTCCGCTTCGACGGCGTGCAATTGATCGATGGTCCCAACTGGAAGGCCGAACAAGGCAGCGTGCAGGTCAGTCGCGATGGCCAGGTGGTGGCGCAACTGCATCCGCAAAAACGCCTGTACAGCAGCGAGCGCATCCAGACCGAATCGGCGATCGACCCCGGCATCACCCGCGACCTGTATGTGGCACTCGGCGAGCCGCTGGACGATCAACACATCGAATACGACTGGACGCTGCGGCTGTACTACAAACCCTTTATCCGCTGGATCTGGGCCGGCGGCCTGCTGATGATGCTGGGCGGTTTCGTCAGCGCCTGCGCACGGCGCTTTCGTGCACCGGCCAGCGCCGCCAGGCCGGCCGCAGTCCCCGCACACGATGGCCTGGTCATCGCACAGGAGTCGCACCCGTGAATCGCATGCTGCCCCTGCTGGGGTTTTTGGTGGTGGCCGCCCTGTTCGGCTTCGGCATCTACTGGACGGTGCAGCACAACCCGCGCGAGGTGCCCTCGCCGCTGATCGGCAAACCGGCCCCGGCGTTCTCGCTGCCGCAGCTGGATCAGCCCGCGCGGCACGTCACCCGTGACCAGCTGCTGGGCAAGCCGTACGTGCTCAACGTGTTCGGCAGCTGGTGCGCCGAGTGCGTGCACGAGCACCCGGTGCTGATGGCGCAGGCCCAACGCCTTGGCGTGCCGTTGATCGGCTACAACTACAACGACGCGCCGGCCGATGCCACCGCCTGGCTTGCACGCCTGGGCAATCCGTATGCCGTGGTGCTTGCCGACGAAACCGGCCAGACCGCAATCGACTTCGGCGTCTACGGCGCGCCGGAAAGTTTCCTGATCGATGCGTACGGCGTGATCCGCTATAAGCACATCGGCGTGCTGACCCCGGATGTCATCAACGACGAGCTGCTGCCGGCCATCGCTGCGCTGCCCAGGGGCACGCCGTGATCGGGCGTTACCGCGGGCTGCAGGCACATCGGCAGCAACAAGCGCGGCAGCTGCGGCTGTTGCTGGTGTTGCTGCTGGGCCTGCTGCTTGCGCCCGGTCTCCACGCGCAGGCAGTGGACCCGCTGCCGTTCAAGAATGCCGCCGAACAAGCGCGCTATCAGCGGCTGACCGCGCAGCTGCGTTGCCTGGTGTGCCAGAACGAGAACCTGGCCGATTCCAACGCCAGCCTGGCGCGCGACCTGCGCCACCAGGTCTTTGCGCAGCTGCAGGCCGGCAGCAGCGATGCGCAGATCAAGCAGTACATGGTCGACCGCTATTCGGACTTCGTGCTGTACGACCCGCCGGTCAAGCGCAGCACCTGGTTGCTGTGGTTCGGGCCGGCGCTGATGTTGGTCGCCGGCGCGGTGGTGGTGGCCCGTACCGTGCGCCAGCGCGCACGCGCCGGCACGTCGGTAGCGCCGCGGCCGGAGGACGACTGGTGATGACAGGCTTCTATCTCGCAAGCGCCGCACTGGTGCTCGTTGCGCTGCTGCTCTTGCTGCTGCCGCTGTTGCGCAAGCCCACGCGCCACGGCGCCGCGCACTACACGCTGCCGGTGCTGCTGGCGCTGGGGCTGCCGCTCGCCACTGCCGGGCTGTATCGGCTGGTGGGCACACCCGATGCGATCGCGCCGCGCATCGACGCCGCGCCGCCCCGGAGGACGCACACCGCCGTTGCCGACCGCCCACAAGCACAGGCCCCGGTTGCCGACGACGCCCAACTGCAGGCGCTCGATGCATGGATGCAGCAGGCCAAGAATCACGAACAGAACAACCGCCCCGCCGAGGCGCGCGACGCGTACGCACAGGCCCTGAAGCTTGCGCCGGACACCAGCGCAGCCATCGTCGGCTGGATTGCTGCCGACATGGCCACGCATGACGATTTTGCGATCGACGCGGCCGCACGCACGCGCCTGCAACAGGTGATCGTACGCGAGCCGGACAACCAGCGCGGGCTGTGGCTGCTTGGCATCAGTGATTTCCAGCAGCACGACTACGCGGCCGCCACCACGCACTGGCGTCACCTGCACGGTTTGCTGGAGATCGGCTCGCCCATGCAGAAGGCGGTGGCAGACAAGATTGCCGTGGCGCAAGCGCTGGCCACCGAGCGGCAATCCGGGCGCGCTGCGCGCTAGATCTCCACCGCAACATATCGCTCGCGGCGGCCGGCTCGCACAACGCGTCTCGCCCGCCACTGCCGCAAGCCGTACTGCGGCGCCTGTGTGTGCCGCGGAGCGCAGCGGCACGACACCGCGACTGCGGTCACCGCCGCAGACCGGCAACAGCGCGCCAGGCTGCGCGCGGCGGGCTCACGGCGATGGCCCGAGCACCTCGTGCAATTTGCCGCTGAACTCGCCCAGCGTGAAAGGCTTGGCGATCATGCTCATGCCCTCGGCCAGAAACTCGCCACGGTCGCGCGCGGTTTCGGCGTAGCCGGTCATGAAGATCACCGGCAGATCGCGGCGCGACTGCCGCGCGATTTCCGCCAGCTGGCGGCCGTTGAGCCCGGGCAGGCCGACGTCGGTGACCAGCAGGTCGATCCGCCGTGGCGACGCCAGGATCGGCAACGCGGCATCGGCATCGGCCACCACCTCGGCCTGGTAGCCCAATTCGCCCAGCAACTCGGTCACCAGCAGGCGCACCTGTTCGTCGTCCTCCACCACCAGCACCTGCTGCCCCTGCCCGGCCACCACCGCACCGCTCTGGGGCTCCGACACCGCACCCGGCACGGACACCCCGGCCGGCAGGTACAGGCTGACCGTGGTGCCCGCACCAATCTGCGACTCCACCCACACCTGCCCGTTGGACTGCTGCATGAACCCGTAGATCATCGACATGCCCAGGCCGGTACCCTGCCCGATCGGCTTGGTGGTGTAGAACGGCTCGAACACCCGCTCCAGCACATCGGTCGGCATGCCGGTGCCGGTGTCGGTGACCGACACCACCGCATAGTCGCCCGGCGCCAGGCTGATGCCACGGCCAAGCTCCAGCCCTTGCGCCTGGACCTGCAGATGCCGCGTGGCGATGCGCAACAACCCACCATTGGGCATTGCATCGCGTGCATTGATGGCCAGGTTGAGCAGCGCGCTTTCCAGCTGGTTTTCGTCGACGTAGGCCTGCGGCAATGCACTGCACAGATCGGTTTCCAGGCGTACCGATTCGCCCAGCGTGCGCGCCAGCAGATCCTGCAGCGACACCACCAGATCGTTCAATTGCAGATGCCGCGCTTCCAGCGATTGCCGGCGCGAAAACGCCAGCAGCCGCTGCGTCAACGCGGCCGCACGTAGCGCCGAGGCCGACGCCACATCCAGGAACCGCCCCAGCCCTTCGGTGCGCCCCTGATCGATGCGCAGGCGCGCCAGATCCAGCGCAGACAGGATGCCGGTCAGCATGTTGTTGAAATCGTGCGCGATGCCGCCGGTCAGCTGGCCCACCGCTTCCATCTTCTGCGCCTGGCGCAGCGCTGCCTCGCTGGACTCGCGCGCCTGCATCTGCTGCTGCAGCTCGGCCGTGCGCTCGGCCACCTTGGCCTCCAGCACGGTGGCTTGCTGCTGGATCGATTCCATCGCCAGCGCCCGCGCGGTGACATCGGTCGCGAACACATGGAACCCGTCCACCTGGCCGTTCGCATCGAAACGCGGCATGTAGCGGATCTCGGCATCGCGGCGACGCCCATCGGCATGCGGCCAGCTGGTTTCCACCGTGAGCGCGCGCCCGGCCAGTGCCGCCTCGATCCACGCGCGACGCTCGGCCACCACCGCAGGCCCCACCACGTCCACCAGCGGCCGCCCGATTACATCCTGCGGCGGGATCCCGATCCAGTCTTCATACGAACGGTTGGCGAAGCGGTAGACCAGGTGCTTGTCGATGAACGCGATCAAGACCGGTAGAGCATCGGTGACACGACGCAGCTCGGCTTCGCTGAGCGCCAGCGCTGCCCTGCTCTCAGCCAGCTGTGCCATCTGATCGCGGATCACGAACTGCTTCTGGCGCGAGCGCAGCGCGGTGGAAATCGCACTCAGCAACGACGACGAACTCAGTGGCCGCTCCAGCTCGATGACGTTGGTCATCTCCGGCGGCAGGCTTGCCCGCCGCCCGGCATGGCTGCCGCGCGGCGCACGCAACAGCACGAACGGGATGTCCGACCAGGCCGCCTGGGCCTGCAGGATCTGCTGCAGCTGTTGCAGATCGCCTCCCACGGCCTCTTCGGTCAGGACCACCACACCGGAACTGTCGAGCAGGTCGCCGGCCAGCGCGGCCAGCGTGCCATACACCTTCTGGGTCAGTCCGTGCTCACTGACGATGCCGGCGATGCTTTGGGCATCGCGGCCGAACGGCGCGATGATGTGAACGATCGAGCCGTCTGCCTCACAACTGGCCAAGGGGACGCCCCAGCAACGGCGCATCGTCTCCGACGAACTGCGGAGTGCCGGTCAGCACGCCATGGAATTTTTCCAGCGGCTCGCTCAGCTGCAGACCGCCCGTGCCGATCTGCAGTTCGCGGATCGCGTCTTCGTGCGCGCCGCTGCGGTTCTTGATCACCGACAAGGCCTTGCGGATGCGGCCCTGCGCTTCGAAGAAGCGGAACAGGATGACGGTGTCGGCCATGTAGGACACGTTGAGGTTGCCGGTGGACATCGTCCCCACCAAGCCATGCTGTGGATTGATCAGGAAGGTGGTCACGCCGCTCTGATTGAGATACGACAGCAGCTCGTGTATCTGCAACATCAACTGCTTTTCCTGCGGCATCGACGACAGGTACCCGTTGAGGCTGTCGATCACCAGCACACGGCAGTTGCGCTTTTCCACGCTTTCGCGCACGGCCCAGGCAAACTCGCCGGGTGTCAGTTCGGCCGGATCCATCTGATGCAGCTCCAGCAAACCCGACTGCAGATGCTTGCGTAAATCCATGCCCAGGCTGTGTGCACGCGTCAGTAGGGTACCGGTGCGCTCATCGAACTCCAGCACGCAGCAGTGCTCGCCACGCTCGCAGGCCGCGTTGACATATTGCAGCGCCACGTTCGTCTTGCCCGAGCCGGCCGGTCCGGTCAACAGCGTGCTGGTACCGCGCAGCGGGCCGCCATGCAGCAGCGCATCGATCCGCTCCACGCCACTGGACACCGCATCGCCAACGAACGGCACGTGATGGTTGGAGGCAATCAGACGCGGATAGATATGCATGCCACCGGTGGCGATCGTCAGATCATGGTAGCCAGCGATGAAATTGACCCCGCGCAACTTTTGCACCTGCATGCGCCGCCGCGCCGCACCGAAATCCAGCGTCATGCGTTCCAGCGAGACCACACCGTGGCAGAGGCTGTGCAGATGGGCATCGCGCTCGCCATGTTCCCCGGTCAGGTCGTCCACCAGAAACACGGTGATATTGCGTGGGGCAAAGAATTGCTTGAGCGCCAGCACCTGCCGCCGGTAGCGCAGCGAATCCTGCGCCAGCAATCGCAACTCGGACAACGAATCGAACACCACGCGCGTGGGCTTGACCCGATCAACCTCGGCCTGGATGAGCTTGATCGTGCCATCCAGTTCCATTTCCCAGGGATGCAGGATGGACTGCTGACGCCCGTCGCCCAGGAACGCTTCGGCCGAGGCCAGCTCGAAAATATGCAGCGGCTCCAGCGACCACTCATGCGAGGCGGCCACTTCGGTCAGCTCGTCGATGGTTTCCGACAAGGTCACATACAGGCAACTTTCGCCCCTGGCCGCGCCATCGAGCAGGAACTGCAGCGCCATCGTGGTCTTGCCGGAGCCCGGTTGGCCCTCGAGCAGATACAACCGGTTGGCGGGCAGGCCACCGCGGAGGATGGTGTCAAGCCCCGTCGTCCCGGTGGTGATACGGTTTGCGATCATCGGCTTTACGTTTTCCATGCCGCAGAATTTATCATGCGCCGGTGATACAGCCGCGTCAGGGACTGAATTGATCAGCTTGTTTGGCTTGACGCGCTGTGTGTTTTATCGCCTTCCTGCCGTGACACCGCTGACGTTTTACCTCCGGCGATGAATCGCACAAAAACTTGCGAGGATCTTGCTCGCCTACGCCGCCGGCTTTGTGGCAACTCCGACACATCCGTCACGCGCATACGCATAGCGTGGTCGATGGAAGCGAACGCGCCGTTGCGCTCGCTCGAGGACGGCAGTGAACGACGCATCAGGCAATGCACGCATTCTGTTGGTTGAAGACGACGATGCCATCCGTGCGATGGCCGCAGACATTCTGGGTGACGAGGGCTATCAGGTTGTTGTGTCCGCTGACGCCGAGCAGGCGATGCAGCAACTCACCACGGCGTGTCCGTTTGACTTGCTGCTCTCGGATATCTGCCTGCCCGGCATGAACGGACGCGACCTTGCCGACAATGCGCGGCGCCTGTATCCCGCGCTACCGATTGTCTTCATGACCGGCTATGCCGGTGCGATTGCCAAGCGCGCGGATTTTCTGGATACCGGCATGCGTCTGCTGCCAAAACCATTTTCGTTACGCGACCTGTTGGGCATTGTCCAGAAAGCGTTGTAACGCGTCGCCGAGTGCCACGTGTAGCCGCTGCGCTTGAGCACACCCCAGCAGATGCCGGCGGCTTTGCTCGCGCTGCGCGGTGGAGAGCACAACACCTGAAGCGCCTCGTCTCGCGGTCACGTCGTGTCTCCACGCGTGACCGCGCACCGCCCTGACTCACTACGGGCGCCGCTCCAGCAATTGCGCCACGCGCCGCTCCAGGTCAGCTGCCAGGAAAGGCTTGGTCAGCACTTCCATGCCGTCATCCAACTGCCCTGCTCCCACGGCCGCGGTCGCCGCATAGCCGGTCACAAACAAGACCGGCAGCATCGGGCGATATTGCCGGCCCGCATCGGCCACCTGGCGCCCGTTCAAGCCGCCGGTCAGACCGACATCGGTTACCAGCACATCGATGGTTTCCGCTGACCGCAGGCGCTCCACTGCCGCACTCCCCTCGGCCGTCTCGATGACGCGATACCCGGCGTCCGTGAGCACTTCGGAGATCAGCACACGGATCGCGGTTTCATCTTCGACCAGCAACACCGTGCAACTGTGCATCGTTGCCCGCTGCGGATCATCCTGCGTGGCCGGCCCTTCGTCATGCACCTGCTCGCCCATGAAGCGCGGCAGATACAGCGCCATGGTGGTACCCACTCCAACGTCCGATTCGATACGCACGTGCCCGCCGGATTGGCGCGTGAACCCATAGATCATCGACAGGCCCAGCCCGGTGCCCTGACCGATGGGCTTGGTGGTGAAAAATGGCTCGAAAACCTTGGACATGATCTCTTCGGTCATGCCGGTACCGGTGTCCTGCACGCTCAGGCACACATAGTCGCCGGGCGGCAACTCCAGCAGCTGGGCCGCAGCGTGATCCAGCGAGCGGTTATGCAGGCTGATGGTGAGCTCGCCACCATCGGGCATGGCGTCGCGCGCATTGATGCACAGGTTGAGCAAGGCATTTTCCAGCTGCGGCGCATCCACCAGCACCTTCCAGGCGTCGGCCGCCGGAATCACCTGCAAACTGATAGACGGCCCCAGGGTGCGCGCGATGATCTCGCGCATGCCATGCACCAGTGCCTCCACTTCCAGTGCGCTGGGCGCCAGGGTCTGCCGACGCGAAAACGCCAGCAGACGCTGCGTCAACGCCGCCGCGCGCGCGGCGCTGGTCTGTGCCATCTCCACGTAGCGTTCCAGCCGGTCGTATTTGCCCTGCTGCACGCGCGCTTGCAGCAGCTCCAGCCCCACCGTGATGGCGGTCAGCAGATTGTTGAAATCATGCGCCAGGCCGCCGGTCAGCTGCCCAACGGCTTCCATCTTCTGGCTCTGGCGCAATTTTTCTTCGGCCAGCAGCAGTGCCGCGCTGCGCTCGCGCACGCGTTCTTCCAGGGTTTCGGTCAGCAGGCGCAATTGCTCTTCGGCCTGGCGTCTGTCGGTGACGTCCGATGCAGTGCCGAACCATTCTTCGATCGCGCCGTGCGCATCCAGCAGCGGCACTGCACGCAGCAGGGTCCAGCGCACGCGCTGGCTGGCATCCAGCACCCGCAGCTCCAGCTCCAGCCCGGATTTGCCAGCGATCGCCGCACCGATGGCGCTCGACAACAGCGCGCGATCGTCCGGGTACACCCAGTCCTGTTGCCAGCGCGCGTTCGCCGGCAGGCTGTCGTTGAGCAGCCCGTCGCGCACGTGCTGGCGCAATGCACTCCAGTCGGCAGCCGCAGAGAAGATCGATTGCGACGAGGCGCGCACCAGCGCATCCAGGCGGCGCTCGCTCCTGATCAACGCTTCGCTGGCCAGACGCTCGGCAGTACGGTCGCGCAGGACCTTGACGAAACCGATCGCCGTGCCGGTTTCTTCGCGCAACACCATCAACGACCCGTTGGCCCAGAACAGTTCGCCGGTCTTGCGCACGTGCCAGCGTTCGTCCATGCCGCTGCCACTTTCCAGCGCGGCGGCAGCCTCGATGAGGATCTGCCGCCTTTCCACGTCTTCCGGTGTGAACGTACGCTCCAGCGATTGCCCGAGCATCTCGCTCTCGCCCCACCCCAGAATGCGGCGTGCGCCCTCGTTCCACGAGGTCACCCGGCCGCGCATGTCGGTGGCGATGATCGCGTAGTCCATGACGCTGTCCAGGATCTGCCGGTTGCGCACTTCGGCCTCGCGCACCGCGCGTTCCAGGCTGATGCGGTCGGTAATGTCCAGGCCCTGCACAAAGATGCCCGACACCGTGCCGTCGGCACCGGCGATCGGTTGATAGACCAGATCCAGCAGCCGGCGCTCGGTGGGCCCGCCCGGCACGGCCTGCACGTCGTAGGCGAGCGCCGTGGCCGAATACGCACGTCCGGACTGAAACACCTCATCCAGCCGCGCCAGGTGTCCTTGCGCCACCACGTCGGGCAGCGCCTCGGCCAACGGGCGGCCGATCACGTCGCGGTGACCGATCAGGCGCGAGTAACACGGATTGACGAACTCGACGACGTGCTGCGGCCCGCTCAAGAACGCCATGAACATCGGCGCCTGCTCGAACAAGCGGATCAAGCGTTCGTGTTCGTCGGCCAACCGCGCCTGCGCCACCTTGCGTGCGGTCACCTCGTTGGTCACGCAGAACGCGCCACCCACGCTGCCATCGTCGAGATAGATCGGCGAGAACGAGAACGTCCACCAGGTGTCTTCGGGCGTGCCATAACGGTTCATCGCGATCGGCACTTCTTCGAAGCGCGACGCGCGCCCGGCAAACGCCGCCTCGATCGGCGCACGCACGGCATCCCAGGCATCGGCCCACAACTCGCGCAGCGGCGCACCCAATGCCTGGGCCTGGCGCGGCCCCAGGATCGGCGTATAGGCATCGTTGTAGAAGAACGTCAGCGCCTGCCCCCAGACCACATACATGCTTTCGGGCGAGGCGAGCATCAGATCGACGACATTTCGTAACGGCAACGGCCACTGCGCGGGCGGCCCCAGGGGCGTGCCGCTCCAGTCATGGCCACGGACCGCCTGCGCCATCGCGCTATCGCCATGCGGGAATGCCGCGCTCATGCAGCGCACGACCATGGCGCGCCACTGCGCGCAGCGCACCGCGCAAGTGCAGCACTACGGGGGGCCAGGTGACCTGTCGACCATGGAAGCATCGTTGTGACCATCGGGAAGACTCAGGAATCGGCATGTGGGTGACAGGCGACACACACGCCGGGCGCCTATCATCTTGCCTGCGACCGACGCCGTCCAGCGAACGGGCGACACGCCACTGAATCGATTACCTGCCAGCTCGGCAGCGGTTGTTCGCTGCCCACCGTACTCCGGCCGGGAGTGGGTGGAGACAGGCCCCTTGGCAGAACGGCCTTACACGGCGGGCATGACGTCTCCACCGGACGATGTGGGTCATGCCAGCTCCGCTCCGGGCTCGGCTCGGCCTTCGCGCGCCCACGCATCGCCGACGCCACCCGGGCGAGCTGGCTGGCGGCTCGACGCCGCCCCGGACGCAGCAACCGCACCTGAATCCTCCGGGCTGCAAAGTTCAGTTCTCCTGGCCGAGGCCGCTAACGGATAGGTCGAGACACACCCAACGCAGCGGCCTTGCGCTGCCCACGGCCGTATCGCGCCTTTCGCCTCGCCATTGCCGCGGGGACCCCTGCCATCCCGCTGTCGGATCACCGATCGAACCCTATGCATCTCCTTTCGAATCTGCGCATTGGTCAGCGCCTGGCGCTCGGCTTTCTGTCCATCATCGTGCTGATGGTGATCCTGACCGTGGTCGGCATCCAGCGCGTACGGAGCATCGACCAGCAACTGACCGCCATCAACGAGGTCAATAGCGTCAAGCAGCGTTACGCCATCAACTTTCGCGGCAGCGTGCATGATCGCGCGATCGCCTTGCGCGATGTTGTCCTGATGGACGCGCCAGCCGACCGCCACGCGGCCGAGCAATTGATCGACAAGCTCGCCGCCGACTACGCCCGTTCCGCGCAGCCGCTCGACGACATGATCGCGGCTTCGACCGACGCAAAAGAAAAAGCCATCCTTCAGCAGATCAAGTCCATCGAGCAGCGCACCATGCCGCTGATCACGCAGGTGCGCTCGTTCCGCGATGCATCGGACCGGTTGCACGCCGAGCAGCAATTGCTGCAGCAAGCACGCCCGGCCTTCATCGACTGGCTGGCCAGCATCAACGCCTTCATCGACCTGCAGGAAGCCAAGAACCGCGCAGCGGCCAAGCAGGCCGTCGCCACCGCGCGTGGCTTTGCGATGTTGATGGTGATCTCCACCGTCGTCGCGCTGCTGCTCGGCGCAACCATCGCCTTCCTGCTCACCCGCAGCGTGGTGCTGCCGCTGCGTCAGTCGCTGCAGCTGGCCCAGCGGATCAACGAAGGCGACCTGCGCAGCCAGGACGCCCCGACCGGCAGCGACGAATCCGGCCAACTGCTGCGCGCCATGCAGCTTATGCAGCATCGCCTGCAGGACGTGATCTCCGCACAACGCACCATGGCGTCGCGCCACGATGCCGGCGAGATCAGCTATCGCACCGATGCGCAGCGCTTCCCCGGCGAGTACGGCCACATGGTGCAGGACACCAACGCATTGGTGCACGCACATGTGCAGACTCAGCTGCGCATGACCGAGGTCATGGGCCGCTATGCAGTCGGCGACCTGGCACCGGAAATCGAACAGTATCCCGGCGAAAAGGCCGCCATCACCGCCACCATGCAGCAGGTCAAGCAGAACCTGCGCGCGATCAACGCGCAGATCCACGCACTGACCCAGGCCGCCTGCGCGGGCAACTTCGCACTTCGCGGCCAGCCGGACAAGTTCGAGCACGATTTCCGCCTGATGGTGGAGAACCTCAACACCATGATGACCACCTCCGACACCAACCTGGCCAAGTTCTCCGAACTGCTGCGCGCCATCGCCGACGGCGACCTGACCGTGCGCATGTCCGGCAACTTCCACGGCGTGTTTGCATCCATGCGCGACGACGCCAACAGCACCGTGCACCGCCTCACCGATATCGTGACGCGCATCCAGACCACGTCCAACAGCATCGGATTCGCCGCCGAAGACATCACCGGTGGCAACCAGGAACTGACCCGTCGCAGCGAACAGCAGGCGGCCAGCCTGGAAGAAACCGCCGCCTCGATGGAAGAACTGACCTCCACCGTCAAGCAGAACGCCGAGCATGCAGGCCGCGCCAACCAGCTCGCGCTTGGCGCGGCCGCCATCGCCTCGCAAGGTCGCGATGTGGTCGGCCAGGTCATCGAGCAGATGTCCGGCATCGAAGCCTCCTCCAAACGCATTGCCGACATCATTTCCGTCATCGACGGCATTGCCTTCCAGACCAATATTCTGGCGTTGAACGCCGCTGTCGAAGCCGCGCGCGCGGGCGAACAAGGCCGCGGTTTTGCGGTGGTCGCGTCGGAAGTACGCACGCTCTCGCACCGCTCATCGGATGCAGCGAGGGAGATCAAACGCCTGATCGACGATTCCGTACAGCGCGTGGCCGATGGCTCGACCCTGGTGCATCAGGCCGGCACCACCATGGGCGAAGTCGTCACCAGCGTCCAGCATGTCACCGACATCATCGGACATATTTCCGCCGCCTCGCAGGAACAGGCCGGCGGCATCGAACAGGTCAACCACACCATCGCCCAGATGGACGAAACCACCCAGCAAAACGTGCGCCTCGTGGAAGCCGCCAGCACCGCCGCGCATGCGTTGGAGGAGCACTCAACGCAACTCACCCGCGCAGTGGAAGTCTTCAAGGTCAATGCAACGGTGCTGTGAGCCCGCATGATCGCGTTCAACGCGCAAGCAGCGGTGCGGCCATCGTCTCGGCGTCGACCTACCGCAGGCGCCTAATCGGCAGAAAACAGACCAACCTGCCGCGGCGGATAGCACAGATCGCGCCCAACCGGGCGCGCATCGGCATTCAGCTGATGCGGCTGCGCCGTGGTTTCGCCAAGGATGTGCAGCACCTGCCACCCTCGGTGCAGCAACAGATCTGCAATCAAGCGGCGATGGCACTGCCACCATAGCGCTTCGGCACACATCAGCGCGGTACGCCGCTCCCGTGCCATGGCCGTCGCCTGCTCCAGTCCGGCAGCGAACTCGGCACTGGTCATGTGGTCGGCATAGCCCTGAAACGCCGCGTTGCGCCACCCGCCATTCGGCGATCCCGCCTGCGCCTTGCGACGGCCGCCCAGCTCGGGCAGCCACAGATAGCGCACCGATACGGCATCCAGTGCCTGCGCCATCGTGTCGCTGGCAAACCAGGGGTAGCGGCGCGAACCCGGAAAACGCCGCACATCCACCAGTGCCTCAATCCCATGCGCGCTCAGCAGCGCAACGAACGCCTCCCAGGTCCTGGTGGAGTGACCGACCGTCCAGACTGTTTTGCCCGCATCGCCCGCCTGCTGCGCAAGCGCGTTGGTGTTGATCAAGGGTGAGGTGTCATGCATCGCGGCAGTGGCTTGAAGGAGTGCCCGTATAGCACTATCACCGCGAGTGCCCATGCCAGGTGATGCCCACACGGCCCGACTGCCGTGCGCAGTGCGGGCGTGCCTGTTTCACACGCATGCGATTCCTCGCCTCAGGGAGAGCGCTGCTTGCTTCAAATCGCTCTGGAAGCGTTCGTCCAGCTGCAAGCGCCGGCGACATAACCATCTGCGGTGCACGGTTGACGAGGCTGCTGAGCGATCAGCCTGAGAGAAGTAGTCGCCACGGAAACCATGACGCTGCGTATGGGAGAGAAGATGGGACGACGGCGAACCTTGCAAAAAAACCATCGCCTCAGCAACTTGTGGCAGCGTGTGGCGGAGAGAGTGGGATTCGAACCCACGGAAGGTTTGACCCTTCGCCGGTTTTCAAGACCGGTGCCTTAAACCGCTCGGCCATCTCTCCGATGCTGCTGCGCATGACCGCCGAAGGCATCGGCTGTCACGCTGGCGACCCGCATTGCGCGGGTGGCGCCTGACGGTGGCCGCAAGGACATCTTGTGCGTATCCACCACTCCCGGGATCGCTCCCGGGCGCGCATTCTCGCATGCCCTGGCGCGTTTTGCTTGGTGGCACCATTCGCTTCTGGCTGGCACAGCGTCGTGCGGCGCTACTCGTGGCTAGCCGCTGCATGTTGTGGTCGGTGGGATGCACCCAAGCATGGATGCGGCCTGCCGAAGGTCTGCAGCGAACCGACTGCCGAGCAGCTCGCTGGCTGCCAGCCAACCTGTCAGCCAGCCGCGGCGGCCAGACGCAGCCCTCAGCCGGCATTTGGCCACGACCGCTCAGCCGGCTTCCGCCACCACCAAGCGCGGCGCGGTGCCGGCGGCACGCTTGAGCTTTTCCGCCAGCTCGGCGCAGTTGCCGCCGCAATCCAGGCGCGAGCGTTCGATCTCCTGCGGCAGGTGCTCGGCCAGGAAGTCGATGAACACGCGCACCGCGGGCAGCAGGCCGCGGCGCGAGGCGAACACCGCATGGCAGATGCCCTGTGGCAGCGACCAGTGCGGCAGCACCACTTCCAGTTCGCCGCTGCGCACCGCTTCGGCGCACACGGTCTCCGGCAGCATGGTGATGCCGAAGCCGTCGCGCGCCATCGACTGCAGCAGCGGGAAGTCGAAGCCGGCCAGGCGCGGCTGCAGGTCCACGCGGCGCATCTCGCCGTTGGGCCCATGCAGCTCCCAGCGCTGGTGCGCTTCGTCTTCGCTGGTGCTCATGGTGGTGTGGTTGGCCAGCTCGCTCGGGTCCTTGGGGCGCCCGGCGCGGTCCAGGTACTTCGGGCTGGCCACCAGCAGTTCCTGCACCTGACCGAAGCTGCGCATCACCAGGCTGCCGTCGTCGTCCAGGCGCGAACGCACACGCAGGGCGATGTCGTAGCCCTCGTTGATCACATCGACGCGGCGGTTGCTGATGTTGAGTTGCAGCCGCACCTTGGGGTACTTGGCCAGGAATTCCGGCAACAGCTTGGGCAACTGGATCTGCGCGAGCGAGACAGGAACGCTCACACGGACAAGACCGCGCGGCTCGGCGCTGAGACGATCCACCACCTCGCGCGCGGCCTGGGCCTCGGCCAGCATGGTCTGGGCATGCCGGTGCACGCTGGTGCCGACGTCGGTGACCGCAAAGCGGCGCGTGGAGCGCTGCAGCAGGCGCACACTCAGGTCGGTTTCAAGCTGGCTGATACGCCGGCTCAGGCGCGACTTGGGGATACCAAGCGCACGCTCGGCCGCGGCAAAGCCGCCGTGGTCCACCACCATCGCGAAGTAGTACAGGTCATTCAGGTCGTGCATGGCGCAGGTATCCATGGATAGAACGATACGTGATATTTAACCATCTTTATCCCAACAGGGCAACGACCTAGTCTGCGCATCTCCGCGGCGCTGCCGCTTGCCACAGGTCTTCGCCATGAAGCTCCTTCACATCGACTCCAGCGCCCTGGGCGCCAATTCCGTCAGCCGGGAACTCAGTGCCACCGCCGTTGCGCAGCAGCAGCGGCTGCACCCCGGGCTGCAGGTGACATACCGCGATCTGGATCAGGAGCCAATCCCCCACCTCAGCGGCAGGTCATTGGCGCAGGCGGACGCGGCCGAAGCGGCCGTGGCCGAGCAGGCGATGCAGCAGTTTCTGGAGGCCGATGTCATCGTGATCGGCGCACCGATGTACAACTTCGGCATCCCTTCCACGCTCAAGGCATGGATCGACCGCATCGCGGTGGCCGGGCGTACCTTCCGCTACACCGCATCCGGCCCGGAAGGCCTGGCCGGCGGCAAGCGCGTCATCATCGCCAGCGCGCGCGGCGGCATCTACCCCGACCCGACCAATGATTTCCAGGAGCCCTACCTGCGTCAGCTGTTCGGCTTCCTGGGCGTGGACGATGTCAGCTTTGTACGCGCCGAAGGCGTAGCGTATTCGCCGCAGCACCGCAGCGACGCGATTGCGCAGGCGCTGGCTGGCCTGCAGCAGACGGCAGGCGCAGTGGCATAAGCGCGCAGCACCAAACGCAGGCCAATGCCCTCGCCCGTACCGTAAGAGTGATAGCGACGTACTGGCTTGGCGCAACGCATTGCGATCCTGAGCGTGCTGCGTAATTTCCATAACGCGCGCCAGGCACTGCGCCATGCGGCCAGCCAGCCGCGTACAACGCAAAACGGGGCCATTGTTGGCCCCGTTTTATGTGCTGAAACTGCACCGTTCGCCTGCAAGCGACACTGCACTTGCTCGTGCAAATGCGTACGTGCTGCCGATCCAACCACCACTCCAGACCGCGCGTGTGCATGCCGAGATCACTCGACGTCTCCACCGCTGCACAGCGCTCGCCGGCTGCATTGACGTCAACCGATCTTTTCCATCCCGCCCATGTACGGGCGCAACACTTGCGGCACATCGATCGAGCCGTCGGCGTTCTGGTAGTTCTCCATCACCGCAATCATGGCGCGGCCCACTGCGGTGCCGGAGCCATTGAGCGTGTGCAGCAATTCTGGCTTGCCGCTGGCCGGGTTGCGCCAGCGTGCCTGCATGCGCCGCGCCTGGAAATCGCCGCAGTTGGAGCACGATGAAATTTCACGATAGGTGTTCTGCGACGGCAGCCAGACCTCCAGGTCGTAGGTCTTGATCGCCGAAAAGCCCATGTCGCCGGTGCACAGCAGCACCTTGCGATAGGGCAGACCGAGTTGTTCCAACACCACCTCGGCGCAGCGCGTCATGCGCTGGTGTTCGGCATCGCTGTCCTCCGGCGCGCAGGCCGTCACCAGCTCCACCTTCTCGAACTGATGCTGGCGAATCATGCCGCGCGTATCACGACCACCGCTGCCGGCCTCGGCCCGGAAGCACATCGAATGCGCCGTCATGCGCAGCGGCAGGCGCTCGGCATCGATGATCTCGTCGCGCACGATATTGGTCAGCGGCACTTCCGAGGTGGGGATCAGATAGCGGCGCGACTCACCCACTTCAGTCTGGAACAAATCGTCTTCGAACTTCGGTAGCTGCCCGGTGCCGCGCATCGAATCGGCATTGACCAGCAGCGGCACGTTGGTTTCTTCGTAGCCGTGCGCACCCACATGCAGGTCCAGCATGAACTGCGCCAGTGCGCGGTGCAGGCGCGCGATCGGCCCGCGCAGCACGGTGAAGCGTGCGCCCGACAACTTGGCCGCCGTCTCGCCGTCCAGCCAGCCGTGCGGCGCGCCAAGTTCCACATGGTCCTTGACCGCAAAATCGAACTGTCGCGGCGTGCCCCAGCGCGACTGCTCGACGTTGTCGCCTTCGTCCTTGCCCAGCGGCACGTCGCTTGCCGGCAGATTGGGCAGCCCCAACGCAATGGTGTCGAGCTTGGCGCGAATCGCATCCAGCGCCTCTTCCGAGGCCTTGAGCTCATCGCCGAACCCGGCCACCTCGGCCATCAGCGCGGCGACATCCTCCCCTTTCGCCTTGGCCTGCCCGATTGCCTTTGACTTGGCATTGCGCTGGCTCTGCAGTTCCTGCGTACGCACCTGAATGCGCTTGCGCTCGCTTTCCAGCGACTCCAGTTCCGCAGTGTCCAGCGAGAAACTGCGGGTGCTGCGCAGGCGCTCGGCAAGGTCGGCGGGATGTTGGCGAAGCAGGGCCGGATCTAGCATCGGAAGTCTGTGTGTCGGTGAGGAGCGCGGGATTATCGCCTGTTCCGCCACCTGCTGCGATCGATTCACCGGGGCTATGCAAGAATTATGGCGATCCTTCAGGTGAGCCCTATGCCCGCGCCCCGCCCTGCGTCCGACCGCCAGATCGTTTTGCGCCTACCCCGCCACACGCTGAAAATTGCCGGTATCGCGTTCGCTGCCGGCCTGCTGCTGTTCCTGTTGGTGTGGGCTACCGGCCGCAAGGACGATTTCTACAAGGCCTCCCCCTCCCAACCGACCGCCGGCACGCCGGCGGCGGATGACGCCATTCAACCGCTGCCAGCGCCGCTGCCCGCCCAGGATGGCGCCAGCGACATGCCACAGGCCAAGCCGCCCGAAGAGACGCCCACGTTGGTCGACACCGCGCCGGCGGCTCCGCCCGCGCCACTCCCGGAAGAGGCCGTCCCCGGTGCGCCAGGAACCGCAGCGCCGGCCTCGGCCCCGGTGGCCGGCGGCAACCGCCCGGTGCCGGTCCAGGGCCAGATGCCGCCGCCGCGCTATCCCTCCGCTGCGTTGCGGCGTGGCGATGCGGGCGATGTGGTGGTGCGCGTGGACGTGGATGCCGCCGGCAATCCCGGCGGCGTCACTCTGGTGCAGCGCAGCGGTTCACGGGATCTGGACCGCGCAGCGATGGAAGCGGTCCGCCACTGGCGCTTCCATCCGGCCCAGCGCAATGGCCAGCCGGTGGCCGGCAGCCTGGATGTTCCGTTCGAATTCAAGCCTGCTCAGTAAGCGCCACTGACGGCAACGCAGATCAGCATCGCCCGGTACTGCTGATCGTGCGCACGACGGCCGTCGATATCCACTGATCGAGCCCTGCACGGCCATCACCCGGATGCAGCGGTCGCCACTGTCACCAACCTGAACATCTGCACGCCGGCAACCGCCGTCAGGCCCCGCGCCTTAGCTGCGCCTCAGGCAGTGCCGACCAGACTGGCCGCGTCATCCCCAAGATGCGCCAGGAGGTCTGCCATGTCCTTCATCTCGAACCCTTCAACGCCCCAGGCGCCAGCGATGTCGCGTCGCGCTCCACCTATCACGGGCCGGGGGCCAGATGCGACAGACGACGGCGCCTCGCCATGGCTGTGGGCGACGCTGCTGGCTCTGCTGGTGGTCATCCCGGCCTGGTGGTGGAACCGGCATAGCGACGAGTCGTTTGCGACCGATACCGGCCCCGCTCCCGTCGCGAGCCGCCAGATTCTGCCCAGTGCCGATGGCCCCCGCGCGATGACCATGGTGGCGCATGCACCGGCACGCGCGGCCACCACCAGCATCGAGGCCCAACCGTTACCCGGCAATGCAATGCCCAGCTATCCCGCCGAACTGGCGCGCGCCGGCATCCAGGGCAGCCGTACCGCGCGCCTGCAGCTGGATGTGCAGGGCCGGGTGCGCGAGGTTGTCATTGTCGAACGCACCGGCAGCAACGACCCGCGCCTGGATGCGGCGGTGACCGACAGTCTGCGCCAGTGGCGCTTCGCGCCGGCCACGCGCGATGGCCATGCCGTGATCAGCAGCGTGC
>NZ_JSZE01000044.1 GCF_000802365.1 Xanthomonas cannabis pv. cannabis
CGATGTCGGTGGGAACGCCTATCAGGGAAACCGGCAGGTACTGCGTTGCCATGCATTGCTCCAGCATCGAGAAAGCCGTGCAGTCTAGTGGCGCGCCCCGGCGCTGACGCGCGGCAGCGCAGCACGGCATGTCGCCTGCATCGGCTTGCCGGCCTCATCCAGCTGGGAGGCGAGGGGTTTAGATCTGCCTCGTCGCGCCGCTACTGTGACGTGCCACTGCAGTTTGTGGCGCGCTGGACTTTGCAGATTCTGCTTGTCTGACCGCCCAGTGAAACCGCTGTGGCTGGTGTGACTGTGCGCTTATACCTGGATGGTATGGTGCGCCGGCCAGCGCAGGACATGCACCACGCACGCGCTCGGGCCATCAGCAACAGGGGATCTTCATGCCGCACAACGCCGTCAACCAGGTCGTCAAGGCCGCCGTGGGTGAAGTCGCGCGCGCGTCGCATCAGTACGACCTGCAGCGCATCGGGCGCGAATTTGCGCAGACCATCGAACGCGAGCCCGGCATCCGCCTGCTGATGCTGTCCACCGCCGATGGCCGCGCCATCGCCGAACACTCCAGCCTGGACGTGGATGGACGTCGCCTGGCGGCGATGGCCAACTCGTTCCTCACCCTGGGCGAGACCCTGGCGCGCGAATCGCGCCTGAGCGAGGCCGATTACGCCACCGTGAGCACCCGCGGGGGGCAGCTGGTGCTGATCCGCATCCGCGCCGACAAGCCGCTGACGCTGACGGCGGTGGGCGGGCCGGACCTCAATGCCGCCGCGCTGCTGTTCAATGCGCGCGATTGCGCCGGCCGCCTGGCCACCGCCCTGGCGCAGCCGGCCGGCTGAGGCCTGGCACTGTTCGTGCTTGCCTGAGCGCACCGATTTTTCTCACCGTTTGGAAGGGGACCACCGATGTCAAAACTCACTCTGGAACAACTGCATTCGCTCGCCGGTTTCGTGGGCGCCGCGCTGGTCGACAGCGATAGCGGCATGGCGCCGGGCATGACCGGCGGCACCGAGCTCAACCTTGAGCTGGCCGCGGCCGGCAACACCGACGTGGTGCGTGCCAAGCGCCGCATCGCCGAGCAGCTCGGCCTGAACGACACCATCGAAGACATCCTGATCACCCTGTCGCGCCAGTACCACCTGCTGCGCCCGCTGGAGAGCAACCCCACCTTGTTCCTGTACGTCGTGCTGGACCGCGCCAAGGCCAATCTGGCGATGGCCCGCCACGAGCTCAAGGCGTTCGAAAAGACCCTGGATTTCAGTTGATGCCCGACGGGCGGCGCCTGCGCGTCGCCTGCCCTGCCTGCCGGTACGTACCGGCAGGCGTTGTCGCTTCATTGCGCCACGACGGCGCCCACTCATGACCACACCCATTCACGCCATGCGGGTCGCCACGGCCGGCCTGGACCTGCTGCACACCACGCGCCTGAAACTGGCGTGTTCGCTGCTGCTTGCCGAGCGCATCGACGTGCAATTGGGCGAGTGGCCGCAGCATGCGGCCGACGTGGTGGTGCTGGGTCTGGAAACCGCCGACGGCCTGGCCGCGTGGCAGGCGCTGCAGGGCCAGCCGGTGCGGGTGCTGGTGGTCTCGCGCACACCGGTTGCCGGCGCCTGGCTCAAGCATGGCGCCACGGTGCGCGAACTCAACGAGCAGATGCGCCTGTTGCTGTCCTCCCCGCACACCACCCAGGTGGCCGAACCGGCACTGCTGCTGCGCCATTGCCGCGGTGAATTCGGGCCCGGCACGGTGATGGTGCGGCATGCAAGCCTGCAGGTGCGGGTGGACCCGGCCAATGCTTGCGTGCATCTGCCGGCCGGCATCGGCTTGCCCGCGCTGGTGGCCGCCCTGGACCGGCCCGGCTGGCAGCGCGTGGCCGACGACGACGACGTCGCGCTGCCCCAACGGCTCTCCTTCGAAGCGCTGTACTTCGCCCTGCCCGAGCATCTGCGCCCCGCGCTGCCGGCGGTGGAGCCGGCGCATGCGTTGCAGCTGCGTCAGTGGCCCGAGCTGAGTGCCGACACCAGCTCGCCCGCACACCTGCTGGCCATCGCCCACCTGCATGCGCGCCCGTGGCGTCCGCAGGCCCTGGCCAATGCTTGCAAGCTCCCGCTGCAAACGGTGGAATGCCTGTTCGCCGCTGCGCTTGCCAGCGGCCTTGCCCAGACTGCGGAGATTCCCGTGCCTTCTACGCCGCGTCGTCCGGACAGCAGCAATTCCCGGTTCTTTTCCTGGGTCGCACGTCGGTTTGGCCTCTCACTCTTTCAGGCGCAGTCATGAGTCTTCCAGCCAACAAACTGGTGTTCGTTGGCGGCATGGGCGCCGGCAAGACCACGGCGGTACGTGCCATCTCCGATGTGGAGCCGGTCAGCACCGAAATGCCGCTCAGCCAGGATGCCTACGGCGACAAGACCTACACCACGGTCGCGCTGGATTACAGCTCGATCGAGCTGGAAGACGGCGAGCTGCTGCACGTCTATGGCGTGCCCGGGCAGAAATATCTGGATTTCATGTGGCCGCTGGTCTGCGACGGTGCGCTGGGCGTGATCGTGCTGACCAATGCGCGCGATCCGCAGATGCTCGGGGCCACCCTGGCCCTGCTGCGCGAGTTTTCGCAGATCGCGCCTGAGGCCAGCCTGGCGGTGGGCATCACCATGACCGACGAGGTCGAGGATTTCCTGGTGCCGCCGTTCCGCGAGGCACTGGTGGCCGAAGGCTTCCGCATCCCGGTGATGCGCGTGGATGCGCGTTCGGCCACCCAGATCACCTTCCTGGTGAAATCGCTGCTGTCCTACCGCTATACCTCGGCGACGTGATCGGCCGTAAGGCGCGCACGTTCCGTGCACGTACCGATAAACCGCACCGCTAAACAAGGAATCCGGTCACGACGGGCCTGAGAGGGCGTCACGCGGGGGATGCCGCCTCTAGGGTGGCGGCGACGCGTCCTTCTTCCTTGAAGCCAGAAACGCGACTCAGTCATGACACGAATGAGCGCTACGTCTGACTTGTTCAGTATGCCCAGGGGACAGCGGCCGGGACATCGGGACGATTCCGACATCGCGCTGGACATATCGGTAATAAGTATTTGGCCATAGGGCCGGGATGGGGATTCGGGATTGGGGTCGCGTCATGAGCTTCGGGATGGCGCGTGGGATGCCCTCGAAGCCGCCGCACCGCGGCGTCCACTGCTCACTGCGGGCATGCGCCCGCGGCAGTGGCCATCGTGTATCGCCAGGTGCTCGCTCGTCCAGCGTCGACAGCGCCCGGGCCGGCGTTGCCGCCGCGCTGCGGCTACTGGTCCATCGTCACGATCAGATAAAGTAGCGCGATGACAATCGAACTGAAGCCCGGCGGGCTATTGATCGCCATCGAAGGCATCGACGGCGCCGGCAAGACCACGCTGGCGCGCAGTCTGGCGGCCACCTTGCAGACCGCCGGCGCACGCGTGGTCTCCAGCAAGGAGCCAACCAATGGCCCCTGGGGCACCCAGCTGCGTCAATCCGCAGCCACCGGGCGCCTGAGCGCGGACGACGAAGCCGAGCTGCTGATCCGCGATCGCCACGAACACGTGGACAATCTGATCGCGCCGGCGCTGGCGCGCGGCGACATCGTGATCCTGGACCGCTATTTTCCTTCGATGGTCGCCTACCAGGGCGCTGCCGGCCTGCCACTGGACGCACTGCTGGAACGCAACGCCTTCGCCCCGCGCCCGGATGTGCTGTTGCTGCTCGACCTGCCGCCGCCCACCGGCCTGGCCCGCATCCGCGCCCGCGGCGACGCACCCAACCATTTCGAAACCCAGGACAACCTGGAGCGCTGCCGCGCGATTTTTGCCGCACTGGAATTGCCGGGCAAACACGTGCTGGATGCCAGCGCCGACGCCGACAGCGTGCTGCGCCGCGCCCTCGCCATCGTTGTGGCCGCCCTGGCCGAGCGCGTAAGCGGCGACGCCGGCACGGCTGCGCTCCAGCTGCTCTCTGCCGGCCGTCCCGCTTGATCGCTGCGCGCAGCGCGGGGGCTGCGCGCTTCAGGCCAGACAGGGCGGCCCAGCCGACCCGGGTCACACCTCGCGCAGCCGGGACACGCACCACGTCGTGACTAGGCCCTGTCGTCCGGCAGCTTGTGGGAGATTGGTCGGTGCGCACGAGGCAATGCGTGCATCGATGCCACGGCGCATCGCACGCGGCGCCCGCCGCTGCGGCATCGGGCACGGCACAGCCCACACGCATGCACGATCAGCGTGGTCAAACCTCGGGGGATAATCTCTGCAGGATGGTGCCGGCACCCGGATTCGAACTGGGGACCTACCGCTTACAAGGCGGTTGCTCTACCAACTGAGCTATGCCGGCAAAGGCAGGCGCATTGCGCGCCGGTGCGCATTCTAGCGCAGCGCGGCGCAATCTAGCGATCGCTGCCGCGTTGCACCGGCTGCGCCCTGCAACGCGGCAGCCGTGGCCGTGCTGCGGACATCGATCCACCAGCGTGACTGGCCGGTACCGCTGGGCACCAGCTGCGCCGGGAAGCCTGCGCCCACCAGACTCGCCTGGCGCCGCTCGGCGCGCTCGCGGCTCTGGTATTGCCCCAGGGCCACGGTGTTGTCCTCGCCCTGCGCGATGACGTAATAGTCGCCAATGCCGGCGGCGGCAATGCGCTTGACCAGCGCCTGCGCCGCCGCGCGGTCGCCGACGTTGGGCAGCATCACCCGGAACGTGCTGACACCGGCGTCCTTGTCCTCGCGCAGGTTGGCGCGGGCGGTCTGCCCACGCAGGCGCGTCAGCGCCGCATCGGCATCCCCGCGTGCCGCATAAGGCCCGAAGCTGGCACAGCGTTCGGGATTCGGTGGCGGTGTCGTCGGTGGCATTGCAGCCGCAGGCGCCACCTTGGCAGCGGTGGAAGCGCTCTTCGCCGGTACCGCACTGTCGGTGGGCGCGGACACCGGCCTGGCCGTGGCAGGCGTCGGCGTCGAGGCAGGCGCCACCACCGCAGTCGGCGCGGTTTGCGGCGGGACGGGCGCAGCGGCCGGGGGCACATCCGCAGCCGCGGCGGCGGTCTCCTGTGCTGGCGGCATCGGGGCGGCGGCACGCGGCGGCAGCACGTCCAACCGGGCCACACCGGCCGGCGGCGGCGGCGCGGCCGGTGGCGCCGGTGGCGGCTGCACCGCCCACCATGACGCCACCCCGGCATTGAGGATGAGCAGGACAACGATCAGCGCGCGGACGTACATGCCCCGATTCTACGGGCTGGCCGACGCGGTCGCCCAGGTTGCCAGCCCGTCCAGCACCAGGGCGGCACGGAAGCTGGCCTCGGGCAACAACGGCAGCAACGGCGGCGCGCCGCCGCCGTGCAGCAGCAGCCGCACCGGCGTGCCCAGGCTGCGCTGCGCGTGCTGCAGGCTGCGCTCGATCAGCGCTACCGCGGCGCCATCGCAGCCAGAGGTCAGGGCATCGTCGGTGTCGTTGGCCAGCTCGACATACTCGCCGCCACTGGCCGGCAACTGCACCGCACGCGCATGCAAGGCCTGCCGCATGGTGGTGGGCGAGGCCGCAATGCGGCCGCCGTGATGCTGCCCGTCGGCGCCGAGCACGTCGATGGTCAGCGCGGTGCCGACCCCCGCCACCAACACCGGCGCGTCGCCGCGCGCGCCCAGCAGGGCCAAAAAGCGATCCACCCCGAACCGGCCGGGATCGGCATAAGCGATGCGGACGCCGGCGCACTCGGCGCTGGTGCGCACGACGCAGACCTGCGCGAAGCGCTCCTGCAGGCAGCCGAGCATCCGCTGCGTCAGTGCCGGGGCCGCCACGCTCGCCACGTACGCGACGCGCCCGGACGGCAGCGCCGACAATGCGGCGGCGTCCATCGCTTCGGCACCGTGCGCCCAGGCCTGCACGTCGCCGGCACGGTGCCCCTGCAGCGGCGCGTACTTGAACCGCGAATTCCCCAGGTCGAACAACCACGCGCTCATGCAGGTCTCACGCTGACTTCTCCGGAATGGAACAGGCGTTCGGCATCGCCCAGTTGCACGCGCAACGCCCCGTCGGCGGCCAGACCCAGCGCGACACCGTGATGCAGCGTGCCGGCTTCTTCCACCTGCACGGTGCGGCCGCGCAACACATCCAGCGCCGCGTAGCGGCTCAGAAACGGCGCCAGCCCCTGCGCCTCGAACAGGTCCAGTGCCGGCAGCAGACCCGACAACACCGCCGCCGCCACGGTGTCGCGCGACACCGCGCGGCCGGCCAGCGTCTGCAGATCCACCCACGGTTGGTCGATCGTGGCCGCGGCGGCCGGTGGCATGTGCACGTTCAAGCCCAGGCCGATCACCGCACGTGCGTTGCCGGCCATCTCGCCGCCGCCTTCGATCAGCAGGCCGCCCAGCTTGCGCTCGCGTGCCAGCAGGTCGTTGGGCCATTTCAGGCCGACGTCGGCAAACCCGCAGCCGCGCAAGGTTTCGGCCACCGCCACGCCCACCGCCAGGCTGAGCCCGGCCAGCTGGCCCAGTCCGCCGCTGAACCGGCGCGACGCCGACAGATAGATATGCGCAGCCAGCGGCGAGGCCCATTGCCGGCCACGGCGCCCACGCCCACCGGTCTGGCGCTCGGCCAGCAACACCTCCACGCCCTGCTCCGGGGCCGGACGCGCCAGCAGCGTGGTATTGGTGGACTCCAGGGTCCAGGCGACCTCCAACCCGGCCAGGCCGGCAGCAGCGTCGGCGGGCATGGCGGCGCGAATGCGCGCGGCATCCAGCAGGTCCAGCGGCGTGGCCAGACGGTAGCCGTCACCGGCCCGCCCCTCGATGGCGATACCGGCGGCGCGCAGGTTCTGGATGCGCTTCCACACCGCAGCGCGGGTCAGCCCCGCATCGCGCGCCAGCGCATCGCCGGAGAGCCGGCCGCTTGCAAGTTTGGCCAGCAACGCGCGGTCGTCCACGGCAACGGTTCCCAAATCGATCCGTGAAAGTATGCGCCAAGGCTTCCCGGCCGCCCAGCGCGGCTTGCGTGAGGCAGTGAAAACCGCGTTATGATCGGCGACTCACGCCGCCTGCCCTGGATGTGGACGATGCGCCGACTCACAGTTTGCCTGCTCCTGTTGTTGGCTCCGCTTGCCGCACTGGCATCGGACCAGCTGGTCGACGGCGATCATGAGAGCTGCGTCAGCACCAATTCGGCCGCGCGCGGCAGGACGCCCAACGGCGAGCCGGCCACGCCCGCACGCGCGCCGCAGCACAAGCCCGCACCGGCAACCGGCGGCGGTGGCAACGATGGCGACGGCCTGTTTCCGCGCATGCGCATGATGCCGCGCTGGCACAGCTTCCTGCCGGGCATGTTCCGCTGATCCAGTGGTTGACGCGCTGGCTGCGCCGGCCGCCGCTTCAGATCGACGATGCGTTGTGGCGACCGGTCTGCACCGGATGTGCCTGGATCGCTGCGCTCGATACGGACCGCCAGCACCGCCTGCGTGCGCTGACTGCGCAGTTCCTGCACCAAAAAACCATTTCGCCGGTCGATGGACTGCAGCTGCAGCCGCAGGACCATGTGTTGCTGGCGGCCATCTGCTGCCTGCCGCTGCTGGAAATCGGCGCGGCTGGCTGGCGCGGCTGGTCGCAACTGATCGTGTACCCGGATGCATTTCGGGTGCAGCGCACCCACGTCGATGCCGCCGGCGTCATGCATGCCTGGGACGACACCCTGATTGGCGAAGCCTGGGAACAGGGTCCGTTGATCGTCAGCTGGGCCGACGTGCAGGCGGATCTGGACGACCCGAACGCCGGCTTCAACGTGATCGTGCATGAGATGGCGCACAAGCTCGATGCCCTGGATGGAGCACTCGACGGCACGCCGCCCCTGCCGCACGCGGTGCAACGCCGCTGGGCGCAGGATTTTCAGCAGGCCTACGATGCGTTCTGCCAACGGGTGGATGCAGGTCATTACACCGAGATCGACCCGTACGCCGCAGAAGCACCGGAAGAGTTCTTTGCCGTGGTCAGCGAATACCACTTCTCGGCACCGCATGTGCTGGAGCGCGCAATGCCGGCGGTCGCCGCACATCTGACCAGGGTCTACGGCCCATCGCCGTTTGCGTCGGCTGCACAGCGATGAGTGCGGCGCGACCTGCCGGGTGATGGCGCGCGTCGTTCCACATCGATGCCCGTGATGTCACGCGCACCACAGGGTGTTTTGCCCGCTCACACCAGGCCCAGGTCACGCGGCGTCGCACCGGGAAACACACGCTCCAGTTGCGCTGGCGACAGGCCCCACAGACGCTGCAGCACGCCGCCGAACAGGCTGCGGTAGTTGGTCAGCACCGGGTAGTCGCGGTTCTGCAGCAGGTGCGCCTGCTCTACAGCCACCTGCTCGCCTGCAATACGGCCGCCGCGCACGCCGCCCCCCAAGACCCAGTACGTGGTGCCATGCCCGTGATCGGTGCCCTTGCTGCCGTTTTCGCGGAAGGTACGCCCGAATTCGGAAATCACCACCACCACGGTGTCGTTCCAGGCTGGACCCAGCGCGTCGGCATAGGCGGCCAGCCCCTCGCCGAGGTTGCGCAGGTTGTTGGCCAACCCGCCTGCGACGCTGCCCTGGTTGGCATGCGTGTCCCAACCACCGACATCGACGAATCCCAGGCGGTACCGCTCGCGCATCAGGGTGGCCATGCGCCGGGTTTCATCGGCAAAGGTCCGCGCACTGGCAGCGCCGCGGCCGGCCTGTTCCATCTCTTCGCGCAGCTGCGCGGTGACCTGCTGACGCAAGGCAAGACCCTCGCGCGCGGCGGCCGCCAGTGGCGTGGCGTCGTACATCTGCGCCAGGATCTGCGCCTGCCGTGCATCCAGCCCGCCCTTGCCGATGCCCTTGAGCGAGACGTTGGGCAGATCCGCGCCGCCCTGAAAGGTCAACGGCAGCGAATCGGTGAAGGCAATGGCCGGCACCCCGTTGAGCACACCCGACAGCCGCGCCATGAACCCCGAGCGGTAATTGCGGTGCGCGCCGGCCTGCCCGGATTCGATATCGTCCTGGGTCTCGAAGTGACTGCGCGAAGTGTCATCGGTGCCGGCAAACGGCACGAATGCCAGCTGATTGCGTTGCCACAGCGGCAGCAAGGCATCGCGCATCACCGGGTTGAGCCCCCACTGCGCATCCAGCGCGATGGCGCTGTCGGGGTTGGACGGGTCCGGCCGCGCGATCGCCAGCGTGGGGCGCGACTGATAGTAGAAATCGCTGGCGTGCGGCACCAGCAGGTTATTGCTGTCGTAGCCGCCGCGCAAAAACACCACCAGCATGCGCGCGCCCTCGCGCGGGGCAGCGAACAGGCGTCCGGTCCACGGCAGACTCGCGGCAGCAGCCGAGGCAAGCAGAAATTGACGTCGTTGCATGGTGCACTCCTGCGGCGATCACCGCATCGCAAACTACAGAATCAGCGGTAGTTGAAGTCGGGCGAGGACAGCAAGAACCCGTTCCATTCCGCCGGCGAACGGGCCTGTTCCAGCGCCTGACGCGTCGCGCCGGAGAGCGAGGGCGCGGTCCAGCGATACGCCGTGCGCGTATCGATCTGCGTCAGCGGCGGGACCGGCGTGTCGCTGTCGCCATCGAGCCGGAACACCTGCTTTGGCCCGCTGCCCAGCGAACGCGCCACCTCGAACCGGCGCGCCAGTTGCCCGGAGCTGGTCCAGGCCTGCGACTGCAGCGACCATCCGTCCGGCGTGATGCGCCCGAACAGGGGCTCGCCGAGTTGTTGCACCCAACTGACCATGGGCGCGGCGTTGAGCACCGGCTGGTCGTCGTAGGCCAGCCGCATCGCCGACACCACGAACCGGTTGGGGTCCTTGAACTTGCGCGGTTGCGCCTGTGCAAATTCGGCCGAGCTCAGCATCGTCTGCACGACCTTGGCGATGTCGCCGTCGCTGCGCTCGAACGTGCTGGCCATGCGCGCCACCAGCGCCGGTGGCGGCGTATCGCTGACGAAGTACTCGGCCATGCGCTGCGACACGAAGCGTGCGCATGCCGGCTGACGTACCAGCAACTGCACGGCATGTTCGATTTCATCCAGCCCGCCAGCGGCGATGCGCTGCCCCAGCAGGACCTTGTCGCCGGGCTGGTGACGCGCCGGATTGAACTCGAACAGGCCCTTGCGCACCACCAGTGGCTGGCCGGGCACGGCCATCGGAACCGGCCGCGCTCCATCGGCCTTGATCGGCACCAGGCCGGCGCCGGTGAGGATCAGGGCCAGCTGCTGCACATCCTGCTGGGTGTAGCCGCCATGCACGCCCAGCGTGTGCAGCTCCATCAGCTCGCGTGCGTAGTTCTCGTTGACCTTGCCCTTGGCGTTCTTGGCGTTGTCCAGATACTCCAGCATCGCCGGGCTCTGCAGCGTGGCCATGACCAGCGTGGCGAACTTGCCGGTGGCGTTGGGGCGGATCGCGTGTTCCATGTAGTCGGCGGCCATCCACTTCACCCGGCCCTTGTCGGCATACACGCTGAAGTGATTGAGCCAGAACCACACCAGCTGCTCGCGCAGCTGGTCCGGCGCATACACCGCACGCAGCAACTGGGCCTGCCGCGCCTGGGTCAGCATCTGTCCGCCGCGCGCCTGCCAGTCCTTGCGCAAGGCTGCCTTTGCATCGCCGTCGGGCATGGTCTGCAAGCGGATCTTGTCGGCCTCGTACTGGGTCAGCAAGGTCACCAGCGGCGTGTGCAGCGCATCGAAGCGCTGCAGTTGGGCACGCACCGGTGCCGGCAGCGCCGCATCGTCGCTGGGCTGCAACAACAGGGCGCCATAGCGCCTGGGGCCAAGCCGCTGCAACTGCGCCGCGCCATCGGCGTTCGCACCGTAACTGGCGCGTTGCAGCCAACGCAGCTGGGTCGGCGTCAACGCCGCCTCGGCGGCATGGCCGAGCAGCGCAACTGCGCAGCTGGCAGCCAATAGCGGCAGCCGCCATCTGCGCAGCTGCCGGTTGGCACGTGTTTTCACGCAAGGATGCTGTGCAACGCGCTCGACCATGCGGCTCTCCATCGCAACTGCCTGCAACCGGACCAGTATGGGCAAGCCAACGTTCGAGGCGTTAAACGGTTGTCGGAGCCGCGCGGGCGATTGCCCATGGGTTCATCGGGCCAGACGGCCGCTCACAGCCCCGCCGGCAGAGTGACATCGAAGCGGGCACCGCCCAGTTCCTGCGAGCGCACCACCTGCAGTTCGCCGCGGTAGGCCTTGATCAGATCCTGCACGATCGACATGCCGATGCCATGGCCCTGCACGCGCTCGTCGCCCCGCACGCCGCGCTGCAGGATCTTGCCCACATCCTCGGGCGCGATGCCGGGGCCATCGTCTTCCACCGACAGGATCAGGCCGGCACGCCGGCTACCGGTGGTGGGACCAGGCTGGGCCGTGAGCAGCACGCGGCTACGTGCCCATTTGAAGCCGTTTTCCAACAGGTTGCCGAGCAGTTCCTGCAGGTCGCCGGGCTCGCCGTGGAAGCGCGCCTCCGGTGAGATGTCGAATTCGCACAGCACGCCCTTGACCGAATACACCTTCTCCAGCCCGCGCACGATTTCCTCGGCGCTGGGCTCGATCGGCAAGGGTGCGGCGAACAGTTTGTGGCCGCTGGAGGCCGCACGCGCGAGCTGGTACGACACCAGGTCGTTCATGCGCCGCAATTGCACGTCCATTTCCGCATGCAGATCGCGCTCGGAGGCACCGCTGTCCAGTTGCGTGCGCAGCACCGCGATCGGTGTCTTGAGGCTGTGCGCCAGGTCGGCCAGCGTGTTGCGCTGACGCTCAAGGTTGTCGCGCTCGCTCTCGATGAAGGCATTGATGCTGTCGGTCAGCGGCTCCAGCTCGCGCGGATGCTGCTCGCTCATACGCTGGATCTCGCCGCGCTGCACCTTGGTCAGTTCGTTGATGACCCGCCGCAGCGGGCGCAGGCTCCACTGCAGGATGAAGGCCTGCAACACCAGCAGCACCACGCCGGCGCTACCGAGGTAGAACCACACCGCACCACGGAACACGCGCAGCTGCGCGCCCATCGAGCGCGCGTCTTCCATCACGTAGATGGTGTACGGAATCTCGCCGCCGTGTTCGCGCTCGACGTAGCTCACGCCCAGCCCGTAACGGTACAACTGGCCCAGGCTGCCGTCGATCTGGGTCATTTCCAGTGGGCCGATGAACTCTTCCTGCCGCGGTTCGAGCATGCGCCCATGCGGAATGTTCGGGCCTTCCGCCGACATCGACGTCCAGCTCTCGTCCGGGCGCACGACCTCGACATACAGCCCGCCACCGGGAACGTCGAACCGTGGGTCAGGCGGCTGCCCGCCGATGTACAGCGAGCCATCGCGAACAAAATCGATATTGGCCGCGTATGCGGACGCGTAGTTTTTCAGCCGCTCGCGCAGGTTGCGTTCGGCCGTGTCGGCGAACGCCACATCCAGCGCGTACCCGGCCAGCGCCAGGAAGGCCACCAGACTGAGGCTGGCGGCCAGCAGCTGGCGCGCCTGCAGGGAGCGCGGGCGCCAGCGTTTGTACCATTTGGAGCGCACCGGCACCCGATCGTCCTGCTTGCCGCCGTGCGAACTCAGCCTTCGGTACGCGGAATGGCGAAGCGGTAACCGCGTCCGCGCACGGTCTCGATCGGCTTGAGCTCGCCATCGGGATCGAGCTTCTTGCGCAGGCGGCCGATGAACACTTCCAGCACGTTGGAGTCGCGGTCAAAGTCCTGCTGATAGATGTGCTCGGTGAGGTCGGCCTTGGAGACCAGTTCACCGGCATGCATCATCAGGTACTCGAGCACCTTGTACTCGTAGCTGGTCAGATCGACGTTGGCGCCATTGACACTCACCGTTTGCGCCGCCAGGTCCAGGGCCACCGGCCCGCATTCCAGGGTCGGCTTGCTCCAGCCCGCCGCGCGCCGCAGCAGCGCATTGACGCGTGCCAGCAATTCTTCGACGTGGAACGGCTTGACCAGGTAATCGTCGGCACCCTGCTTGAGACCTTCGACCTTGTCCTGCCAGCTCGAACGCGCGGTCAGGATCAGCACCGGGAACTTCTTGCCCTCGTCGCGCAGCGCCTTGATCAGCTCCATGCCCGACATCTTGGGCAGGCCCAGGTCGATGATGCCGACATCGAATGGCACTTCCCGGCCCATGTACAGACCTTCTTCGCCGTCTTGTGCAGCGTCGACAGCAAAGCCTTCACGCTTCAGACGCGCGGCAAGGGTCTCGCGCAGCGGAGCTTCGTCTTCGACCAAAAGAATACGCATGCACTCTCCCTAGTAACGTTATCGGCCCGGGGCCGGGGATTTATGAGACTGAACGCAGAACTATGGGGGTTCAGTGGTTATCGTCGCGTGGTGGGGCATCGGGTGCGACGGAGGTGCGGGGCGGCGCAGCGTGCGCTTGTTCCGGTTCGTACACCGTATGGACGCGGCCATCCTTCATGTACTTGACCCGATTGAGGCTGCCGCCATCGAACGGCACCCGCTCGGCGCCCAGGATCGTCCCACCGGTAGAGCGCTGCACGGAGCGGATGGTGTCGGACAAGCTGCGGCTGTTGCCGCGCGCTGACGGCGGCATCGCCTCACGACTGCTCTGCGCCATCGGATATCCCTGGCCCCAGGCCGACGGCGCCGCCATGGCGGCCCAGAGGGCAACCAGGACAACAAAACGGGCGCGGCGGAGGGTTTGGGTCACAACGGGATCCTAGCGGGTTGTTCAGAAACATTCAAAATTCGTGAAACCGGCACTGCATCACACTGCAGCCGGGCCCAGGAATTGAGCCAAATTCTTGATTTTTGGGGGTGAATCCGATCTGAACTTTTTAGCTTGGTGTTAACACTGTTCAGTCAAATGAATAGTCCGGATCCGCATCGGCTCCAAGAATGAAGCCCGCGCGCGGCTGGCTTCGCCACCATTACTCCGGATACCACCTGCCCATTCAGCGTATGCAAGTGCCGGGCCAGTTCAGGCCACGACGCGCCAGGGCCGGGTGTCGGTTCGCTGCAGGGCCTGCTCCACCAGCTCCCAACCGGCCCCAGGGCGGTGTGCGCCCTCGCTCAATACCTGCCGAAACGCGCGCCCGCCCGGCTGACCATGGAACAGGCCCAGCACGTGACGGGTGATGTGCTTCAAGGCCAGACCCTGCTGCAACTGAGTGACCACATAGGGTTCCAGCGCTCGCAGCAACGCCTCGCGCGACTGCTCGGGGCGCTGGCTCAACGCGGCATCGAGCTGATGCAGCACATACGGGTCGTGGTAGGCGGCGCGGCCGAGCATCACCCCGTCGGTGTGCTGCAGGTGGGCCAGCGCCGTGTCGACGGCGGCGATGCCGCCATTGATCACGACCGGCAGGTCGGGGCGCTGCTGCTTGAGCCGGTAGGCCCAGTCGTACCGCAGCGGCGGCACTTCGCGGTTTTCCTTTGGCGACAGGCCCTTGAGCCAGGCGTTGCGGGCATGCACCACCACCATCGCGGCGCCGGCGGCGACCACCTGGTCGACAAAGCTGGCAAACACCGCGTAGTCGTCATCGTCGTCCACGCCCAAACGGCATTTGACCGTGATCGGCAGGTCGGTGGCGGTGCACATCGCCGCCACGCACTCTGCGACCAGCGCCGGCTCGCGCATCAGGCAGGCGCCAAAGCGCCCGGCCTGCACGCGATCGGACGGGCAGCCGCAATTGAGGTTGATTTCGTCATAACCCCAGTCCTGGGCGATGGCCGCCGCCTGCGCCAGCAGGGCCGGCTCGCTGCCGCCCAGCTGCAGGGCCAGCGGGTGCTCCACCGGGTCGAAACCGATCAATCGCGTGCGATCGCCGTGGATCACCGCATTGGCGTGCACCATCTCGGTATACAGGCGTGCGGACGGCGCGAGCAGGCGGTGGAATACTCGGCAATGGCGGTCGGTCCAGTCCATCATCGGAGCGACGGACAGGCGCAGTGAGGCGGCGTAGCGATCGGCGGAAGCGGTCATCGACGGTTGGCCGCAGCGAGCAGCCATTGCAATACGGAGCAGGATCAGCAGCTTACACGGGCGCCGATGAATCTGCGGCAGTGCGGCATGGCATGCTGACACTCCCCGCCTGCCGGATGCGCGTCATGATCACCTGTTCGCTGCGTTACGTGATCGACCCCTACCAACTGGCCGAATTCGAGCATTACGCGCGGCTGTGGATTCCGCTGGTGACGCGCTTCGGCGGCCAGCATCACGGCTACTTTCTTCCCTCGGAAGGGGCGAACAACATCGCGCTGGCGCTGTTTTCGTTTCCCTCGCTTGCCGAGTACGAACGTTATCGCGAGGCATCGCTGCAGGATGCAGCGTGTCTGTCGGCGTTCGCCTATGCCGAGCGAACGCGTTGCATCATCAGTTACGAACGCAGCTTTTTCCGTCCGGTGCTGGCATAGGCGCGACGCGCACTACACAGGACACAGATGGACTTACGGGTTGCGGAAACCCACACGCTCTTCGGCGCTCAGCGGCTTGCCCAGGGCGTGGTACGAGGCCACCAGCGTGATCAGGGCCGTGCCCATCACCGCATAGAAGCTCCACGAGGTCGCCAGAACGTGGATCTGGCCAAACACCAGGGCGACGACGGCGGTGGCGGTGCACAGCACCATGGCCAACAGCGACATCAGGAAAGGGAGGGAGGGATCGATCTTCATGGCGGGGGTTCCAAGCTGCGATGGCTGAAGCATCGGCGTTCCCGGTCCGTTCTTGAACTGTTTTCTGCGCTTTTTCCAAGCGCATCCCAAGCGGGTCAGCGCGCGCTCAGTTTTATGTCAAAGCCTTGGCGCACAAGGCTTTGCGCGTCGGAAATTTCCTGACGCCGCGCCGGTTCGACCACCACATTCGCCAGAGTTCCAACGCGGGTGTGGCGGAAAACCGACAGGGATAAAATCGCGATGCTGCACTGCACAATCGCGATGCGCACCGACCGTTCGCGCGACGCGGCATCGCACGGCCATCCTGGTGGAGCGGAGTGTGCGGTCTGTCGATGACCTGCCAGCGCCGCCGGGGCTGATGTGCCTGCCGGGCGCTGAGACGCTGCGGGCCGCGCTGTGCGGGGGCTCGGTGAATCCGTTGGATGCGATGCACGGCTCCACCTCGCCGCGTCTTGTTTCCCGCAAACGTCTCTTCAATACGGGCCACGTTGCCGTGCGTGCGGCGTTCGCAGCAGTTGCCTGCGCCCTGCCGCGCACCGGATCAGAGGCATGGCGATCGCGTCATGCGGGGCGTCCGTGATGCGGTCATTGCACCGGTGTAGGCGTTGCCGGGAGCAAGACGGCTTACGGCGGTCCGCGGCGCGCCTGGCCACTGACCGAGCGGTCCAAGGATGTGCCGGTCGCTTCAGGTCGGAGCGTGGCCACCCAATCGCGCGGATGCGCCGTGGCGCCGTGCATCGCTGCGCAGCAGATCCCTGCTCAAGCGATTGCAGGCACCTGCTGCGCCCCAGCCTGAGCGCAGCGCTAGTGGACCGATGCGCGCAGTGGCCGACGCCCGGCGAGCGGACCACTGACGAGGCACGCAGCGCCTAGTGGAACGCGCGATCGCTGCGCTCAGCGCGCCGGTGCCGTGGCGAATTCGCCGCGTTGCAGCTTGGTCACATCGTTGCCCTGGCCATCCTTGAGGCTGAGATCCGCGCCCTTGGCAGCCAGGTCCTTGAGCACGTCGGTGCGCTGGAACAGTGCTGCGTACATCGCCGCCGTCTGGCCGGCGTTGTTGCGTTGGTCCGGCGCGCAATCGGCCTGCATCAGGCGCTTGGCAATGCCCAGTTCACCCTTGAAGATGGCGCCCATCAGCGCGGTGTTGCCACGCTTGTCCTGCGCGCAGGGGTCGGCACCGGCGCTGAGCAACTGCTCCACTGCCGGGCGTTGGCCGTGGTAGGCAGCAAGGATCAGGGCGGTATAGCCCTTTTCGTCGCGGGTGTTGAGGTCGTAATGCGAGCGGATGAACTCGGCCAGCATGTCCTGCCGGCCTTCGCGCGCGGCATCGAAGAAGTACTCGCGCAGCTGCAGCTTGACCTGTTCGGGGTTGGCGCCCGCCGAGGTGGACGCGGCGGCAGGCGCCGACGGCGAGGCAGCGAGGGCCGGCGCGCACACCGCGCTCAGCAGAACCAACATCAGCGTGCGCATATCGCTCTCCTGAAAACGGGGACGGCACCGCGGCGTGGCCGCGATGCCGTCGGGGTGGGTCAGTCCTGCAGGCTGGAGGCCAGCTGCTTGACGCGGGCCAGGTCGCCCTTGGCAACGCGGGCCACGCCGGTGCCGTACTCGGGGTCGGCCTTGTACAGGAACGACAGGATGATGTGCTTGCTCTCGGTGTCGGTGTTGGCCAGCGACTCGCCAAAGCTCTGCACCAGGTCCGCACGGTCCTTCTTGCTGTAGGAGCGATACAACTCGCCGGCCTGCTTGAAGTTCTGTTCGCGGGTGATCTTGGCCTGCTGGGTCGTACCCGACAGCGGCAATTCGCTGTAACGCGCGGCGGTCTCCTGCGGACGCGGCTCCAGACGGCTCGGCTCGTAGTTCACGCCGCTGGTGGTCTGACCGATATTGCCCTGGCCATCCTGGTTGCCGTTGTTGACCGCCACACGCGGACGGTTGACCGGCAGGCTCAGGCCGTTGGCACCGATGCGGTACAGCTGGGTGTCAGCGTAGGAAAAGATACGGCCCTGCAACAGACGATCTTCAGACGGCTCGATACCGGGCACCAGGTTGGCCGGCGCCATCGCCACCTGCTCGGTCTCCTGGAAGAAGTTGTCGACGTTCTTGTTCAACACCATCTGGCCGACCTTCTGCTCCGGCACGTCCGGCCAGATCTTGGTGGCATCGAGCGGGTCGAAATCGAACTTGGCCAGGTCTTCCGGCTTGAGCACCTGCACGTACAGGTCCCACTTGGGGTAATCGCCCTTCTTGATCGCGCCGACCAGATCGTTGGTCAGGTGGCTGTAGTCCTTGGCCTGCACCGCAGCGACCTGCTTGGGATCGAGATTCTTGATGCCCTGCAGCGTCTTCCAGTGGAACTTGACGTAATGCACTTCGCCCTGGGCGTTGACCAGCTTGTAGGCGTGCACGCCATTGCCGTCCATGAAGCGGTAGCCGGCCGGCGTCCCTTCATTGGAATACAGCAGGGTCAGGGTGCGGGTGCCTTCGGGCACGTGCGAGAAGAAATCGAAGCGACGCGAATCATCGTCCAGGTTGGTGCGCGGGTCCGGCTTGAACGCGTGGACCATGTCGGGGAACTTGATCGCATCGCGGATGAAGAAGGTGGGGAAGTTGTTGCCCACCAGGTCCCAGTTGCCTTCGCTGGTGTAGAACTTGGTGGCGAAGCCATGCGGGTCGCGCAGCGTTTCCGGCGAATGATTGCCGTGCACCACCGAGGAGAAGCGCACGAACACCGGCGTCTTTTCGCCGGCGCTGAACACCTTGGCCTTGGTCAGGTTGGACAGATCGGCGGTGGCGGTGAACTCGCCTTTGACGCCGGTACCGCGCGCATGCACCACGCGCTCGGGGATGCGCTCGCGGTCGAAGCGCTGCAGCTTCTGGATCAGCTGCACGTCCTGCAACAGGGTCGGGCCGTTGGCACCGGCGGTCTGCGAGTTCTGGTTGTCGCCAACCTTGGCGCCGTTGTCGCGGGTCAGGACGGATTGGGCGAAGACCGGCGGTGCGATCAGTGTGGGGGCTAGCAGGGCTAGCACCATGAGGGATCCAGGGCGCATGGCGTCAGCTCGTGTTGAGGGAGCTGAATCATGGCCAGCAGACCGAAGCGTGAGAAGTCATTAGTTCTGATCGCTTCGATAGGCGAACATGATGATGACTGCGTTGCGTGATACGTATCGCTTTCCATATGGCAGCGCGTTGCAGATAGCGCGCAAGTTTCGCAAGGCGGCGCGGTGCTGTCCTTTTGCGTGCATGACGGTCGCGCCAACGGTGCTGGGCTGATGATGCAGTGCAAGGCATTGCTGCGTGACTGGGCGCTGTGCACATCGACTGGTCACTGCGCAGCACTGCGACGTGCAAATGCTGGCGCGCCTTACCTGCAGTGAAGTCGCATGCCCACTCATCAACCGACGTGCCGCGCAGGGCAGCGGGTGGTGACCTGCCTGCAGTGATACGCGATCTGTTGCCGTCCGCAGGCGCCTGCCGATGTCGTCTTGGATCAGGACATCATGCAGCAGGCGCACGATGCGGCGATGCATCAGCGCCCGATCACCCGCTTGAACGGCGGCAAGGCATCGATGATGCGTTTGCCGTAGCGACGGGTCAGCAGGCGCGAATCGAGGATGATCACGCGGCCATGGTCGCTGGAGCTGCGGATCAGCCGGCCGGCAAACTGCGTGAGCGTGCGCAACGCATGCGGGATGGCGATCAGGTTGAAAGCGTTATGGCCGCGACTTTCCAGCCATTCGCTCAAGGTGGAGGTTTGCGGGTCGGTGGGCACGGCGAACGGCACCTGGGTGATGACCACGGTGGTGCAGGCTTCGCCGGGCAGATCCAACCCTTCGCCGAACGAGTTCAAGCCGAACAGCACCGAGCCCTCGCCAGCAGCGATGCGCCGCAGGTGTTCGGTGATCAGCTGCGACTTGTTGCCTTCGCCCTGCACCAGCACGCGGTTGCGTTGCGCCAGCGGCATCAGGTCGGCGACCTTTTCCATCTTCCAGCGCGAAGTGAACAACACGATGCTGCCCTTGGCGGACCAGTCCAATTCGCGCACCAGATACTTGGCCACTTCCTTGGGGTGACCTTCGCGGTCGTCGGGCGTGACCGGGAAATTGGGCACGATCAACTCGGCCTGATTGGGCAGGTCGAACGGCGAGGCCAGTGAGGCCATTTCGGCGTGCTCGGGCAGGCCATTGTCGATGGCGAAGGATTGGAAATCGCCGCCGCCGGTGAGCGTGGCCGAGGTCATCACCACCGAATCCACTTCGTTCCAGATCATCGTGCGCAGCACCTGCGCGGCCGACACCGGCGAGCAATGGCAGATCAGGTCGCCGTCGCGCGAGAGGGTGATCCAGCGTGCCATCGGTGGCTGGCCTTCCTTGTCTTCGCGTCGCCAGCCGCTCCACAGATTGTGTTGCTGCTCGGCCATCTCCAGCGCCAGGCCCAGGTTGCGCTGCAGCCGCTCGCGCGCCGCATCGTCCTGCTTGCCCTTGGCCACCGCGCTGTGCGCGGCGTGCACCCAGTTGAACAGCGCGCGGGTGTCTTCGCCGAGTTCTTCGATGGCCGGGCCCCACTGCGGCGGCAGCTTGCCATTGGCCGCACGCCACAACGGATCGCGCTCGCCGGGCTCGGGTTTCCACACACGTTCGACTTCGGCGTGGAAGGCCTTGAGCAGTTTGGACACCCGCGCAGCCACCTCGATGGCCTCGTTGGGCAGCAGGTTGCCGATCCTGTCCTTGTCCACCGCGCGGTACGCGGCGGCGATGAGAATCTGCATGCGGCCGGTGCGCTTGGCCATCTCGTCCAGTGGCAGATTGGCCGCACCCTGGTCGATCGCCACACCAGCGATGTGGTGGCCTTCGTCGAGCACCAGCAGCATGTCCGATGGTGGCGCGATCAAGGGCTGGCCGTTTTCGGCATCGCCCAGCGACAGCGACGACAGCAGCAAGGCATGGTTGGTGACCACGATCTGCGCTTCGCGCACGTCGGTACGTGCCTTGAGCACCGGGCACTGCGCGGCGTAACTGCAACGCCGCCCCGCACAGCCGGAGGCCGGGGTGGTGATGCGCATGCGCAGCGGCACCGAGACCTGCTCGGGTGCGTCGTCCAGGTCGCCGTTCCAGGTGCGCGCGGCGTAGGCCTTGGCCAGCCGCTTGGCCAGATCCGCATCGACCGGGCTGAGCGGGCGGTCGTAGAGCGCCTGCTCGTCTTCGAACATGGCGTTCTGGTTGGTGTCGCCTTCCAGCTCGGCGGCGTTGCGGGTGCACAGGTAGCGGGTGCGGCCCTTGGCCAGCGCCACGGTGGCCTCCAGCCCGGTAGCCTTGAGGAAGGCCGGGATGTCGCGTTCCACCAGCTGCGACTGCAGCGCCACGGTGCCGGTGCTGATGACCAGCTTCTTCTTGGTGGCCAGCGCGATCGGCACGCCGGCGGTGAGATAGCCCAAGCTCTTGCCCACGCCGGTGGGTGCCTCGGCGATGCCGATGCCGCCGGAGGTGGCCAGTGCCCGCGAGACCAGGCCGATCATCTGGCTCTGCGCACGCCGCGTGGCAAAGCCGGGTGTATTGGCCTGCAGCTTGGCGTAGGCGTCGCGGATGCCGGCCTTGATCGGGTCGGTCAGAACACGCTGGGTGGGAACGGGCGCGGACGGCGCGGCCGGTGGGGCAACTTCAGTCATCGCGCTATTTTCGCACGGACCGGCGCAACGCCTGCGACCGGCCGGTTGGGCAGCTGAACGTGTTTGTCCGGTGCACCGGCACAGCTGCGGCCATGCCGCTCGCGCGGCGGCGTGGCCGGGCGGCGGCTGGGTGCGGGCAATGCAGCAAAGAACCAGTGCTGCGCCGTGCGAGCGAGATCAGCGGCCGGGCAGGCGACGGCCGAAGGCCACGTGTCCGGTCAGCCGCGCGCCCTGCGGCGCGGCCAGGCGTAGCGCGCCCACACGCTACCGATCAGCAAGGTCACCACACCCATCACCAGCATGCCGACGCCCACGCCGGCCGGGCCGAAGCGTTCGTATAGCAGGCCGCCGCGGTTGACGGCGGCCAGTGCCTGCGGGTGCAGCAGTGTCCAACCGCCTTGCCCTGCGCAGAGCAGGCCAATCAGCACGAGCGCTAGCGGCTTGATCGGGATCATGCGCGCGGCCCGGCTGCCGGCGGCAGTTGTTGCAGGCTGCGCGCCAGGGTCCACACCAGCACCCCGACCCCCACGCCCTGCACGGTGGTCAGCACGAAGCGGCCGATGCCCATGACCAGGCTGATCTGGCGCACGTTGCCCTGCTGCAGCAGCAGCATCGGAATTGCCTGCAGGGCGACCTCGGCCAGCACGCAGCCCAGCAGCACCCACAGCGCGGCCAGTGCAGCGCCGCGCAGGCGCCCGCGCGGGGCACGCCACAGCAACACCAGGCCCAGCAACAGTGCGATCAGCATCGGTGCGCGCGACAGCAGGCTGGTGATCAGGCCGAGCAGGATCTCGGTGACGTTCATCGCCGCCGGCTCAGTCGGCGCTGACCAGCACCGCCTCGCGCGCGCGCAGCGCGGCGTAGACCGGGTCGGTCTGCGGGCGCACGCCATGCCACAGCGAGAAACTTTCCGCGGCCTGCTCCACCAGCATGCCCAGGCCATCGATGGCGTAGCGGCATTGCGCCGCGCGCGCCCAGGCCAGGAAGGCGATGGCGGTGGGGCCATAGTTGAGGTCGACCGCCGCGGTGAGGCTGTTGACCAGGCCCAACGGCAGCGCGAACGCGCCGGCATCACGGTCGCGGCCCGCAGCAGTGGCGTTGACGATCAACTCGAAGTCGCCCAGATCCCGCAGGTCTTCGATGTAGCGCGACACCACGCGCCCGGGTTCGCCCAGCGCATCGCACAACGCGTCGGCACGCTCGGGCGAGCGGTTCACCACCACCATTTCAGTGATGCCGGCATCCAGCAGCGCCGGGGCCACGCCGCGGGCGGCGCCACCGGCGCCCAGCAGCAGGACGCGGCGACCGCGCAGATCCAGTCCATGGCGATCGGTGAGATCGCGTACCAGGCCGACGCCGTCGGTGTTGTCGCCCTGCCATTGGCCATCGTTACGCACCAGCGTATTGACCGCCCCGGCCAGCCGCGCGCGATCGCTCAGGCTGCCGGCCAGCGCGCAGGCCGCTTCCTTCAGCGGCAGGGTGACGTTGGCGCCCTTGCCGCCTTCATCGGCAAAGCGCTCCAGCGCGGCGGTGAACTCTTCCGGCGGCGCGTCGATGGCGGTGTAGTCCAGCGCGATGCCGGTCTGCTTCCCGAAGTCGGCATGGATGGCCGGCGACAGCGAATGGGCGACGGGGTGGCCGAACACGGCATAACGGGATACGGGCATGAAACGCTCTCTGGTTGACTAGACTGTGCGCAAGATGAGGCAGGAACACCGCATGCACTATCGATGGACACTGCTCGCGCTGGCGGCGAGTTTACTCTGCGTCCCGTCTGCTTCGGGGCTTGCTGAATTCGGGATCGAAGGCATGGGCGTGGTGTCCACGCCGGCCAACGAGGCACACGCCACGCTCAGCCCGGACGGGCAACGCATCGTCTGGGCCAGCGATCGCGCTGGAGGCGCCGGCGGCTGGGACCTGTGGCAGGCACAGCTGCGCGGTGGGCGCTGGCAGGATGCGCAAGCGCTCCCGATCAACAGCGCCCAGGACGATACCTCGCCGCTGTTCAGTGCCGATGGACGCTGGCTGCTGTTTGCCTCGGCGCGGCCTGGCGGCGCCGGTGGCAGCGATCTGTACCGGGTGCCGGTGGATGCGCAAGGCAAGCTCGGTGCGGTGCAATCGCTGGGTGCCGCGATCAACAGCCGCGGCGATGAGCGCGCGCCCAGCCTGTCGCTGGACGGCACGCGCCTGCTGTTTGCCAGCGATGGTCACGGCGGCGCCGGTGGCCTGGATGTATTCGTAGCGCGCTGGGATGGGCACGCGTTCTCCGCGCCGGCACCGCTGGGCGACATCAATACGCCGGCCGACGAGCTGGATGCGGCCTGGCTCGGCGACGGGCGTGGGCTGGTGTGGACGCGAGGGAAGATTGCGGGCCCCAGCCAGCTCCTGCTGGCTGCCTGCAAGGACGGGCACTACACGCACAGTCAACCAGTGCCGCTGTCGTTCAATGGCCCGCAGGAGCGCACCTTTGGTGCAGTGGTGGACGCCGCCAAACCGGGCGAACTCCTGGTCACCGGCAGTGCCCGCGCGCCACGCGCAGGGCAACTGGATCTGTACCGGATGAAGGCGCCGACGGTGGACGGTGATACCAGCTGCCGTTGAGCGCGCGCCACGATGGCGCGCGTGCAGGCTTCATCGCCGGATCAACGCACGATCTTGTGCCGGTGCCGCGCAGGGTGGCTGAACGCAGGACCACTCCCCGGCGAGGCCGCATCATCGCGGCACACGCTCTCGCACCTTCGTGCTGATCGCCGTATCGCACGATGCGGTGGTTCGATCCAGCCATCGTGCGCAGCGCGCGGCCTCACGCAGGCAGTCGGCAACCACGCTGACTCAATATACATCGCGCCGGTAACGGCCGGCGGCGGTCAGTGATTCCACGCGTGCCTCGCCCAGGAGTTCGCGCAGCGTCGCGTCCACGGCACGCGCCATGCTGTCCAGGCTGCCGCAGACATGGATCACCGCACCGCGATCGATCCAGTGCCGTAGCGCCTCGCCGGTGTCGTGCAGCCGATGCTGCACATAGCGTTTTTGCGGCTGGTCGCGCGAGAACACTTGGTCCAGCTGCTGCAGATGGCCACTGGCCTGCCAAACCTGCAGCTCATCGGCGAACAACTGGTCGCGCGCGGCCTGGCGCTCGCCGAACAACAGCCAGTGCCCATGCACGCCGGCCAGTTCGGCCTCGCGCAACAACGCGCGCAGCCCGGCGATGCCGGTGCCGTTGCCGATCAACACCATGGGTGCCGCTTCGACGCGATGGAAGCCCGGGTTGGTGCGCAGACGTGCACGCAGCGGCGTGCCGACGGGCGCGTGGCAGATCAGCCAGCCCGAGCCCAGGCCGGGGCTGCCGTCGCTGCGCGTGGTCAGCCGGACCACCGCGCTCGCCACGCCATCGGCCGGCACGCTGGCCAGCGAATAGTCGCGGGTGGGCAAGCAGTCGCAGGCATCCAGCCAGGCCTGTGGATCCGGATGCTGCGCTGGCGGCGTGGCGGGCGCCTGCGGCAGCACACGCTCGGCGGCGGCCTGATGGAGCGGCAGCAGCTGCGCATCGACATGCACCAGCGCCTCAGGCGGCAGGCTCCATGCGGCCAGGCAGGCCCGCACCTGCGCGTCGGCATGCGCGGGCTGCACTTCGAGAATGTCGCCGGCCTGCCAGTGCGCCTCGGGCGGTGGCTGCAGGTCGATGCGCCAGATCGGCGCGCCTTCGCTACCCGGATTGAGATGGGCGCGCGCCAGCAATGTCCAAGAACTCAGGCGTGGCCGCGCCAGGGTCGCGGCGGCCACCGGTGCGCCGGCAATCTGCTCCAGCTGCGCATGCCATTGCGCCAGCGCCTGCGGATCGGCGTTGTCCATTTCCACCGTGGCAAACAGCGCGCGTGCGCCCTGCGCGTCCAGCCACTGTTCGACACGCCGCGAGAACCCGCAAAACTGCGCGTACTGGCGGTCGCCCAGAGCCAGCACCGCATAGGCCAGCTGCGGCAAGGCGATCTGCTGGCGCAGCAGCTCACGCTCGACCACGCGTGCTGCATCCGGCGGCTCGCCATCGCCGAAGGTGCTGATCACCAGCAGGGCGTGCCGCGTGCCCTGCAGGTGCTGCGCATCCACCTGTGCCAGCGGGCGCACCTGCACGGGCAGGCCGGCGGCCTGCAGATGCCCGGCTGCCTGCCAGGCCAGCCGCTCGGCAAAGCCGCTCTGGCTGGCGAACGCAATCAACCATGGTTCGACCTGCGACGCCGGCGGGGCGCTTTGCAGCATCACCCGGGCGGCGCGCAACGCGCGCTTCTTGCCGCGCCGGTCCAGATACAGCATCCAGCCGCTGACGAAGAACACCGACATGCCCAGGCTGGCCAGCATCACCACGATACGCCCCGGCAAGCCGAAGAAACTGCCCGAATGCAGCGCAAACATGCTGACCATCAACTGCTGCCCGCGCGGCCTTGCCGCGTAGTCCTGCCGGCGCAGCACGGCGCCGCTGGCGGCATCGAGGTCCAGGGCGTTCAAGGCGCGGTCGTGGTCCGCGTGATCGGGCAGAAACCGCACATTCAAGGCCTGCCCGGCACGGGCGGGAATACGCAGATCCAGCGCGGCGTGATGCGTGGCCGGGATGCCATCCAGGGTGCGTTGCACGCGCGCGAAATCCACTGTTGCCGGACGCCGGTCGCGCCGGTCGTCGCGCGCCACGGGCTCGCCACCGAGCACGGCCGCCATGCCGTCGCGGTACCAGGGGTAGGACCAGGTCAGGCCGGTCAACGCGATGAGCAGATACACCAGCAGGCACCAGGTGCCGAACACCGCGTGCAGGCTCCACAGAAAACTGCGGCCCTGCCGGCGCCACTCCACCACCCACCAGGTGCGCAGGCTCCACCACCGGCGTGGCCAGCGCAGATAGAGCCCCGAGGCGCAGAAAAACAGCAGGATCAGCGTGCAGGCGCCAGTCACTGCCTGGCCGCGTTTGCCCGCCGTCAGATGGCGGTGCAGATCTTCGAGGAAGGCAAACGTACTGCTCAGCCGCGGCGCCGCCACCCGCGCACCGGTATACGGGTCGAAATACACACGTGCACTGCCCTTGGCGGCGAGCCGCGCATTGGAGGGCCGCTCACCGGTGGGGTCGATCAGCATCCGGGTGACCGGCGGCGGCCCGGACGTGGTCGGTGCCAGATCCAGCCGCTGCAGCAGCACATCCACCGGCAACGCGCGCTCGCCTGCCGCGTGCCGCTGGGCCAGCTGCACGAGGGGTGGATTGGCCAGCCGCACGAGTTCGTTCTCGAAGGACATCGAGGCGCCGGTCAGCCCCATTACCGACAGCACCAGACCGGCCGTGATGCCGAGCAACCAGTGCAGCTGGAACAGCAGCGTTTTGATCAAGACGGCAGAAGATCAGTGACGGCCCGGCATTGTAGATGCGAATGCGTCTCGCATGCGCCGCCGCGCGGGTGACCCGGCGCCCACGGCGGCGCATGTGGTCCAACCGTCATCTGCCGCACGTGGGACTGCTGGATGCTCCCGATCCACGACCGTGCAGCATGCGGCGTGCGACGCGGTGGTCGATCGCATGTGGCCAAATCGGCAACACGGCACGCTCCGCATGGCGTTACCGGCGTGGCAGGAAGTGTCTGTACGGCGCCTGGAGCGATCTGGAATGGGTCGTGCTGCATCTGAACGCGACGCATCGAATCGCCATGCTCCAGATGCAGTGATCGCAGTGACTTTCGTGGCAACTGGATGCTGTTTGAAACTGCATTGGCCAGGCCGCAGTGCATCCCGGTGCGTGCGGGTTGGGCACCGCGGGGAACCGACTCGGTCGCACCGCAAGACGTTCGGGACGTTCAGCGCGCGCGGCTGCGTCGCTGTGGCGCAGCCGCGCCGTCCGGGTCAGCGTGCGTCTTCGCGCAACCAACGCGCCACTTGCGGGGCGAAATAGGT
>NZ_JSZE01000045.1 GCF_000802365.1 Xanthomonas cannabis pv. cannabis
CCGATCGCGACGGCATCGCGTTGCCGTTCCGCATGCGCGGCTATCCGGCTCTGACGGTGCTGGCCCTGGTGATTCTGGCCGTGCTCTTCGTGCTGCTGGCCAGCTCGCCCGATACCCGCGCGCAGTTCCTGTCGATGGTGGCGTTGACGGCCGGCATCGCGGTCGTCAGCGAGCTCGCACGACGGATGCGACGCCAGCGCTAGTCAGGCGCTTCACGTGGTGGGAGCGCGCTTGACCGCGATCGAGCGTCACCGGTAGAGCGCTTCGCGCGCAAGCCGCTACCACCAGAGCAGGCGCCTGGGTGCTTGGCGCGGCGGAAAGCAGACGTGCGCATTGCACGATGCAGATAGCGCCGGGCTGGGCGCAACGGACACGACGTCGCGCTTTCGGCTTCGCCAGGCGTTGAGCTGGCGAGCAACCGAAAGCACGTCACCGGCGCGCAAGCGCGACGCTTTGACGCAGATGCGACGCCGTGTCGCATCGGGAACGGGCGCGACCGTCCCTATCATGCTGGTGCAGCGCAGGCGGTTGGGATCGGCCACCGCAGCGAGTTCCGGCGATCGATCTGCAATCGGCGCGCTGACGCTATCCACTTTCCTGGAGGGCTCTCCATGGACGCTCTGCTGTTGTCGCGGGTCCAGTTCGGGTTCGTCATCGCGTTCCACGTGCTGTTTCCGGCATTCACCATCGGGCTCTCCAGCCTGCTGGCATTTCTGGAATGGCGCTGGCTGCGTACCCGCCGACCGGTGTGGCGCGAGCTGTATTTTTTCTGGCAGAAGATCTTCGCCGTGTCGTTCGGCATGGGCGTGGTCAGCGGCATCGTGATGGCGTTCCAGTTCGGCGCCAACTGGCCGGAGCTGAGCCGCATTGCCGGCGGAGTGATCGGCCCGCTGTTGAGCTACGAAGTGCTCACCGCGTTCTTTCTCGAAGCCAGCTTCCTGGGCGTGATGATGTTCGGGTGGGGGCGCGTGTCCGAGCGCCTGCATTTCTTCGCCACCTGCATGGTGGCGCTGGGCACCTTGATCTCCACGTTCTGGATTCTTTCCTCCAACAGCTGGTTGCAGACGCCGGCCGGCTACGAAGTGATCAACGGCATCGTGCATCCGGCGGACTGGGTGAAGATCATCTTCAATCCGTCGTTTCCGTACCGCTTGGCGCATATGGCGCTGGGCTCGTTCATCACCACCTGCTTCGTGGTGGGCGCGGTGGGGGCGTGGTACCTGCATCGCGGCGTGCATCGCGACGCCGGGCTGCGCATGCTCAAGCTGGCGGTGGCGTTTGCCGCCATCACCGTGCCGCTGCAGATCTTCGTCGGCGACATGCACGGCTTGAATACGCTCAAGCACCAGCCCATGAAAATTGCGGCAATGGAAGCGCACTGGCACGCCGAAGAAGCGGGCGAGGGCGTCCCGCTGGTGGTGTTTGCTTTGCCCAATGCGCAGGCCGAGCGCAACGACTACGAGCTGGCGATTCCGCGCCTGGGCAGTGTGATTCTCACCCATAGCCTGGACGGCAGCATCGCACCGCTGACGTCGGTGCCGGCGAGCGAGCGCCCGCCGGTGACGCCGGTGTTCTTCGCCTTCCGCATCATGGTCGGGATCGGTTCGTTGATGCTGCTGGTGGCCTGGGTGTCGGCCTTCGCCTGGTGGCGCGGCAAGCTGGTGCAGTGGCGCTGGTTGCTGGCGACCTGGCGCTGGATGTTGCCAAGCGGCTTCATCGCGCTGATTTCGGGCTGGTTCGTCACCGAGATCGGGCGGCAGCCGTATGTGGTCTACGGGCTGCTGCGCACCGCCGATGCGGTCGGCCCGCAGTCGGCCTGGATGACCGCGATCTCGTTGGCGGTCTATGTGGCTGGGTACGCGTTCGTGTTCGGCTGGGGCATCTGGTATCTGGTCAAGATCGGCAAGCAGGGCCCCACGCCGCACGCCGACGCACCGCACCTGGACCATGGCGAGCACACGCCGGCGCGCCCGCTGTCGGCGGCCGATGCACCAATCGACGGAGCTGCATGATGGACATGACGACCGTGTTGCCGGTGGCGTGGTTTGCGGTGATCGGCTTCGGCGTGCTGATGTACGTGGTGCTGGACGGCTTCGTGCTCGGCATCGGCATCCTGGCGCCGTTTCGCTGCGACGAGCAGCAGCTGGACCTGATGATGAACACCGCCGCCCCGATCTGGGACGGCAACGAAACCTGGCTGGTGCTGGGCGGGGCAGGGCTGCTGGCGGCGTTTCCGAAGGCATACGCGGTGATGCTGTCGGCGCTGTACCTGCCGGTGTTGCTGATGGTGATGGCACTGGTGTTCCGCGGCGTGGCGTTCGAGTTCCGCTTCAAGGCGCAGCGTTCGCGGCGGTTGTGGAGCAATGCCTTTGCGGGTGGCTCGATCCTGGCCGCCTTCGCCCAGGGCGTGATCCTCGGCGCGCTGGTGCAGGGCTTGCCGATCGAGAACGACCGCTATGTCGGCGGCATCTGGGGCTGGTTCAGCCCGTTCGCGATGCTGACCGGCGCGGCGTTGGTGTTCGGGTATGCCTTGCTCGGCAGCACCTGGCTGATCCTCAAGACCGAAGGCCACGTGCAGCAGCTCGCGCGTCAGTTCACCCGGCCGTTGACCATCAGCGTGCTGATCTTCATCGGCCTGGTCAGCGCCTGGCTGCCGTCGTTGCAGTCGCATGTGATGGAGCGCTGGTTCGCTGGCGCGCATTACCTGTGGTTGCTACCGGTGCCGGTGCTGGTGGCCGTGGTGGGGTATGCGCTGTGGCGCTCATGCGATGCCGGGCGTGCGGACACGCCGCCGTTCCTGCTGGCTATGGGCCTGTTCGTGCTCGGCTTCCTGGGCCTGGTGCTGGGCATGTGGCCGTACCTGGTGCCGCCGGTCTACACCCTCTGGCAGGCCGCCGCGCCGCCGTCATCGCAGCTGTTCGCCATGGTGGGGCTGGTCATGCTGCTGCCGCTGGTGCTGGGCTACACGGTGTGGTCGTATCGCGTGTTCCGCGGCAAGATCACCGCCGACACCGGCTACCATCATTGATGGCCTGCGCTCGACGCCGTGCGTGCGGGCCGTGCGCATCCCTGGGCACAGGCGCCGCGCGCACCACGTGGCGGAGCGGTGTGCATGCGCGGCGGCGCAGGGTGATCGGCCAACGCCGGCCTGCGCCAGGCTCACATGCAACGGTGTTCAGCGCAGCCGCTGCGTGAACATCCACGCCCACATGGCCGGGTCGGCGTAGGTCGTGTCCCACACGTTGTGGCTGCCTTCGGGATATTCGCTGTAGCGCAGGTTGGCGCCGATGCCCTTGGCCGCGCGATACAGGGCGCGGTCGTCGTGCGGCGGCACGGCGGTGTCCTTGGCGCCATGGAAGGTCCAGATCGGCACGTGCCTGAGCTGGCTGACTGCCGCCGTGTACGGGTCGGCTTCCTTGAGCACCAGGCTGACGTACAGCGTGCGGCGCTCATCGCGCGGCGCCTTGAGCGCGCCGCAGATCGGCACGATTGCGGCAAGCCGCTGCGGTTGCATCAGCCCGATTTCCCAGGCGCCATAGCCGCCCATCGAAATGCCGGTGAGGTAGGTGCGTTGCGGGTCGGCAGCGAACTCGGTGCTGGCCGCATCCAGTGCAGCGATCGCCATGCGCGCATTGATGCCCAGCCATTCTTCGTTTTCGGGCACCTGCGGCAACACCACCAGCGCCGGGAAGTCGGCGCCGTGTTCGCTCAGGTACGGGCCCAGGCCCACCTCGGCCTGGTCGCGGCCGTTGTCGCCGCGTTCGCCCGAGCCGTGCAGGAACAACACGATCGGCCGCGGCTGCGGCGCCCTGGCCGCCGGCACGAACACCTGGTAGCGATACAGCCGGCCCTCCAGCTGCAAGGTGCGGGTGACGAAGTGGCCGTGCCGGCCGTCATGCCGGCGCTCAGCCATGCTGGAGCAGCCGGCAAGCACCAGCGCCAGGATTCCCACCACCAGGCAACGAACGATCACGCACTACTCCCCATCGGTCACAGTGCTGCAGTATCACCGCATGCACCCGCACTGGCACGTCGCACTGCGGCGATCGGCGTGTAGCCGTCACTCGCACGTGCTCACGTGGCTGCGCTCACGGCAGCAGCACCAACGTGGCCAGGCCGAGAAAGCTCAGGAAGCCCATCACATCGGTCAGGGTGGTCAGGATCACGCCACCGGCCAATGCCGGATCGAAGCCCAGGCGTTTGAGCGTCACCGGCACCAGCACGCCGCCGAACGCAGCGGTGAGCATGTTCGCGGTCAGCGCAGTGCCGATCACCAGCGACAGCATCGGTTGCCGGAACCAGGCCAGCACGATCAATCCAAGCCCCACGCCCAGGCACAGGCCGTTGATCAATGCGACGGTGAGCTCCTTCTTGAGCAGGGTCATCACGTTGGACGAGCCGATCTGGCCCAGCGCTAGGCCGCGCACCATCAGTGCCAGGACCTGGGTGCCGGCGTTGCCGCCCATGCCGGCCACGATCGGCATCAGCGCCGCCAGTGCCACCAGTTTTTCGATGGTGCCCTCGAAGCGGCTGACCACGCTGGAGGCCAGGAACGCGGTGCACAGATTGATGCCCAGCCAGATCAGGCGGCGGCGGAACGCACGCCGCGCCGGGCTGAACATGTCCTCGTCTTCGTCCAGACCGGCCGCACTCATGGCCTGGTGTTCGGCCTGCTCGCGGATGATGTCGACCACGTCGTCGATGGTGATGCGGCCGAGCAGGATGTTGTTGTCGTCCACCACCGGCGCAGAGATCCAGTCGTGGTCGGAGAAGCGCCGCGCGACTTCTTCGGCGCCATCGCCCACATCGATGGCCGGCTGCTCGTCGTCGATCAGCCGGTTGACCGGCGTGCTGTCTTCGTGGGTCACCAGCGCGGCCAGCGGTACGCGGCCCAGGTACTGGTGGCGCCGGCTCACCACATACAGGTGATCGGTGTGGTCGGGCAGCTCGCCGCGCAGGCGCAGGTAGCGCAGCACCACATCGACATTGACGTCGGCGCGCACCGTCACCACGTCCGGGTTCATCAGGCGGCCGGCGGTGTCTTCCGGATACGACAGTACCTGCTCCAGCCGTTCGCGGTTCTCGCGGTCCATCGACTTGAGCACTTCGTCGATGACGGTGTCGGGCAGATCCTCGACCAGGTTGGCCAGATCGTCGATGTCCAGGTCTTCGACCGCGGCCACGATCTCGTCCGGGTCCATGTCGGCCAGCAGGCTTTCGCGGACTTCGTCGCCGACGTGCAGCAGCACCTCGCCATCGTCCTCCGGGTCGACCAGCCCCCACACCACTTCACGCTTGCCGGGTGGCAGCGATTCGAGCAGGTTGCCGATCTCCGCCGGCGCCAACGTATTGACCAGCCGGCGCACTGGTCCCAGTCGCCCGCTGTCCAGCGCGTCGGACAGCAATCGCAGCTGGCGCGCAGTCTTGTCGTGGCGGACGGCTTCGGCCATGCGCGGCTCCCCGGAAGAGTGGACGCGCCGTCAGTGGAAGACGCGGTGCTGGGTCAGCACGGCATTATCGCTTGCGCATGGTGACGAAACATACAGTGCCGGCGCGCTTGCGGACGGTCGATCGGGCGCTGCCGGCTTGCTGGCGCGCCTGGCAAACGCTGCATGCAGCCACGACGAACCCGAGTTGGTCTGTCAGCATTGACCGGTGATTGATTGCCAGGTCGATGATCGACGCAGCGCCCACATCCGCCCTGCGGGCACTTTCCCCGCACGCGGGAGAAGGCCGTGCAGCAGCGCTGGTCTAGCTGCTCTTGCAGCTGCCGCCTGGTGCGATGGAGGCCAGCCACTTCTCGATGCTCTTGCGGTCACGTGCGCGCAGCAATTTCTCGCCATGCACGCGCAGCTCGCCCAGGTGGATGTCGCGTACCGCGCGGCGCACTTCCAGCAAGGTGGCCGGATGCAGGCTGAATTCGGTTAGTCCCAACGCCAGCAGCATCGGTACGAAACGCGGGTCGCCGGCGATCTCACCGCACACCGCCACCGGCTTGCCGTGGGCGCGCCCGGTGGCGATGACCTGCGCAATCAGCCGCAGCACCGCCGGGTGCAGCGGCGAATACAGCTCGCCCAAGGCTTCGTTGTTGCGATCCACCGCCAGCAGGTACTGCACCAGATCGTTGGTGCCGATCGACAGGAAATCGATGTCGTCGATGAAGCAGTCCAGCGCCAACGCCGCCGCCGGCACTTCGATCATCGCGCCCAGTGGAATGTGCTCGGCAATCTCGTGGCCCTCGTCGCGCAGCTGCGCGGCGATTTTTTTCAGTTGCTTGCGCAGCAACTGGATTTCTTCGCGGCCGCTGACCATGGGCACCAGGATGCGCACCTGCCCGTAGCCGGACGCGCGCAGGATCGCGCGCAGCTGCGACTGCGCAACCGCAGGGCGGGCCAGCGACAGCCGTACGCCGCGCAGGCCCAGCGCCGGGTTGTCCTCGTCGCTCAGGGTCAGCCCGGTGCGGTCGGCCTTGTCGGCGCCCAGGTCCAGCGTGCGGATGGTGACCGGGCGGTCGCTCATGCCCAGTACCGTGTCGCGATAGGTCTGGAACTGCTCGTCTTCGTCCGGCAGCTCGTTGCGCTGCAGGAACAGGAATTCGGTGCGATACAGCCCCAGCCCGCTGGCGCCCAGCGCATGCGCACGCGCGACGTCTTCCAGCGATTCTGCATTGGCCAGCAGGGTGATATCGACGTTGTCGCGGGTGCGCGTGGGCTTGGAGCGCAGCCGCCCGAGTTCGCGTTGCTCCTTGGCCAATGCGCGCAGCCGCTCGCGGTAATCGCGCAGATGCTCGGGGGTGGGGTCGACGATCACCTGGCCGGAGCCGGCATCGACGATCAACACATCGCCATCGTTGATGCGCTGGACGGCGTCGCTGACCCCCACCACCAGTGGCAGGTGCAGGCTGCGCGCCAGGATCGCGCTGTGCGACAGCGCGCTACCGGCGGTGGTGACGATGCCGACCACGCCCTGGGCCTGCAGCTGCGCCAGTTCGGACGGCGCCACGTTGTCGCAGACCAGGATCTCGCCGGCCACGCCTTTGAGATCGGGGGCACGCTTGTGCAGGAATGCATGGATGCGGCCGATGACGTGATCCAGGTCGTCCATGCGGCTCTTGAGGTAGGCGTCCTCCATGCCGTCGAACACCGCCGCCAGGCGGTCGCGTTGCACGCGCAAGGCATAGTCGGCGCTATAGCGGTGCGTGCGGATCAGCTCGTCCAGCCCCTGCAGCAGCTCCGGGTCGTCCAGCAGCAAGGCGTGCAGCTCGAGAAATTCGCCTACCTCGCGCGCCAGCGCGCCATGCAGGCGATCACGCAGTTGCTGCATTTCCACCCGTGCAGATTCGATGGCCGTGTGCAGGCGCTGCAGTTGCGTTTCCACCTGATTGGCAGGCACGCGTTGTTCGGCCACTTCCAGGGTGTGGCTCTGGCGCACGCGCGCACGCCCGAGCGCATTGCCGCGCGAGGCGCCGTGTCCGCGCAAACGCAGGCTCATGCGCGTGCCTGGCGCGCTGGCGCCGTGTCGGCTGCAACCGCACCGACGCCGCGCATGCTCAGCTGTCCTCGTCGAAACGACGCTCGAACAACTCCACCAGCGCCTGCAAGGCCTGCGCTTCGTCTTCGCCATCCAGCCGCACCACCACGCTGGTGCCTTGCCCGGCGGCGAGCAGCATCACGCCCATGATGCTCTTGGCATTCACTTCGCGGCCCTTGGCCGCCAGCGTGGCGTTGCTGCGATAGGACGACAGCGTCTGCACCAGCTTGGCGGTTGCCCGCGCATGCAGTCCGAGTCGGTTGGACACAATGAGTTCGCGTTCAAGCATCGTCGATGATCGCTCCGTTGCGGGTACCGGCCGCCGCAGTGGCGGGCAGTTCCTGCAAACCTTGTTCGGGGTAATTCATCACCCGCAGCAGCATCGGCAGGCTCAACGCGGACACACGGCGAACCGGCGTGCCCAGCTTGGCCAACCGACTGGCGAGATTGCTGGGGCTGGCGCCATACAGGTCGGTCATGACCAGCACGCCGTCGCCGCCGTCGACCCGGCGCATCGCCGCCGAGGCCTGGGGCAACAACGCGTCCAGGTCTGCATCGAACGGCACATCGAACGCTTCGGTCTTCAGCGGCAAATGCCGCAACAGCCCCGTCGCCACGTTCAACAACGCCGCGCCGATGCCGGGATGGGTAATGAGGAGAATGCCACAGGCCATGCCGAAACGTTAACAGGTCAGCATGACCGCGCGATAGCGTTTGCCCGCACCGATGTGTTGCGAACTGAATAGCCGTTTAGCTCCATCGCAGCGACCGGCGTGGCGACGCAAAGCGTTCGCGTTTTTCAGCCCTAGGGCGCGCTGATTCGTGATGTGGTCAGCATTGCCAATGCAGACCAGCTCGCAAGCGAGCGCTGCGGTACTTGCGACAGGGGCAGGGAGCAGTGCGACGCATGACCGATGCCACCAGCCACGCTTTGAACGCAACGTCGCAAGCACGTAGCGCGAAAGCGCAGAGCGACGTTTCAGGCACATCAGCAATCCAGCAGCACCGAATGCAGAGCGGCAACTCTCCACAGCACCCACCCAACCCAAGCCATCCACAAACAACCAGATTCAAAAAGGATCATGCATCCGCAACTCCTCCACGGATGCATGCAGCCACAGACCCCCGGATACCGCCTTGACGATTCCCGATTCCCGATTTCCGAATCCCGAATCCCAGCCCCTCAGTCCTGCTCGCGATGAAACGTCGCCACTTCCGGCCAACCCTGCTCGCGCGCATGCCGGGCCATGCGTTCGGCCATGTACACCGAGCGGTGCTTGCCACCGGTGCAGCCGAAGGCGATGGTCACGTAGCTGCGGGTGTCGTTGCGCAAGCGCGGCAGCCAGGTGTCGAGCAGGTCCACGATCTGCGCGCTGTAACGCTGCACATCGGCTTCCTTGTCCAGATACTCGCGCACCGCGGCATCGCGCCCGGTGAGCGGGCGCAGCTCCGGGTCCCAGTGCGGATTGGGCAGCACGCGCGCATCGAACACGAAGTCGGCTTCGGCGGGCACGCCGCGCTTGTAGGCGAACGATTCGAACAACAGCGACAGGCGATCATTGGAGCCGAGCGCAAACTCGGTCACCACACGGCGGCGCAGCTGATGCACGTTGAGCGTACTGGTGTCGATGATGGCATCGGCCTGCAGTCGCAGCGGTTCGGTCAACTGGCGCTCGCGGGTGATCGCTTCCGGCAAGGCCAGGCCAAGATGGCTCAAGGGATGGCGGCGCCGGGTGTCGGCGTAGCGCTTGATCAACGCCTCGTCGCTGGCCTCGAAAAACAGCAGCCGCGCCTCGATGCCGTATTCCTGCGCGGCCTGGCGCCATTGCGCCAGCTGGGTCAGGTCGCTGCGGCTGCGGACGTCGATGCCCACCGCCAGCCGCTGGTCGCCGAGCGGATTGCCACGCAGGCGGCTCTTGACGAAGTCCGGCAGCAACTCCACCGGCAAATTGTCCGAGCAGTAATAGTCCAGGTCTTCGAAGGTCTTCAGCGCGACCGATTTGCCCGAGCCGGACAGCCCGCTCACGATCATCAGCGTGGAGGGCGCGATACTCATGGCGTGCGTCGCTCCAGCAGGTTGCTGTGGCGGGCGATGAACATCGCCGCCGGGTCGATGCCCTTGGTGCGCAGGATATGCAGCCGGGTGGCCGCCTCGGTGAGCACGGCCAGGTTGCGGCCGGGCATCACCGGCAGGGTGATCAACGGCACGTCCAGGTCCAGCACGTGGCGGCTGCCGGAATCGCCGGTCAGGCGCTCGTAGCCGGACGGCGTGGGCTCGGTCATCGGCCGGGTCAGGTGCACGATCAGGCGCAGGTATTTGTTCTTCTTCACCGCGGTGTCGCCGAACATGTCGCGCACGTTCAACACGCCCAGGCCGCGCACTTCCAGCAGGTCCTGCAGCAGTTCCGGGCAGGTGCCGTCGAGCACGTCGGGGGCGATCTGGGTGAATTCGGGCGCGTCGTCGGCCACCAGCCGGTGACCACGGCTGAGCAGTTCCAGCGCCAGCTCGCTCTTGCCCGAGCCGGCTTCACCGGTGATCAGCACGCCGATCGAATAGATCTCCATGAACACGCCATGCAACGTGACCCGCGGCGCCAGTGTGCGCGCCAGATGGTAGGACAGGTGGTTGAGCAGTTCGTGGCCGCGCTTGGGCGAGATCCACAGCGGCGTGTTGGACTCGTCGGCCGCCGCGCGCAGGTCTTCCGGGCAGGACTGGTTCTTGCTGATCGCCAGCGCCAGCGGCTGTACCTGGATGATCTTTTCGATGGTCTCCCAGCGCTGCCGGGCATCCAGCGAATCCAGCCAGGCCAGTTCCTCGGTGCCCAGGATCTGCACCTTGTTGGGGTAGATCACGTTGAGATACCCGGCCAGCGACGGGCGCCGCGCATTGTTGCTGCCGGCCTGGATCTCGCGGTGCTCACCCTTCTGGCCGGCGACCCAGCGCAGCGCCAGCTTGTCGCGCTGCTGGTCGAACAACTCGCGTGCGGTGATGCTGGTATTCATGCCGCGCTGGCCTGTGGTGGCGGGACGTCGGTCAGCAACGCGAGCAGGGCATCGGCGTTGGGCGCTGCGCGCAATTGCTGGCGGAAGTCGGCATCGGAAAAGCGCTCGGCCAGTTCCGACAACAGCATCAGATGCTGGTGGGTGTAGTGCGCAGGCACGGCCATCGCAAAGATCAGATCCACCGGCTCGTCGCCGCCAAAGGCCACCGGCGTGTCCAGCCGCAGCAGGGCGCCGCGGGGTTCGGTCAGATTGGGGCAACGTCCATGCGGAATGGCAATGCCGTGGCCGATGGCGGTACTGCCCAGGGCCTCGCGCTCGCACAGGTTGGCGTAGAGCTCGTCGGCGCCGGCCTGGCGGCAGGACAGCAGATCGGCGGCGGTGTGCAGGACGGTGTCGCGATCGGCGGCCGGCGACACCACGGTGCGCACGGCCGCCATCAGATCGTTTAAAGGCATGAGGGCATCAAGCGGGAAGCGTCATGCGGGATTGTCGCGCACCTCGCGTGCGTGGTGGTTACATTTCTTTTCTTTGTGCTTGAGCACCAGGCGGTCGAGCTTGTCGACCAGCAGGTCGATGGCGGCGTACATGGTGGAACCGCTGGCATCTGCGTGCAGCGTGCGACCGGGAAGGTTGACGGTGGCGACCACATGGTGGTCCGGCTTGCGAACGGCCAGCTGCGTTCGGACTTCACAGTGCTGGTCGAAATGGCGCTGCAGTCGCTGCAGCTTGCTTGCCACGTACTCCCGCAGGGCAGGGGTCACTTCAAGCTGGTGGCCATACGTCTCGATGCGCATCGGATACCTCCATTGGTCGGTGGGCCAATGAACCGTTCCGGTGATCCGACAAACCCGGCGCAGGCCGGCGTTGCGGTGGTTGCAACGTCAGGCGATGCGGACGCGTTCGTGGGAGGCGGAAATGTTCATGGCCTCACGATACTTCGCAACGGTGCGCCGCGCCACTGGTACGCCGGAGGTTTTCAGCAGATCGGCCAACTTGGCGTCGGATAACGGTTTGCGCGGGTTTTCCGCCTCGATCAGGCGCCGGATCATGGCCTGGATGGCAGTGCTGGAGGCCTCGCCGCCGCTGTCTGTGTCGATGCCGGAGGCAAAGAACGAGCGCAGCGGGATGGTGCCGCGCGGGGTACGCACGTATTTGCGGGCGATGGCGCGGGAAATAGTGGATTCGTGCAGGCCGAGCTCGCCGGCGATCTCGCGCAGGGTCAGCGGGCGCAGCGCCTGCGCGCCGAATTCCAGGAACCCGGCCTGGTGCTGCAGCAGGCAGCGCACCACCCGGAGCAGGGTTTCGCCGCGCGCTTCCAGGCTCTTGAGCAGCCAGCGTGCTTCCTGCAGCTGCCCGCGCAGATAGCCGGCGTCGGACTCGCCGCAGCTGCGGATCAGGTTCTCGTAGCCGCGGTGGATGGTGACCTTGGGCTGCGCGCGGCCGGCCAAGGAGGCGCGCCAGACCCCGCGCTGGCGCCAGATCACGCAATCGGGCACCACATAGGTGTCCTGCGCCAGTTCGCCGATCTGCTTGCCCGGGCGCGGGTCCAGCGAGCGCACCAACTGCACCGCCTGCTCGACATCGGCGGTGGAGCGTTTGAGTTCGTGTGCCAGCCCGGCCACTCCGCTGCGCGGCAGCCGTTCCAGCGGGCCGGCGACGATCTGCTGGGCCAGCTCGCGCCCGGGGGTGGCCGGGTCGAGCACGGCCAACTGCAGCGCCAGGCATTCGCCCAGGGTACGTGCACCCACGCCGACCGGGTCGAAGCGCTGGATCTGGTGCAACACGGTGAGCACTTCGGCCTCGTCCACCGCCGCGCCCAGCGCCAGCGTCTCCAGAATGGCCGGCAGCGGCTCGCGCAGATAGCCGTCCTCGTCCAGCGCGTCGATCAGCATCGCGCCGATCTGGCGATCGCGCGGCGACAACGGCGACAGGTGCAGCTGCCATAACAGATGGTCGGCCAGCGTCTCGGACTCGGCCACACGTTCGGCGGCGTCACCGGACTCGTCGTCGTCGAAACTGCCGCCGCTGCCTGAGCCGCTCCACTGCAGTTCGTCCTGCGACCAGTCATCGTCGCGCTCGGCAGGGGCCGGATCTTCGCGCTGCGGTTCTTCGCTGGACGACGATGCGCTTGCCTCGGGCGCCGGCTCGTTGGCCGCATGCGCCGCTTCATCGGCCCATTCCAGCAGTGGATTGGTTTCCACTGCTTCGGCGATTTCCACTTCCAGCTCGGTGGTGGACATCTGCAATAGCTTGATCGCCTGACGCAACTGCGGCGTCATGACCAACTGTTGTCCTAGCGATGTCTGGAGCCGGGCTTTCATGCGGGCACTGACTGAAAAAAGCGTTGGCGCGGCGACGCGCTCAAAGGCGGAAGGTTTCCCCCAGATACACGCGACGGACGTCGGGATTGGCCAGCAGCGCGTCCGGTGCCCCCTGCGCCAGCACGCCCCCCTCGGCGAGGATATACGCGCGGTCACAGATTCCCAAGGTCTCGCGCACGTTGTGATCGGTGATCAGCACGCCGATGCCGCGTTCCTTGAGGTGGATGATGATGCGCTGGATCTCGCCGACCGAAATCGGATCGACGCCGGCGAATGGTTCGTCCAGCAGCATCATGCGCGGCTTGGCCGCCAGCGCACGCGCGATCTCGCACCGACGACGCTCGCCGCCGGACAGGCTCGCACCGAGCTGATCGGCGACGTGGGTGATCTGCAACTCGTCCAGCAGCGAAACCAGCTCCTTCTCGCGGCCGGCGTTGTCCAGCTCCTCGCGCAGTTCCAGCACCAGGCGGATGTTGTCGGCCACGGTGAGCTTGCGGAAGATCGACGGCTCCTGCGGCAGATAGCCCACGCCGAGTTTGGCGCGTGCATACATCGGCTCGGCGGTGAGGTCGCGGCCGTCCAGCTCGATGCGCCCGGCATCGGCCTCGACCAGACCCACGATCATGTAGAAGCAGGTGGTCTTGCCGGCGCCGTTGGGGCCGAGCAGGCCGACCACTTCGCCGGCTTCCAGCGTCAGGCCGAACTCCTTGACCACTTCGCGCTGCTTGTACTTCTTGCGCAGACCGGTGGCGACCAGCATTACTTCTTCCCCTGCGGCTTGGCTGCGGGCTTGGCGGCCGGCGCCGGCGTGGCCGCGGCAGGCGCAGCGGTCTTCGGCTGGATGATGGTGCGCACGCGGCTGCCATCGCCACCGCTCTGCATGTTGCCGGTCTTGGTGTTGTAGACCATGCGCTGGCCGGCGTTGGTGCCCTTGGGCGAGTCGACCTTGTAATTGCCGGTCAGGACGATGACTTCGTTGGCGACCTGGTACTCGATGTTGTCGGCCTGGCCGTTCATCATTGCGCCGTCGTCCATCTGCTGCTTGAGCGTGGCCTGCTTGCCGGTGAGCACCACGCGGTCGGTCTGCCCGTTCTTCTGGAAGATGTCGGCGGTGTCGGCATGGATCTCCAGCGTGCCCTGGGTGATCACCACATTGCCGCTGAAACGGCACTTGCCGCTGTCGTCGAGCATGTTGCAATCGTTGGCATTGGAGTCGATCGCCATTGGCTGATTGCGATCGCTGGTCTTGGCCAGGGCCATCGCGGGCAACAGCAGCGCGGCAAACGCCAGTTTAGCGGGCAGCATTCGGTTCATAGCGGGTCTTGACCTGAGAAAGGAGCTTGTACTGGCGTGATTTGAGATCGGCCTCGAAGCCGACCCCGCTCTGCATGATACCCGGCCGGCTCATGCTCACCGGCGCGGCGGTCTTGGCGAGATTCTGCTGCGGGAACACGTCCAGGCTTTCGGTGCGGAAGGTGGTTGGCGGGGTGTTGCCGGTGGTCGGGCTGTCGCCTTCGACACTGCCGCGCAGGCGCAGTTCGTCGCCCTTGGGGCTGACCCAACCGGTCTTGGCGCGCAGCGTCCACGGCTGGTTGGCGTTGTCGGGCAGCAGGAACACCGGCGTGGTGATGTCCGAGGTCTGGTCGGCGCGGTTGCGGTGCATTTCCGGCGCGCGCAGCGTCATCGATTCCTTGCCGGTCTGCTTGTCCAGCGCGATCAGCTCGAAGTCGCGCAGCACGTAGTCCGCCTTCGACTCGTCCACTGCCGCCGCGACCGGGCGCGCGCGCTGCTGCCATGCCGACCAGCCGGAGATCACGGCGGCGGCGAACAGCACCACGCCCAGGGTGGTTCTCCAGTTCCAGTTCATGCGGAAAACCTTTCGATGATGTCCTCGACCTGGCCCTGCGCGGCAAGCACCACGTCGCAGACCTCGCGGGCCGCGCCTTCGCCGCCACGGGCGCGGGTGTGCCACTGCACGCGCTCGGCAATCCAGGGGTGTGCGTTGGCCGGGGCCACCGGCAGGCCGACCGCCAGCAGGGCGGGCAGATCGGGCAGGTCATCGCCCATGAACAGCACCTGGTCCAGCGACAGGCCATGTTCCTGGCACAGCGCCAGGACCGCCAGTCGCTTGTTCCTGACCCCGATCTGCACATGCAGGCCGAGGTCCTGGCCACGTTTTTCCGCCGACAGGCTGGCACGTGCAGTGATCAGTGCCACATGGATGCCAGCATGCTCGAGTTGCTTGAGGCCCTGGCCGTCCAGCACGTTGAACGCCTTGCTCTCATTGCCGGCGTGGTCGTAGTACAGGCGCCCGTCGGTCAGGGTACCGTCGACGTCGAAACAGGCCAGGCGGATCCGCGCGGCGCGGTCGATCAGGTCGGCGGGAAGGTGCTGCAAGGGAGAGTAGGGCATCGGCACAAATCGGTAAGAACGGGGTCCGGCGGTTGAAAACTGAACCTGTTAAACCACCTTGGCGCGCAACAGGTCGTGAATGTTCAATGCGCCGACCGCGCGCTGTTGTGCGTCCACCACGATCAGGCCGTTGATCTTGTAGTCCTCCATCAGCCGTGCGGCCTCGGCGGCGAGCTGGTCGGCGCCGATGGTGCGCGGGTTGCGCGTCATCACCTCGGCGATGCCGGCATTGCGCACATCGATATCGCTGTCCAGGGCGCGGCGCAGGTCGCCGTCGGTGAACAGGCCGATCAGCCGGTCCTGGCCATCGACCACGGCGGTCATGCCGAGGCGCTTGCGGCTCATTTCCATCAACGCCTCGCTCAGGCTGGCGTCCTCGCGCACGCGCGGCAGGTCGTCGCCGGCGTGCATCACGTCGGTGATGTGCAGCAGCAGCCGCCGGCCCAGGCTGCCGGCCGGATGCGAGCGCGCAAAGTCGTCGGCGGTGAAGCCGCGGGCATCGAGCAGTGCCACGGCCAGCGCATCGCCCATGGCCAGCGAGGCGGTGGTACTGGAGGTTGGGGCCAGGTGCAGCGGGCAGGCTTCGGCGGAGACGCTGACATCCAGGTGCACGTCGGCGGCCTGGGCCAGGGTGGAACCTGCGCGCCCGGTCATGGCGATGATCGGGTTGCCCTGGCGCTTGAGCACCGGCAGCAGCATGCGCACTTCGTCCGATTCGCCTGAATACGACAGCGCCAGCACGATGTCGGCCTCGGTGATCATGCCCAGGTCGCCGTGGCCGGCCTCGCCAGGATGTACGAAGAACGCCGGGGTGCCGGTCGATGCCAGGGTGGCGGCGATCTTGCGTGCGATATGTCCGGACTTGCCCATGCCGGTAGCCACCACGCGCCCGCGCGAGGCCAGCACCAGCCGGCAGGCGGCAGCAAAGTCGCTGCCGATCCGCTCGCCCACGTTGGCCAGTGCGTCCTGCTCGATCTGGAGCACGCGCTGGCCGCTGGCGACCAGGCTGGCGTCGCTGACGGTGGCGATGGGCAGGGGCGAGACAGCCATGCAGGACTCGGGTGAAGAGTAGAATGTGCGCTCATTTTATGAGGAAACGCCCTTTGGACGCCGAAACCATCCGTAAACTCATCGAATCCGGCTTGCCCGAAGCCCGCGTCGACGTGCACGGCGACGATGGCGTGCACTTCGAGGCCACCGTGGTCAGCCCCGCATTTGCGGGCAAGGCCCCGCTGGCGCGCCACCGCATGGTCTACGCGACCCTGGGCGAGCTGATGGGCGGGGCGATCCACGCGCTGCAGCTCAAGACGCTGTCGCCCGAGGAAGGCTGAGCCCGGCAACCGCGCTCGCCGCCAGGCGGCCCGGGCCGGGAATCGGCATGCGGCTGCATCCTCGGCTCCCTGGCTTGGGTCCACGATCACCGCGTATCGGTGTCCAGCGCGTCCCGGGCAATGCACAGCGTGGCGCTCGGTCTCCCGGTCTCAGCGCCGTTCGCCTGAAGGCCGTCCGGCCGCACCTCCTTCCCCCGACATACCCTTACTTCGGACTTCTCAGATTCCCATGGCAAAAATCGTAGTGACCGGCGGCCAAGCGCTGCACGGCGAAGTCAATATTTCCGGCGCCAAGAACGCCGTGCTGCCGATCCTGTGCGCCACCCTGCTGGCCGACGCGCCGGTGGAAATCAGCAACGTGCCGCACCTGCACGACGTGATCACCACGGTGAAGCTGCTCGGTGAGCTGGGCGCCGAGGTCACCATCGACGAAGGCACGCTGGCCAAGGGCCGCTCGATCCTGGTCGATCCGCGTTCGGTCACCCATCAGGTCGCCCCGTACGAGCTGGTCAAGACCATGCGCGCTTCGATCCTGGTGCTGGGCCCGCTGCTGGCGCGCTACGGCACCGCCGAAGTCTCGCTGCCCGGCGGTTGCGCAATCGGCTCGCGCCCGGTGGATCAGCACATCAAGGGCCTGCAGGCGCTGGGTGCGGACATCAGCGTGGAGAACGGCTACATCAAGGCCACCAGTAGCGGGCGCCTCAAGGGCGGCCGCTATGTGTTCGACATGGTCAGCGTCACCGGCACCGAAAACGTGCTGATGGCGGCCGTGCTGGCCGAAGGCACCACGGTGCTGGAAAACGCGGCGATGGAGCCGGAGGTGACTGACCTGGCCGATTGCCTGATCGCGCTCGGTGCGCAGATCGAAGGCGCCGGCACCCCGCGCATCGTGGTGCAGGGTGTCGAGCGTCTGGGCGGCGGGCACCATGCGGTGCTGCCGGATCGCATCGAAACCGGCACCTTCCTGGTGGCCGCGGCGATGACCGGCGGCAGCGTCACCGTGCGCCGCGCACGCCCGGACACCCTGGATGCGGTGCTGGACAAGCTCACCGAAGCCGGCGCCAGCATCACCACCACCGCCGACAGCATCACCCTGGACATGCACGGTAAGCGCCCGCGTGCGGTCAACCTGACCACCGCGCCATATCCGGCGTTTCCCACCGACATGCAGGCGCAATTCATGGCGCTCAATTGCGTGGCAGACGGCGTAGGCGTGATCAACGAAACCATCTTCGAAAACCGCTTCATGCACGTCAACGAGCTGCTGCGCCTGGGCGCGGACATCCAGGTCGAAGGCCATACCGCCATCGTGCGCGGTGCCGAACGCCTGAGTGGCGCGCCGGTGATGGCGACCGATCTGCGCGCGTCGGCATCGTTGATCCTGGCCGGCCTGGTGGCCGACGGCGACACCACCATCGATCGCATCTACCACCTGGACCGTGGCTACGAAAACATCGAGGAGAAGCTGGGGGCGCTGGGCGCGACCATCCGGCGCAGCGCATGATCCTGCGCGGACGCTTCACCACCCGGCGCAAGATCCTGCTGGGCGTGATCGTGCTGATCCTGGCGTGGCTGGCCTATGCATGGAGCGTGGGCATGGCCATCACCCAGGGCGTCGAGTTCAAGGACATGGACTGGAACGGCGACGGCACCGCCAGCCGCAACGAGATCGCGCAATCGTTCTATGCGGTGGCGGTAAAAAAGACCGTCGAAGGCAAGCGCCATTGCGACTTGTTTTATTGGCGCGGCACGGATGAGCAGATCCGGGTGGACTGCCGCACGGTGTTCTCCAGTGGCGATGACAAGGCGGCGGCCAAGCCCTGAGGGTCGAGCGTTTCTGCGTGCTGCGGAGATTCCGCCGCATGCCGATCGGAATGAAGAGCCCGGCTCGCGGCCGGGCTCTCATCGCTGTCGGAGGCAAGATGCCTGTCGAGCAGGTTCCCGTGCTCTGGTAGGAGCGTGCCCGCGCGCGCCTGGCGCTTAGCGCAGGCCCTTGATGGTCAGGTCCAGCGCATCCTGGCCCTTTTCCTTCTGCAGCAGGCGCGCCGGCACCGGCAGGTCCTTGACCACCCAGGCGATCAATTCCTTGTCGCCGTCCACGCGCGAGACCTTGGTGGCCTGTTCCTGCTTGCCGTTGACGGTGATGGTTTCCTTGCCGACCACCTTGTAGCTCATCGGCTTGATGCGGCCTTCGTCCACCATGCGGTAGTTGAGCGGCTTGCCGGCGGCCAGGTCGCGGGTGATTGCCAGGTTGATCAGCAATGCGTCCATATCGCCAGGCTGCAGCTTGACCGGACCGCGACGGTCCGGCTTGATGTCGCCGCCCCAGGTGGCCTGGCTGGTTTTCCAGTCGTAATTGGCGGTGACGTTGCGGCGCTTGACCATCATCGACGAGGTGTCGTTGCTGCTCACCGGGCGCAATTGGCCGTTGGCTTCCTCGAACACCGTGCTCTGGGTCAGGTTGGCCAGCTGGTTCTGGATGGTCAGCGTGTAGCGCCACTGGTTGGCGCCGGCCGCGGCCAGGGTCATGGTGCCGTTGGCCTGCATACCCATGTAATTGGCCGAGTAGTCGGCCTGGAAGGGCTGCACGGCAAACGCCGGCAGGCTGGCCACGGCCAGGGCAGCGGCGGCGATCAATGCGCTGGGGCGGAAAGAGAATGTCATGGTCAGGCTCCTTGGTATTCGACCAGGCGGAGATCGACCTGATCCTCACCTTTGTCACGTTGCAGGATGCGCACCGGGGTCGGAACCCCGTTGGCGATCCAGAGGATGGTTTCGTTGTCGCCGCCGTTGACGCGATACACGCGCAACGCGTCGTAGCTCAGGTCGCCGACCTGCACCACCTCGGTGGTGTCGGCGGCGCGGTAGTCGTACTTGCGCACCTTGCCCACGTCGACATAGCGATAGCTCAGGCTGCGGCCGGGCTGCGCGTCGCGCATCAGCGACAGGTTCAAGGAGAGCGCGCTCTGGTCGCCGTGCTGCAGCGGAATCGGTTGTTGGCGTTCCTTCTTCAGATCGCCATCCCATTGCGCGGTGCCGGCCTGCCAGTTGTAGACGCCGGTGACCTTCTTGCCGAAGAACACCGCCTTGCGCACGGTGCTCTGGCTCAGCGGCACGTAGGTGTCACCGTCGACACGGAACACCGTGCTCTGCTCCAGGTTCAGGCCCAGGATGCTGGCAAAGCCTTTACGGCCGCGTACCGACATGTCGATGCGCCACTGGCTGCCGTCGCCGTGGCTGACCTGCATCGTGGCGTCGCCCGCTTCCTTGCCGCGATAGAACGCCTGGTAGGTCGCCACGAACGGCTCCAGCGGTGGCGGCGTCCAGGTGCTGGCAGGCAGGGTGGCGGCAGATGCCGGTGCCTCCGCAGCAGGGGGCACCGGCGTTGGCTGGGCGGGCACGGGGACGTGAGTGGCCTGTTGCGCGCGGCCGGGGCCGGCCTGGGTGAGCAGGGCGGTGGTCAACAGCGCGGCGGCGATCGGAAGGACGTTCATGCGCTGATTGGGGCACAGGGCCCACAAGGATGTCCGAGGCAGGATGAGGGGGGCGTCTGCGCATTCAGGCGAATGCGGTGTCAGCGGACTCTAGTCGTAGTGGCGTAAACAGGCACTGACCGTCGAGGTGGACCGCATCGCCGTGGATCTGCACACGCCCACTGGCCAGCAGGTCGAGGGTGGCAAGCAGCAGCGGATGCTCGCGGGCCAGGACACGCGCAGCCAGCTGGTCGGCACTGTCGCCAGGCAGCACCGGCACGCGGGCCTGTGCGATCACGCTGCCGGCATCCAGCTCGGGCACCACCAGATGCACGCTGGCGCCATGTTCGGCATCGCCGGCTTCCAGCGCGCGCGCATGGGTGTGCAGGCCGCGATACTTGGGCAGCAGCGACGGGTGGATATTGAGCATGCGGCCGGCAAAGCGGCGCACCAGCGGCTCGCCGAGGATGCGCATGTAGCCGGCGCAGACGATCCAGTCCGGCTGCACGGCGGCGATCGCATCGCCCAGCGCCGCATCGAACGCGTCCCTGTCGGCAAACGCGCGCGGGCTGGCGCTCCAGCGCCGTGCCGCGTCCACCTTCTGCAGGGCCGGCGCCTGCGGGCGATCGGAGAACACCCCGACCACGGTTGCGTGCAGGCGCCCGCTGGCGATGGCATCGAGCATGGCCTGCAGGTTGCTGCCGCGGCCGGAGGCCAGTACGGCCAGGCGGAGCGGGGCGTCAGTTGCGTGCATTGAGCAATGTCCTCACCACGGGGTAGGCCGCCAGGCTGCCGAGGGTGGCCAGCAGCATGTCGGTATGCGCGTCCCAGGGATCGCCCTGCTGGCCGTTGTAGGCTTCGGCGGCCTGCGGCGACAGCAGCAGCGCAATGCCCCATTCGAACCACTCGTAAATCAGGCTGACGCACATGATGCTCATCACCGTCAGCGCGAAGGCCTGACGCCGCGTCAATCGCGGCCATCGCCGCACCGCCAGCTGCATCACGGCCGGGGTAAAGCACAGCCCGAACAGCAGATGGATCAGCCGGTCGAAATGATTGCGCGTCCAGCCGAACGCCGTAGCAGGCGACCAGTGCAGCAGCTGCCGGCTCCAGTGTTCGTAGGGCACGTTGGAATACAGCCAGCGTGCGCCGATGCAGTGCATGCAGATGAACACGCAGATCGCTGTAAAGGCACCGGTGTCCATCGGACAGCGACGGTCGACACCCATCAGCGCAATCAGCCCGGCCACGGTCAACGTACTGTGCAGCGCCTGCTCGAGCGGCCACAGCGGGGCGATCCAGCTTGCTGCAAACACTGCCAGCGTGGCGACCAACGCGGCCAGCTTCGGACGGCGCATGGCGCGTGGGCTCGCCTTCATTTCAACCTGCGGCAGGCGCAGCGCCGAACAGTGCCTTGACCTGGGGGCGCAGCAAGGTGACCAGCGTGAAGACTCCAAGCACGGTCCCGAACGGCATGAAGCTGCAGGAGATGCCCGCCACGATCAGACAGAGCAGATGCCGCCGGCGCTGGGCGATGCAGCGCCCGGCATAGGCCATGAACCCGGCCAGGGTCAGGCCGCCGGTGATCAGGGCGGCCGCGAACACCACGAAGATCCAGCCGAACAGGCGCATCTCGGCAGGTGCGGGTTCCCCATTGCTGCCCTGCATCGGCAACTGCCCGGTGACAATGGCCAGCCCCATGACCAGATGGATCAGCGGGAACATCGAAAACAGCCCGGTGATGCCGGCCAGCACGTAATGAAAGATCGACAGCAGCTTGAGATGCTGCAGGTCGTCGGCGCTGGCCGACGGAGCGGCCAGGGGTGGGGAAGCGTCCATGCGAGGTTCCTGGTCAGCCGATCTGTACGCGTTCGTCGCCGCGCGCGGCGACCACCTGGCCGATCCGCCAGTGGGCGAGCGACTGGCCATCCAGCGCCTGTTCCAGCGCCGCCGCCTGATCAGGGGATGCGACCAGCACGAAGCCGATCCCGCAGTTGAAGGTGCGCCACATTTCGGCATCGGCCACCGCGCCTTCGCGCTGCAGCCAGGCAAAGACCGGCGGCAGCGTCCACGCCTTGGCATCGATCTCCAGGCCCAGGCCATCCGGAATCACGCGAATGATGTTTTCGGTCAGCCCGCCGCCGGTGATGTGCGCCATGGCGTGGATCGATTCGCCATGCGATTTCAGCAGCGCCAGCACCGGCTTGACGTACAGCGCGGTGGGCGCCATCAATGCATCGATCAACCTGGTGCCATCGTCCAGCACGTGCTCGGCCGGCGCACCGGCGCGTTCGTAGATCTTGCGGATCAACGAATAGCCGTTGGAATGCGGGCCGGAGGACGCGATGCCGATCAGCACGTCGCCGGCGCGTACCTGTGCGCCGTCCAGCAACTGCGACTTTTCCACCGCACCGACGGTGAAGCCGGCCAGGTCGTATTCGCCGGGCGGGTACATGTCGGGCATTTCGGCGGTTTCGCCGCCGATCAACGCGCAACCGGACAGCTCGCAACCGCGTGCAATGCCGCCCACCACTGCAGCCGCAGTGTCCACATCCAGCTTGCCGGTGGCGAAGTAGTCCAGGAAGAACAGCGGTTCGGCGCCCTGCACCAGCACGTCGTTGACGCACATGCCGACCAGGTCGATGCCGATGGTGTCGTGGCGGCCCAGTTGCTGTGCCAGCTTGAGCTTGGTGCCCACGCCGTCGGTGCCGGAGACCAGCACCGGCTCCTTGTACTTGCCGGACAGGTCGAACAGCGCGCCAAAGCCGCCCAGGCCACCCATCACCTCCGGCCGGAAGCTGCGCTTGACCAGCGGCTTGATGCGTTCGACCAGGGCGTTGCCGGCATCGATGTCGACGCCTGCGTCGCGGTAGGTCATGGGCGAGGGAGTAGAAGGCGTTGGGCTGGTCACGGGCGTGGGTGGCTCGGCAGTAAAGGCGGCGATTTTAACAGCCACGTTGGCGCTAGCGCCCCATTCGGGCAACAATTCACCCGGATACGCCTATGCCATGGAACCGTCGATGCGCCGCAGTCTCGCTTTCTTTCTCGCCCTCGTGGTCGCCATGCCCGCCGTTCCGGCCTTTGCGCAGGCCGACCTGCGCACCGAAGGCGACGTCGCCAAGGCGCAGAGCGCCTACGATGCCGAAGTGCCGGTCAACAGCCAGAGCGAATCCGATTGCCCCGGTGCCCTGGCGCGCGCGCTGGGCGCGGTGCTGGGCAAGGTCTCCGGCGATCGCTCGGTGATGAGCCGCCCGGGGGTGCCGCAGGCGCTGCGCAATGCGCCCAATTACGTCGAGCACTACGACTACCGCCAGGATCAGGGCACTTCGCGCTCCGGTGCGCCGACCTTCCGCACCACCCTGGTGGCACGGTTTCGGCAGTCCGATGTCGATGGACTGATCGCAGCGTTGGGCCTGCCGGTCTGGCCGCTGCCGCGGCCCAAGCCGGTGCTGTGGCTGGCCATCGATGACGGCAGCGGTCCGCGCCTGGTCGGGGTTGCCCAGGCCAACGCCGCCCGCAGCGTGCTCGACCGCGCCATCGAGCGTGGCTATCGGCTCGGCCTGCCGGGCGGCGCCGCTGCCGAGCAGGTACTGGCCGGTGCGATCTGGCGCAAGGACACCGCCGCGGTGTCGCGCGCCTCGGCCAAGTACAGCCCGCCGATGCAACTGATCGGCAAGCTCTACCGCAATGCCGCCGGCTGGACCGCCGACTGGGTGTTCGTGGACAACGGCAATGTGTTGTCCAGCTGGACCAGCAGCGATGGCGATGCGCGGCGTGCGATGGCGGCCGGTGCCGACGGCGCGGCCGATGCACTGGTCAAGCGCTATGCCAAGCGCGTGGACTCGGGGGTGCCGGGCGTATACCGCGCGGTGATCACCGGCATCCATAGCGCCGACGATTACCTGCGGGTTGCCGCTGCGCTGCAGGGCGTGTCGGTGGTGCGCAGCATCCGCCCGGTCAGCGCCAATGGCGACCGCATGGAAGTGGATCTGGAATTGCTCACGGGCATTTCCGGGCTCAACCGTATGCTCGGCGACAATAGTCCCCTGGTCTCGGTGTCGGTCCCGACCGAGGGCCCGATCATTCTCGAAAACGAGCGCGCCGAGTACCGCCTGAAATGACTTTGACTCCCGAAGCCGAGATCGCCTTATTCCTGCGTCGCCTCAAATGGGCGGCGGTGATCGTCGGTGTGCTGTGGGTGATCTCGCTGCTGGCGCCGATCCTGACGCCCTTCGTACTGGCCCTGCTGCTTGCGTGGCTGGGCGATCCGCTGGTGGACCGCATCGAGCGCGCCGGGCGTTCGCGCAACGTGGCGGTGGCCCTGGTGTTCGTGCTGGCCACGCTGTTGTTCGTGCTGGCGCTGATGATCCTGGTGCCGATGATCGAACGCCAGATCATGACCCTGATCGATGCACTGCCGCAGATGCGCGCCTGGGCGATCAGTACCGCCATCCCGTGGCTGGAAGCCAAGACCGGCGTGGAGCTGATGGGCTGGCTGGACCCGGAGCGGCTGATCGACTGGATCCGCAGCCATTGGGAACAGGCCGGCGGTGCCGCCAAGACCTTCTTCGGCTACGTGTCGCGCTCGGGCTTTGCGATGGTGACCTGGGTGATCAACCTGGCATTGCTGCCGATCCTGGCGTTCTACTTCCTGCGTGACTGGGACCGGCTGGTCGAGCGCGTGGCGGCGGTGATACCGCGTGCCTACATCGGCACGGTGAGCCGGTTGGCGCTGGAATCCAACGACGTGCTCGGCGGCTTCATTCGCGGCCAGTTCCTGGTGATGCTGGCGTTGGGCGCGATCTATGCCACCGGCCTGTCCATCATCGGGCTGAACCTGGGGTTGTTGATCGGCATCATCGCCGGTTTCATCAGCTTCATTCCGTACCTGGGCGCGACCACCGGCATCGTGCTGGCGCTGCTGGCGGCCATCGTGCAGGCGCAGGGCCTGGACCTGAAGCTGCTGATCGGCGTGGGCGTGGTGTTCACCGTTGGCCAGTTGCTGGAAAGCTACGTGCTCACCCCGCGCATCGTCGGCGACAAGATCGGCCTGCATCCGGTGGCAGTGATCTTTGCGGTGATGGCCGGCGGCCAGTTGTTCGGCTTCCTCGGGATGTTGCTGGCATTGCCGGTGGCGGCGGTGGCCAATGTGCTGCTGCGCTACGCGCATGAGCAGTACACCCGCAGCGACCTGTATGCAGGCGAGCGGGCCGGCATCGTGCTGCAGTCCACGCCCGAGCGCAGCATCATCATCGACCCGAGCAAGGACGCAGATCGGTCGTGAGCGTGCCGCAGTTGCCATTGGCGTTGCGCGCGCCATCCGACCAGCGTTTCGACAGTTACATCGCCGCGCCCGACGGCCTGCTTGCGCAGTTGCAGGCGCTGGCGGCCGGGCAGGTGAACGACTGGCTGTACCTGGCCGGTCCCGCCGGTACCGGCAAGACGCATCTGGCACTGGCGGTGTGCGCTGCGGCCGAGCAGGCCGGGCGCGCAACGGCGTATCTGCCCCTGCACGCGGCGGCTGGACGGCTGCGCGATGCGCTCGAAGCGCTGGAAGGGCGCAGCCTGGTCGCACTGGACGGCGTGGACAGCATTGCCGGGCAGCGCGACGACGAAGTGGCGCTGTTCGATTTCCACAACCGTGCGCGCGCGGCCGGCATCAGCCTGCTCTACACCGCCCGGCAAATGCCCGATGGCCTGGCCCTGGTCCTGCCGGACCTGCGCTCGCGCCTGTCGCAATGCATCCGCATCGGCTTGCCGGTACTCGACGATGCCGCGCGCGCGGCGGTGCTGCGCGACCGCGCGCAGCGGCGCGGCCTGGCTCTGGACGAGGCGGCGATCGATTGGTTGCTGACCCATAGCGAGCGCGAGCTGGCCGGTCTGGTGGCCTTGCTGGATCGGCTGGATCGCGAATCGCTGGCCGCCAAGCGCCGCATCACGGTGCCGTTCCTGCGGCGTGTGCTTGAGGATCGTGGGTCCTAGAGCAGTCGGCAGGATGACTGCGCTCGTTGTCGGGGAGGCGCGGTGTGCCTTGCGCTTCCCGGCCGCGCGTCTATCTGCAGCGCCCAGGCTGTCGGAGCACGACCCCTAGAGCTTACAGAGCGGATGGTCTGTTGCGCTGCTGCAAGGACCCGTCGGGATGGTCGGTGCGCCTGGTGCACGCAATGCCGATGCACACCGCGCGATGCGGCGTTGTGGCCACGATCAGCCGCCGTCGTGCAACAACTGCGCATCCAGGTCCGCCAGCCGCTGCGGCGTGCCGACATCGGTCCAGCGCCCGGAATGATGAATGCCATCGACCAAGCCTGCTGCCATCTGCGCACGCAGGATCGGCGCCAGCGCAAACCGCGGCGCCGCGCTGCCCTGCGCTGGCAGCGGGCCAATCACCGATGGCCAATCGCGTAGCAACGCCGGCCGATAGACACCGATGCCGGCGTAGGTATGCGTCGCAGGGAGATCGGCGCGTACCTTGCCATCGGCGTCCAGCGCGAAATCCGCACGCGCTGCATATGCAGGTTGGTCGACCAGCACCAGCTGCGCCAATCCCTCCGGCGCACGCGACAGGCGGGCAAAATCGAAATCGGTCCAGATGTCGCCATTGACCAGCAGAAACGGTGCATCGCCCAGCAGCGGCAGCGCATGCAGCATGCCGCCGCCGGTTTCCAGTGGCGTCGCACCTTCGTAGGAATAGGTCAGTCGTAAACCGAACGTGCTGCCGTCGCCCAATACCTGGGGAAACTGCTCGGCCAGCCACGAGGTGTTGATCACCACCTCGTCCACGCCCAGTGCCGCCAATTTGCGTAAATGCCACACGATCAACGGCGTGCCGCCGACGGATAGCAGCGGCTTGGGCGTGCGCTCGGTGAGCGGGCGCATGCGCTCGCCGAATCCTGCGGCAAAGATCAGCGCTTTCATGCGGTGACCTGCTGCACGCGTGCTGCCAGTGCGGGCTTGATCACCTCGTCCAGCAGGCCAAGCAACGGCGCAAGCTCGGTGTAGCGGGGCAGTACCTCGTCCAGATACGTGATGAAGCGCGGCACGTTCTCCAGATACCAATGCTTGCCATCGCGATGGCTCAGGCGCGAAAAAATACCCAGATTCTTCAGATGCCGCTGCACCCCCATCCAGTCCGCATCGCGCAGAAACTGCGCCAGTGGCGGTACCGGCAATCCGGCCGCACTTGCGCGCGCGTGGTAGCGCTGCAGCCAGCCGTCCACGCGGGCAATCGGCCAGCTCACCGAGGTGTCCTTGAACAGGCTGATCGGGTCGTAGGCGATCGGGCCGATCACGCAATCCTGAAAGTCCAGCACTGCCGGGCCATCGGCCACCGGCATCAGATTGCGCGGCATGAAATCGCGATGGGTGAACACGCGTGGCTGCGCCAGGGCGTTGTCCATCAAACGGCGCTGCACCAATTGCAGTTGCTCGGCATGGCCACAGTCCAGCTGCACGCCGAGATGGCGTCCCAGAAACCATTCCTCGAACAGTCCCGCATCGCGTTGCAGCAGCGCCTCGCCGAACACTCCGCTGTCGGCAGGCGGCGGAATCTGCTGCAGCAACAGCAACTGCGCGATGGCACCATCGATCAGGCCATCGGCGTTGGCGTCGGTCAACACCTGCGCCAACGTCGGCACGCCCAGATCCTCCAGCAGCAGAAATCCGCTCTCCAACTCCTGCGCCAGCACCTGCGGCACGCGAACGCCGTGCTCACGCAGCACGCCGTGCGTGCGCAACCACGGCGCTACATTCTCCAGCGCTGGGGGCGCGTCCATCACGATGCGATCGACGCCACTGCCCTGCGTGCGCCAGTAGCTGCGAAACCCGGCATCCGTGGACGCGCGCTGCAGCATGGCGCGTGGATCGTTGAGGGCCTGGCGCGCCCAGTGCAGGCGCAGCGCGTCGCGCGCAGTGTCCGAAGGTGATGACGTCATATTCTATGGTGTTTTGTCGTGGTGGGGCAGGCGCGCGGGCAGCGCTCAGCGTTTGCTGCCGCTGAACAACCGCAGCAGCGCGAGGATGGCGATGGCACCGAGCAATGCGCCAAGGAAACCGGCCGGCTCGCCTGCGCGGTACCACCCCATGTAGCGCCCAAACCAGCTGGCAACAACTGCACCGGCGATCCCGAGCACGATGGTCAGCAGGCAGCCCAGGCGCTGGGTACCGGGGGTGATGAAACGCGCCAGCAGCCCGACGACAAAACCGACCAGCAGGATGTAGAGCCAGCTATCGCTACCAAATAGATTGTTCATCGCAGCACCGCGAGTGGACGGGATCGGCAGCCTAGCATTTCGGATGTCGCTACCTGGCGCCGCGGGCGCAGGAGTGACCGCGCCGATGCATCGGCTTCAGAGAGCGTAGTGATTGGCTTCTGCCGCTGTGCGCTTTTGATTCGTGCGAAGCCATCTCCCCGACCAGCCGCTTCCCAAGAGACATGTCCGCAGAAAAATATCGCGGATGAGGTTTGCAAAACCAAAGGCATCGCAGGCGACGCTTCAGGGAAAGACAACGGCTCTGCATCGGCAAGCCACTCCCAAATCCGAAGAGGAGCAGATCCTAAGCCCCTCTCCCATTGGGAGAGGGGTTGGGGTGAGGGTACGGGGCCAGGCGACGCGTAAGGCCAGGCAGAGCCAAGTGCACCAGGAGCCTTCTCGCCAACCCGCCAGCCAGCCCACCCACCACGCAAGCACCCGCACGAACCGCCACTCACCTTTCCCAGCAACCGATGCAAGCCAACTGCATGCATCGGTTCAACCGCTAACTCAACAGCAACCGTGACCCCCATGCCGGGTGCCGCTATCGGCCGCCACCGGCGAGCCACTGGTTTCGCCTCGCAGACAGGCCGCGTGATGGTCGGCGATCACCTTCGATACGCAGGCGGTGACGCGCTTGCCCATCGGGATATGCAGGAACTCGTTCGGACCGTGTGCGTTGGAGTGGGGCCCCAGCACGCCGGTGATCATGAACTGCGCACCGGGGAACTTCTCGCCCAGCATGCCCATGAACGGGATCGAGCCGCCTTCACCCATGTACATCGCCGGCTTGTGGAAAAACGCCTGGCTGGCGTCGTCGATGGCCTTTTCCAGCCACGGCGCCATAGCCGGTGCATTCCAGCCGGACGAGGCCTTCTCCAGCTCCAGCGTCACCTGGGCGCCGTTGGGCGGATCACGCAGCAGCGCTTCCTTGAGCAACTCGCCGCAGGCCTTGCCGTCGGCCGTCGGCGGCAGCCGCAGCGACAGCTTCACCGCCGTCTGCGGACGCAGCACGTTGCCGGCCGAGGCCAGCGGCGGCATGCCGTCCACACCGGTGATCGACAGCGCCGGGCGCCAGGTGCGGTTCAACACCAGCTCGGTGAGGTCCTCATGCATCGGCACCAGGCCATCGACCATCGGGAACTTGTCGAAAATGGCGGTATCCAGCGTTGCCGCTGCAGCCTTGGCCTGGCTCAGTCGTTCCGCCGGCACCTCGACATGCAGGCCGTCCAGCAGGATGCGGCCGCTGGTTTCGTCTTCGATGCGCGAGAGCAGCTGACGCAACAGCCGGAAGCTGGACGGCACCACGCCGGACGCATCGCCGGAGTGCACGCCTTCTTCCAGTACCTTCACCGTGAGGTTGCCGCCGGTCAGGCCGCGCAACGAGGTGGTGCACCACAGCTGCTCGTAATTGCCGCAGCCCGAGTCCAGGCAGACCACCAGCGACGGCTTGCCGATGCGCTGTGCCAGGTGGTCCACGTAGGCCGGCAGGTCGTAGCTGCCGGACTCTTCGCAGGCCTCGATCAGCACCACGCAACGCGCGTGCGGCAGGCCCTGCGTGCGCAGTGCCAGGATGGCCGCCAGCGAGCCGTAGATGGCGTAGCCGTCGTCGGCGCCACCGCGGCCGTACAACTTGTCGTCGCGCAGTACCGGCTCCCAGGGGCCAAGGTCGGCATCCCAGCCGGTCATTTCCGGCTGCTTGTCCAGGTGCCCGTACAGCAACACGGTGTCGTCGCCCGATTCCGGGCCGGTGGCCGGGATCTCGATGAAGATCAACGGCGTGCGGCCTTCCAGGCGCACCACCTCGACCTGCATGCCGTCGATCGCCTGTGCCCGCGCCCAGCTTTCCATCAGGGTGACGGCCTGCTCCATGTATCCGTTGGCCACCCAATCGGTGTCGAACATCGGCGACTTGTTGGGAATACGGATGTAATCGACCAGTTGCGGGACGATCTCGCGGTCCCAGGTGTCGCTAATGAATTGGTCGATCTTGGCGCTGTCCATGGAGGCTCCGAATGCGTGACGTAGCGGCACATTCTACGCCGGTGACATGGGGTAGGGATTTCCCTACAAGGCGGCGCGCAGTTCACCGGCTGTGTGAAAAGTTCGTTGGCGATAGGATTGCTGCATGTGGCGCGGGACACTGGCTCCGCCGGCAGGAATGCTGGCTAGGACCATCACCCAAGCCACAAGGAGCGTTGCAATGAAGTCATTTACCGTAGTCCTGAAGTCCCTGCTACTGGCGTTGCTGTTGTCCTCAAATGCGTACGCGCTTGAGAAGGTCGATATCAATACCGCGTCTGCTGAGGAATTGGACAAGGTGCTGACGAACGTCGGGCGATCAAAAGCCGAGGCAATCGTCGAGCACCGTCAGGCAAACGGTCCCTTCAAAAGTGCCGAGGAACTGGCACTGGTCAAGGGCATCGGACTCAAGACGGTCGAACGGAATCGCGACCTGATCGAGGTAGGAGCCACGATGGCTCCCGCCAAGAAGGCTGCCAAGGGGGCGGCGGTGAAACCGGTGGGACGGCGTTAAGGGGAAGGGATCCGAGATACGGTTCGACGCGAGGATGCGTGGCCGCAACCTAACTGGACAGGATGTCTGGGGGATGGCTGGAAGCCGACAAGGACGTGGAATCGCCCGGTGTTGCACTTGGATGTGCAGCCGGGCGTTTTTCGTTGGGGCAGGCGGAACTGGCGGCTCCGCGGAAACTGGTCCACTCCATGAGCGAGGGCCGTGCCGGGCAGGCGGGGCAGGGCAGCGGTGATGTCTGCGTGCCCGGCCATCGAGGGCGGGTGACGCTGTGACGGCAGGGCTTGGGGCACAATGCGCCGATGCAGCTGACAGACCTGAGCAGCCGGGTGATTCCGGCCACCGACTACCGCCGCGAGCGCTGGCGCAATCAATTGGGGTGGACGCGCGAGATCCTGCGGCTTGGGGACGCCGAGCACTGGGCGCTACGCCTGTCGATCGCCGAGATCGAGCAGGACGCTGTGTTTTCTGCGTTTCCGGGCGTCGACCGCGAACTGGTGCTGCTGCACGGTAACGGCATGCGGCTGCAGTTTGGCAACGGCGAGCACGCCGCCGATGGTGATGCGGGCCATGGCGATGCTGCAGGTGCAGATGCAGATGCAGATGCAGATGCAGGCAGAGATACAGGTCAGAGCGGCGACCTTCTGATCAACGCGGCTGCTGGCGTGGCCTCCCCTCGTGCGGGCCGTCGTGTGGCGTTGCTGCCGCCTTACCAGCGCGTCCGATTTGCGGGCGAAGAGACGGCGAGTGCCGAACTGCTCGACGGGCCGACCCAGGACTTCAACCTGATGTGGCGGCGCGATCTATTGCGGACCGAGCTGCTGCATCGGCCCCTGGTCGGCACCATGCTGTTTTTCGCCGACCCTTCCAACGCCTGGGCGATCCATTTGCTGGCCGGTCAGGCCAGTTTTGGCCGCGATAGTGCGCTGCCGCCGTTGGCGGCCGGCGATACCGCCTGGCTGAGCGCCGCGACACGCAGTCGCTACGTTCTGGATGGCGGTGGCGAGTTGCTGGCGATTCGGGTGAGCCCGTATCCGGGCGCGGCCGAGTAGGCCACAGGCTCAGTACACGTCGCGGCGGTAGCGGCCGCTGTCCACCAGCGCCTGCCTGAGTTCGGTTCCTAAAATGGTGTCGAGTGCGCGATCGACGTCGGGTGCCATGCCGCGCAGGCTACCGCAGAGATAGAGGCGGGCGCCGCGGTCGACCCACTGGCGCAAGGTGTCGGCAGCGGCGGTGAGTACATGTTGTACGTAGCGCGGCGCGGCGTCCTGGTCGCGCGAGTACACCAGATCGAGACGGGCGATCCAGCCCTCACGCCGCCACTGCTGCAATTCTTCGGTGTAGAGCGCGTCGTATGCGGCATTGCGTTCGCCGAAGATCAACCAGTTGTTGCGCGCGCCCGCGGCAATGCGTGCGACCAGATGCGCGCGCAACCCGGCGATGCCGGTGCCATTGCCGATCAGCAGCATGGGGTGCTCCGGTACCGGTGGATGGAAGCCCGGATTGCTGCGCACACGCAGCGCGATGTGTGCACCGATCGGCGCATGCAGGCAAAGCCAGGCGCTGCCGACACCTGGGCGTCCATCGGCCTGCCGGTGTTCGCGGATCAGCAGTTCGGCGTGTCCTTCCTCGGGGATCGATGCCAGCGAATACTCGCGATGCGGCAACGCAACCAGGTTGTGCACCAACGCGTCGAGGTCTGCATTGAATATCGCGGCATCGGCATCGGCATCGGCATCGGCATCGGCATCAACATCAACATCAACGTCAACATCAACATCGTCAGGCAAACGCGCGCCGCTGAGCCAGTCGCGCAGCGGGCGGCCGTCGATCATCCGCGCGCCATCGCATCGGTGCTGCTGCAACCAGGCCTCCACCTGCTCCGGCGGATTTTGCGGGGCGATCTCGGCGATGTCGCCAGCCTGCCAGTGCGGCAGCGGCCCCTCGCAGGGCGTGAGCCGAAGCCGATGGACTGCTGCGCCGGCACTGCCAGGATTGACGTGGCAACGGTCGCGTAGCTGCCAGGCGGCATAAGTCGGCAGGCTCCAGTTCGGCTGCGCATCGAGCGCAGGTGTGAGTGCCGCCAGATGGTGCTGCCACCGTTTCAGCGCAAGCGGGTCGGCATTGTCGACCTCGATGCGCTCGAACAGACGGACGCCGCCACGCGCCTGCAGGCGATGATCGAGGCGACGACCGAACGCGCAGAACTGCGCGTATCGCCGATCGCCCAGTGCCAGCACCGCGTACTGCACGGCTGCCAGATCCTGCCCGTCGTCGCTGAGCCAGTCGCGCTCCGCTACCTGTGCGTGATCCGGCGCATCGCCCTCGCCGGTGGTGCTGACGATGCACAGCAACCGCGGTACGCGCGCCAGTTGCTCTGCACTGACCGCCTCCAGCGGCAAGGCGTGGGCGCCAATGCCTGCCAACTGGAATGCCGCTGCGCTGCGTTCGGCAAGCTCGCGTGCGAACCCGGTCTGGCTTGCCCACGCGATCAGCAGGCTGCTGCCGCGCCCGTGCCGCGCACCGGTCCGGGTGCGGCGGCGGAGGAAGATGGCGGTGCACAATCCTGCATAGCTCGCCACGCCAAGGCCGGCCCACTGCCAGCGATGCGGAGTGGGCGCGCTCCACCATGTGCCAGCATGCAGGCTGGCAAACCATGCGCCCAGCGCGGCCAGGGCGAGCAGCAGCGCGCCATTGCCAAACCAGATGCGGGCAGGTGCGCCGCTCACGACGCCGCCAGGTGCTGCTCGAACGCGGGGCTCATCGCTTCGCTCAGGGCGCCGTCCTGTCGGGTCAGAAAGCGCACGGCCAGGTTGGCGTTGCGTGCGTAGGCCAGCCCGGCATCGGCGCCAAGGACGGTCATTGCAGTGGCCCAGGCATCGGCATGCATCGCATCGCACGCGAGCACGGTCACGGCAGCGGGCGCATGCGCGATCGGGGAACCCGTGCGCGGGTCCAGCGTGTGCGTGTAGCGCGTTCCGTCCGCGTCGAAACGGTGCCAGCGATCGCCGGAGGTGGCCACGGCCAGTCCGTCCAGGGCGACTACGCGGGGTGGCAGTGCAGCGCCAGCCTCTTCATCGGGCGCGGATTCGACCAGCACGCGCCAGGCGCTGCCATCGGGCTTGCGTCCATAGCCGAACAACTCGCCGCCGACCTCGATCAAGGCGCTGGCAATATCGGCCTTGATCAGCGCGTGGTGCACACAATCCACGCCGTATCCCTTTGCGATGCCGGACAGGTCCAGCGCGACGGCACCTGACTGCAGCAGCCGCTGGCCATCCAGCTCCAGTCGCCGCCACCCGCAACGCAGGCTGGCCAATGCGATCTGCTCGGGGGAGGGCACGCGTCGCCGGCCGCCGGAAGGGCCAAAACCCCACAGCTCGACCAGCGGCCCGATGGTCGGATCGAACGCGCCACCGCTGGCCTGCGCGATCTGCAGCGCGGCGTGCAGCACGCGCTGGAAATCCTCGGGCAAGGGATGCCAGCCTCCCGCAGCAGCACGGTTGTAGCGGCTGATGTCCGAGCCCGCTTCCCAGGTGCTCATCTGCGCCACCACCCGGTCGAGCGCAGTCTGGATGCCTGCATGCAGGGGATGCAGGTCGCGCGTGCGTGGCGCCACCAGCTTCACGCTCCAGGTGGTGCCCATGCTGCGGCCGCCCAGGGTGGCAAGCGTTGCGTCTGCGGGAATCGGTGAGTTCATACGTGGACTGGTGGGCGGGCGCTGCGGCAGGAACGCCATGGTGAGGTGCGGCGCAGCCGATTGCATCCGCATGCTGGCGGTTCGACGATCAATGCCCTCTGCTGTTCGCATCCTTCCAGCATCCCGGCGTGGACCGTTGCGACGCGGACGGTAGCGCGGGGCGACGGCTCCCTCGTGCACGGTCCTGGTATGCCACCAGAACCGTTGCGCGCGCTGCCGTCACTGCGGCCAAGAAAGCTAGAAAGCAGTCGCCAGGTGGGCATCGGCCCTGCACATGAGCCGAAAGTGCACGAGGACACGCAGATGCCGAGCACCGACCGCGTCTGCCGGCTGGTGCGTAGCAATGGCGTCAGCCGCTCTTATTGCGGCAGCACTTCCAGCGTTGCCACATAGCCCAGGCGACGCTGCTTGGCCTGCGGCAGCGAGGTCCTGGTGTCTTCGCTGGTGGTCTCCAGCCAGTACATGCCCGCTTCCGGCCAGGTCACGCTGAAGTTGCCCTTGGCGTCGGTCTTGAGCTTGATTTCATGTTGCGCATCGCGATAGCGGGTGCCGCCTCGCACGATTTCGATCTCGAGGCCGGCTGCCGGCTTGCCATCCAGCTGCAGGGTGAACTGCGCCGCTTCGCCGGCCACCAGATCGTTGGGGTGGGTGACCGGTAGCAGCTCGATGCCCTTGCCGGTGGGCTTGAATACGGTGGTGGTGGGAGCGCCGCGGGTAACGAAGGTCTCTACGCGGTTGAGCGATTGCGAGACCTGCAGCTCCTGCGCATTTTTCGGCACGTCGGTGGCGAAGCTGGCTTCGTTGCCGCGCCAACGCTTGGGCTTGCCGTCTTCCTTCCAGCTGGCGAACAGGCCGGCGTTGACGATGCCGAGCTTGTAGGTGCCCGGCTGGGTGAGTTGCAGGTCGAACACGCTGCGGTATTTGCCGGTTGCCGGATTTTCCGGCTTGAGCGTGCTGCCGTCCGGCGCAGTGATGCTCAGGTTGTCCAGGCGCAGCGGCACGTGATTGAAGTAGAACAGGTCGTTGGACACCGCCGCATCGACGGTGATCCACGGGGCTTCGCCGGCCAGCACGGTCTGCGACGGCAGCAGCCAGGCCTTGTGGGCCAGCGCGCTGACAGGAAGTGCGGCAAGCATGGCGATCAGGGCGAGCGAACGTGTCATGACAACTCCTTGAAGACGATCAGGTCGATGGGGCGCGTGGTTGAGCAGCGCGCTGCGGCGCTGCGGGGGCAATAGGCCGGCGAGGTAGAGCGTGTTTGCTGCGAGGAAACCGCGTGCGTCCTGCGCGCCGCTGCATGCCTGGCCGCGGCGCGCTCGCGCATCACGGTTTGGCAGTCAGGGTGACCGTGCCCAGCTCGCTGCTGCCGCTGGCCTTGGCGGATTGCGCAGACGTGGCCGGCCAGGTGAAAGGCACCTTGACCAACTCACGCCCGCCCACTTCGCGCGCGGCCTCCACCACCAGCGTGTATTGCCCGGCCGGCAGCGCCTTCAGCGCGCCCTTGGTGTCGGAGAACGACAGCGCGTGCGCGCCGGCCGGGCGGGTCGGGCCGGTCACGCCATCGACCGGCACGGTCAGGGTGCGGCCGGACTTGCGCCACCACTGGCGCAGGTCCGGCAGCCACTTGGTGCCGTGGCCTTCGGCGGTGTCCTTGGACTGGTACCAGACCGCCAGGTTGGCCGCGACTTTCTGATCGGCGCCTTCCAGCCAGATCGCCACGTACGGGCGGTGATATTCGGCGACATTGAGCTTGGGGATTTCGACGTTGATGTCGAGCGTGGCCGCATACGCCGGCATGGCGAGCAGGCCACTCAGGGCGATGGTCAGGGTGGCGCGCATGATCGTCTCCGGTAACGAGGGTCAGTGGATCAACAGCAAGGCAAGCAGGAGCGGCACCAGCAAACCGAGGCCGACCAGCGGCCAGGTCATGCTGCGCTGACGGGCATGTAGGTGCAGCAGGAACAGGCCGGTGATGCAGAACACCAGGCAGGCGATGGCGAACACGTCGATGAACCAGCCCCAGGCTGGCCCCGCGTTGCGGCCCTTGTGCAGGTCGTTGAGGTAGGCGATCGCGCCACGCGTGGTGGATTCGTATTCGATCGCGCCAGTGTGGCGGTCCAGGCTCAACCAGGCATCGCCGCCTGGGCGGGGCAGGGCCACGTACACCTCGTCCGCGGACCACTCGCCGCTGCGCGCGCCGATGCCGGTGTCCAGTTCGCGCTCCAGCCAATGCGCCACGCGTGGCGGCAGTGGTGCGTCGCCCTCCTGCGTGTTGCCCAGGGTGGTCAGCAGCGCAGGCGGCAGGGTCAGTGCGCGCTGCTCGGTCGATGGGCTGGCTTCGATGCGTGCAGCGTGATTCAGGGTCAACCCGGTAAGCGTAAACAGCAGCATGCCGATCAGGCACAACGCCGAACTGATCCAGTGCCACTGATGCAGCATGCGCAACCAGAATCCGCGGCGTTGCCGGGCGTTGGCGACAGCGTCGTTCGAGGTGGACATGCGGGTCTATGCCACGTCCGCAGAGGCAGACGGCTGCGGGTGCGCCTGCCGCAGGGCCACCTGGCCCAGCAGTGCGCGCAGGCGCGGCTGCGGTGCATTGGCCAGCAGCGGCGTGAGCTGACGCAGGAAGCCGGCGTGTCCCCCGGCGATGGCGCGACGCATCCACTGTTCGGCCAGATCCAGTTCGCCACTGTCTGCCAGCAAGGTGGCATAGCTCGCCTGGCCACGGAAATCGCCGGCTTCGGCGGAGCGGCAATACCAGTGGCGCGCGGCCAGCGGATCGGGGCTGCAGGCCAGGCCCTGGTCGAGATAACGTGCCAGAAAGTTCATCGACTTGGCGTGGCCACGCTCGGCCGCGCGGCGATACAGCGCCAGGGCCTGCGCGTGGTCCTGCGCCACACCCCGCCCGGAGGCGTACAGATGCGCCAGGTTGTACATGCCCCACACCAGGTCGTGCTCGGCGGCGCGGCGGTACCACAAAGCCGCCAGCATCTCGTTGGCGGCAGTGCCAAACCCCAGCTCATGGCAGCGGCCCAGTTGATTCATCGCCTCCGGATGCCCGCCATTGGCGGCCACTTCGTACCACAGCATTGCCAGGGCCGGGTCTGCGGCGATGCCGCGCCCTTCGGCATAGATCTGGGCGAGCAGCAGTTGCGCGTTCGGATCGTGACCGGCCGCAGCCCTGCGCAGCAACGCAATGGCCTGGTCCGGCTGCGTGCGCAGCAGGCCGATCCACTGCGCAGGGTCCAGTGCAGGCTCAGACATCGGCCCATTGCCGCAGCAGGTTGTGATAGACGCCGGTGAGCTGGACCAGCGACGGATGGCCGGGGGTGTCCTGTGTGAGGCGCCTGATCGAGACATCCAGTTCGAACAACAGGCGGCGCTGCGCATCGTCGCGCAGCATGCTCTGGGTCCAGAAAAACGACGCCACCCGCGTACCGCGTGTCACGGGCATCACCTTGTGCAGGCTGGTGCCGGGGTAGATCACCAGGTGCCCGGCCGGCAACTTGACCGACTGGGTGCCGTAGGTGTCTTCGATCACCAGCTCGCCACCGTCGTAACTATCCGGGTCGCTGAGAAACAGCGTGCCCGACACATCGGTACGTACCGGTTCGGCGCCACCGCGACTGCGGTCGTACCGCACCGCGTTGTCGACGTGATAGCCGAACGACTGCCCGCCGCTGTAGCGGTTGAACAACGGCGGATAGATCCGGCGTGGCAATGCCGCCGAAAAGAACGTGCTGCTGCGCGAGAGTGCCTCCAGCACCAGCGCACTGGCGTCGCGCGCCACGGCGCTGTCTTCGGGCAGCTGCGCATTGTCCTTGGCCTGTGCCGATTGATGGCCGGCGGTGATGCGGCCGTCTGCCCAATCGGCCGCGTCCAGTCGCGCGCGCAACGTGTGCAGCTGCGCGGGCGTCAACACATCGGGAATGGGCAGCAACATGCGGTGTTCTCCACGCCGTCCGTGCCAGCCGGACGGCGTGCCGGGGGTCAGAAACTGAAGGTGGCGTTCAATACTGCCGAGCGGCCGTCGCCCGGCAATGCCCAGCCGTTTCCGGCGGTGACGGTGCCTGCGGCATTGACGGTCAGGTTGTTGCGCACGCTGGTGTAGTACTCCTTGTCGAACAGGTTGTTGACGTTCAACTGCAGGCTGAGCCAGTCGTTGACGCGTAGGCCGACCATCGCCCGGTGCACCCAGTAATCGTCGGTCTTGATGTAGGCCGCGCCCGACGCATTGTTCGGATAGAAGCCGCCCTGATAGGTGACGCCATAACCAAAGGTCCACTGGTTGAGCGAATAGGTGGTCCAGATGTTGCCGGCATTGCGCGGGGTCTGCACCAGTTCGCGTCCGGCGACCGGATCGCCGGTGAGGCTGGCGGTGCGATTGGACACGCTCTGCAGCACTTCGCTGTCCAGGAAGGTGTAATTGGCGAAGATCGACCAGCGGTCGGTCAGGTACCCGGCCGCACCCAGCGCGATGCCGTCCACGCGTGCCTTGCCGTCCAGCACCTGCTCGGGAATCAGCGGGTCGCCGCTGTTGACCTTGTAGTTTTCGCGCTCGTTGCGGAATACCGCCGCGGTCAGCGCCAGGCGCTCATCCAGCACGTCCCACTTGCCGCCCAGTTCGATGTTGACTGCCGTTTCCGGCGCCACATTGCAGTTGGCACCGGCAGTGGCAGTGGCGATCGGGGTGCACGAGCCGTTGACCGAGGCCTTGGAGGGCGTCTTGCTGTTGGCGTAGGACAGATACAGGCTGGCGTTATCGGCCGGCTTGAACACCAGGCCGGCACGATAGGAGAACAGGTCTTCTTCGTTGCCGGCCGGGAAACCTGCGGCAACGCCGGTGATGCCACCGGCGGCGTTGACGGTGTAGGTGGTGCTATCGCCTTCGTTGTGCTCGTAGCGCCCGCCGACATTGAGCATCCACTGCTCGTTGAACTGCAGCGTATCGAACAGGTAGATCGCCTGGTTGGTCAGGCTGCCCTTGCTGTGAGCGGTGCGGAAATAGTTCTGCGGGCCGGTCCAGATGTTGTACGGATTGTCGAAGCTCTGCAGCGGGTAGGTGATGCCTGTGGTGGAGCCGTCGGCATTGCGGAAGGTCGTACCGCTGTCCAGCTCGAAGTCTTCCTTGCTGAAGGCCACGCCGGCGACGATGCGATGCTCGATGGCGCCGGTGCGCAGCGTGGCGGTCAGATCGGTCTGGCTGTGCGCAATGAAATTCTCGGTCTCGCGCACCAGGCCGCGCGGGCCGCTGTTCGGATTCCAGGTGGCGGGCGGCTGGCTGACACAGGTACGACCGGTGTACGGGTCGGTGCCATCGGGCAGGCACCAGGTGCCCTGCAGCGCGGTGGCATTGAGGCTCTGGTCCACCCGCTGCAGGCGCGCCAGGCTGCGCAGTTTGAGGGTGTCGCCAAAATCCATGTCCAGCACGCCGGTGAGCATGTCCACGTCGATCTCCTGACGCGAGGTATTGCGATAACCGTAATAGGTTTCGCGGTCCACGCCCGGCAACGGGCCGTCGTTGAACGGGCTGAGCGCAAACGGCACGCCGTACTGCGGCAGGTTGTTGTCGTGCTGGTGCAGGTAGCTCAGGGTGAAGCGGGTGTCCGAGCCCAGGCCGAAGGCCACCGACGGCGCAAAGCCCCAGCGGTGACGGAATTCTTCGTCGCGGCCCGGCACGTCCTGGGTGTGGCCCATCGCGTTCAGTCGCACGGCGGCGCCGTTGTCGAAGTCGTGGTTGCTGTCGACGGTGAGGCGGCCGTAGCGGTCGCTGCCGCCACCGATCAGCACGTTGGTGAAGTCGCCCTGGCCGGCCGTCTTGGTCACCAGATTGATGTTGCCGCCGACCGAGCCGGCACCGGACATGGCCGAATTGGCGCCGTTGATCAGCTCCACCGCTTCCAGGTTGAAGGTATCGCTGCGGCTGTATTGCGCGCTGTCGCGCACGCCGTCGGTGGTGATGTCGCTGCTTGCCGTGAAGCCGCGCAGGTTGATGCTGTCGCCATAGCCGCCGCCGCCTTCGCCCGCACCGAAGGTGATGCCGGGCAGGGTGCTCAGCACATCGCGCAAGGACAGCAGATTCTGCTGGTCCATGGTCTGCTTGGTGACCACGGTGATGGTCTGCGGCGTATCGCGCAGGGCTTCGGTGTACTTGGGCGAGGACGGCTTCTGCGCACGCTCCTGCTGTACCCGGATGGCATCCAGATCCACTGCACCCGGAGGGGCCGGCGCGTCGCCAGGTTGGGCAAGGGCGGGGGCGGACAGCGTCAACAGCACGGCCGAGGTGAGCGGGGAAATCCTGGGAGTCATGAGATGTCTCGAAAAGGAAAGCGATGCTCCGGCCTGGCGATGGCTCGGCGGATGCGGGAAGGGTCGAACGCCGCCGCTAGCCCACCGCGACCCGCCGGCTGCCACCACACGCGCGGCGGCGCGGCGCTGAAAAGCGCAGGCCGGCAACAGGCGGATCAGAGGTGTCGGGCAGGGCAGGGCGCATGGGATCGCAGGCAGGTCAGATGTTAAGAAGACCTGAAGGGCTGCGATCTTAAATGCAAATCATTCTTCTTTGCAATCTTCGCCGATCGACGGCGCACGCTGTCCGCCGATGGCGGGCGCTAGTGTGGGGTTGCGGGTCGCCTCAGCGGTCGTCGCGGGTCCAGATGCCGTCGTGCTCGCGCTTGACCGGAAACTTGGGCACGGCAGTGTACGCGGGTGCACACAGCGGGCGGCCATCGCGGATATCGAAGCGCGCACTATGCAGCTGGCACTCGATGGTACCGGCCACCGGGTCGAAGCTGCCGGGCGACAGCTCGTAGTCTTCATGGCTGCAGCGGTCTTCCAGCGCGTACAGCTCGCCGTCGAGGTTGAACACCACGATGGGCGCGTCGGTCACTTCATCCCATACGGTTTGCAGTTCGCCGGGCAGCAAGGCTGCGCTGGCGCAGACAAAGGTCCACGTCTCGCTCACGGGGATGCGCCGTCCAGCGGTTTTTCCAGCACTTCGAAGCGCAGATCCTGACGCAGCGGCACGCCGAAGCGTTCGTCGCCGTACGGAAATGGCTTGAGGATGCCGGTGCGCCGATAGCCGCGGCGCTCATAAAAGGCAATGAGTTCGTTGCGCACATCGATCACGGTCATGCGC